>DATIOJ010000051.1:0-23101 GCA_035473355.1 Candidatus Limnocylindrales bacterium
GGCCACGGCTTGTCCGGGCCACTGTCTTGAGCAGCTCACTGCCTACCCAGAACTGGAGCAGGCCGTCCGTGACCAGTACGTCGCAGGCGCTGCCGGCATGGTGTTTGCCGACGCTGACCTGCTGGTAGCCGACGCTGACGATTCCATTGCTCGCCACTCTTCGGCACACCCACTGCTCGCCGTTGCGCTCAGGACGCGGAGTCATGCGTCGCTGCAGGTTGCCGTCAGTCGCTTTGAAGCGAGTCTCCGGCGTGGCATCTGCGAGGGCCTGGTGCGGTCGCTGCGTGTTGTAGTAGGTCACCCACTCATCGAGAGCCTCCTGGGCTGTCTTCAGGTTCCGGAACACCTGCCTGGTGTTGAACTCCACCCTGAGGGTGCGGTGAAAGCGCTCGATCTTGCCGGTGGTGGTCGGCGAGCGCGGCTGGGTGAGGATGTGGTCGACCCCGTTCTCGCGGCAGATGCGGTCGAACAGCACCTCCACTGGTGGTTGGGCAAATCGGCCAGTGAAGACCTTGCCGTTGTCGGTCAGGACCTGGAGCGGGGTGCCGTAGGCCTGCAGGGCCGAGCTGAACCCGTCGCAGACCGATTGGGTTCGCTCTCTGGCCATGAGCCGGGCCGAGACGCAGTACCTGGAGTGGTCGTCAATGCCCGTAAGGGCCTTTGCCGAGCTGCCGTCAGCCAGCAGGAAGCCATGCACCACGTCCAACTGCCACAGCTCCATCGGTCCGGCCCGTTCCCATCGTTTCCAGGTCTCCCGGCGCCGGCGCCGGGTCACGGGGTCGATGACCGCGGCCCGGACCAGGCAGCGATAGACAGCCGACTCTGATGGCGCCGGCTGGATACCTTTGCGTCCCAACTCAAACGCGATTCGGCGCGCTCCCCAGTAGGGATGGGCGCGACGCATCTCGGGCACCATGGCCTCGACCAGCGGCGACATTTGATGTGGGCAATGCGCCGGTCGGTGAGAACGGTCGCCTAAACCTTCGAATCCGTCCCCTTCGTAGCGCGCTAGCCAACGGTGCATCGTCCGCCGAGAGATGCCCCCTTCCCTGGCTACCTCGCCCACCGTCCGACCGTCGCCGATGACCGCCAGGACCGCCTTGTACCTTTGCTCAGTCACGCTCATCTCCCTCATGCGCGGGAGCGTGACAAATCAGCCGAAGTAGCTGTGACGCATCAACCGAAGGTGTCTGACGCATCAGCCGAAGGCCTTATGAGCCGCCTCAGCCGAACTTGCACACACGCCGGTGGTGCCGAGGGCCAGATTTGAACTGGCGACACCTTGATTTTCAGTCAAGTGCTCTACCAAGCTGAGCTACCTCGGCACGGCCGACCATTCTATCGGCGGACCGTATAGGGCCATTGTCCGGGTTGACATTGGGCTCTGGTCCAAGGGACACTACCGCGCGACGTGATCACCGCGTTCAGGCTCCGACGAGGGACCCTTACCAGCACCCTGAGCCTGGTGGTCGCCCTGGTCTTCGCGATGTCCTGTGGCAACTGCGGCGGATCGACCAGCAGCTCATCGGGATCACCCAACGGCAACCTCTCGGTGAAGTCGAGCCCGAGCATCATCGGGCGAGCGACGAACATAACCCTGCCGGCCGACATCTGCACGCTTGTGACGGCGGATGAGGCGTCTGCGGCCGTTGGGGTGACGGTGACCAACCTGGCGGCCCAGGGCGGCGTGGCCATCCCGGGCGCGTGCTTCTACGGCAGCCAGTCGGACAGCTCGGCCGGGGTGCTCCTGTTCGCTCAGGCCTACCCGGACGCCGCCACCGCCGATCAGACCAACCCGGAGCAGATGGCGGCGGCGTTCAGGGCCATCTACGGCATCAACAACGCCAAGGTCGTCACCGGGATCGGCGACAAGGCGGTCGAGTACGGTGCCACGGGCGCGTCCAGCGGCTCCGCCGGCATCGCGATCTTCGTCTTCAAGTCAAACATCCTGCTGTTCATCATCATGACCCCGACCACTGACTCGACCAAAGTCGAGGGCCTCGCCCGCACCGCCGTCGGCAGACTGCACTAGCCGGCCTTCGCCGGCTGCCACGGCGCGTCGGCGTCAACTCCCTCGACCTCGGCCCTCACGATCTCCTTCGTCTCCTCCACGAGCCCTCGTAGGACGCCGGCAGCCTCAGACGGCGCCGCGTTGGCGAGCAGGTCAAGTCGGTCCGCGAGGCGGTCCGGCTTGATCCGCATGCGCGAGGCATGCTCGTGCGCGCGCTTGAACTGGAACTCGGTGAAGTAGAGCCGGTTCACGGCCGAGAGGACGGCGACCACTTTGAAGGCGCCGTCCAGCAGCATCTGCCGGCGAAACAGCTCTGCGTCGCGCGCCGCGAGATGAGCATCGATGGCCCAGATCGGAAACCAGCCGAGGTTGGCCTCGACCTCTTTCCGCCGCAGCGATTCCGGATATGCCGCGCGGGCCTGCCAGGCGCGGACCACGCCGGCGCCGAACAATGGAACACCCTCGAGCAGACCCATCGCGACTTTCGCCGTGACCCAGTCGACCTCCCCTGCCGCGATCCTGCCCAGGCGCCGCTCCAGTGCCTCAACCAGCTCGCCGCCGGTCTGGACCTCGACCTCGTCAAGCCTGTACCTGGCGACGAATCCATCCTTGTCGGGTTCGCCGATGGGCCCGATCAGAGCGGCGCCCACGTCCCGCAGCACGGCATCGAACGTTGTCGGCTCGGGAAGGCGCTCGTAGTAGTTCAGCAAATCGATGTCGGAGTGCTCGTCGGCGGTACCCTGCGCGACGGAACCTGCCATCAGCGAGGCACGCATATCGGTGTCGGCTGCCAGACGCTCCACGATTCGTCGTGCGATCCCCAGGCGCCGCTCGCTCTCCTGGGTGGTCACGCGGAGTGGGCGGTGATGGACTTGAACCAACGACCTCCTCGGTGTAAGCGAGGCGCTCTAGCCAGCTGAGCTAACCGCCCTCAAAATCGCGCTAGCCAGTCTACCCACCCGCCAGCAAACCCAATGCGGTGTTGAGCTGCGCGTCGTTCGCGTAACCCTGTGACGGCTGGGTGACGTCGTACGCGTCGGTCGGGTGGGCAAGCGTCACCATGACGTCCGGTGTAAGACCCTTGTGGTCGATCGTCACGCCGTTGGGCAGGTACCACCGTTCGACGGTCAGGTGAAGGTCCGACCCATCGCTCAGGACGAAGTCCTGCTGCACCGAGCCCTTACCGAAGGTCGTCGTGCCCACGAGCCTGGCCCGCTTGTGGACCTGGAGCGAACCGGCCACGATCTCGGCCGCGGACGCGCTGTTGGCATCCACCAGCACGACGAGCGGAACCGAGGGCGCGGCGTGCTTGGAGCCGACCTGGTGCCGGTCGGTCCCGTTCCGACCGCGCGTCTCGAAAGTCTCGCCACTGGACACGAACTGTGTGATGACGTCGTCGGCCGCGGAGATGAAGCCGCCCGGGTCGCCGCGCAGATCGAGGATCGCGCCGGCCGATCCCGGAAGGCCGTTCGTCAGCGCCTTGGAGAACTCAGTCGAGGTCTCGGCGCCGAACTGGTAGATGCGCACGTAAAGGACCCGGTCGCCGACCACCGACGAACGCACCGTCGGCACCTGGATCTGCGCCCTCGTGATCGTGTAGCTCTTCGTCTCGCCTCCGCGCGACACGGTGATGGTGACCTGCGTGCCCTCTGGGCCCTGGATCAACGCGGTGGCCTGGTCGGCCGTGATCCCCTTGATGTCCTTGTCGCCAACTTTGACGATCTGGTCCCCCGCCATCAGCCCAGCCTCCGCCGCCGGCGAGCCGGCCACCGTCCCGGTGATGGTCGGATAGCCGCCGGTGTTGAAGCTGAGGTAGATCCCAATCCCGGTGTACCGGCCCTGGTAGCTCTGCTGCAGACGCTTGTACTGGTCGGGATCGAAGTAAATCGAATAGGGGTCGCCGAGGCTGCTGACCATACCCTGCACGCTGCCCTGCGACAGCTTGGACGCGTTGACGCCGGTATCGACGTAGTCGGCCTGGATCAATCGCGCCGCCTGCTGCACCTCGGTGAGGTCGATCTTGGAAACGCCGCGGTGACCGAAGTACGGCACGAATTCGGGATACGCCTGGTCGACGTAAATGCCCGCGACAAAACCGATGACGAGCAGCAACGCGACGGCGCCACCCCTGAGGGCGACGCTGCGATTCATCTAGAGTGTCCCGCCACTCAGAGCAGACTAGCGAAACACCGACGGCTCAGCAGCCGAGCCAGATGCAGGGATCTTTGTAGACGCCGTTGACGCGAATCTCGAAGTGCAGGTGCGGGCCGGTCGACCAGCCGGTCGAGCCTTCGAATGCGACCGTGGTACCGCGCGGCACGACCTGGCCGGTCCCCAGCCCCGGCGCGTAACCCGCGAGGTGGCCGTAGTAGGTCGAGTAGCCGTTGCCGTGGATGATCACCAGCAGGTTGCCGTAGCCGACGCTCCCTGGATACAGGTAGGCGACGCCGGTGTCGGCCGCAACGATCGGCGTTCCATACGGGCCTGCAATGTCCACTCCGGTGTGGATCTTGTGCGGGTAGGGACAGCTGGGGTCGTAGACCTCGAGGTAGAAGGTCGAGCAGCCGAAACCCTGCGTGATGCACCCGTAGCCGCACGCCGGCACTGGCCACTCGAACACGCCGTTGCCGCCGCCGGCCTTCTCGGCCTGCGCGGCGTACTGCAGATAGAGCTGCGCGACCTGGGCATCGATCTTGGCGCGCTCGGCCTGCACCTGCGCGTACTGCGCAGAGATCTGGGCCTGTAGCTTGTGCTCCGCCTCGACGGCCGCCCTCTGCGTGGCCAGGGTCTTTTCCAGCTCGGCTTCAGTGGCCTGCTGCTGTTGGAGCAAGACCTGTACCTGGTCGCGCTTCAGGTCGAGCTCGCTGTTGGCGATGTCCACCTGGCGCCGCTCGGTGTCGAGCTCCCCGAGCAGCCGTTTGTCGGAGGCCGCGACCTGCTGCGCCCCCACGATTCGGTTGAGCAGCTGGTTGATGTTGTTCGATGTCAGGACGAGCTGGAGATAGTTCACGCTGCCGTGCGAGTCGATGTAGCGGAGGCGCTGGTTGAGCGTCTCCTCTCGAACGCTGACGGTCGCCTGGAGCTGGATCACCGCCGCCTCGCCGAAGCGGATCCTCATGTTCAGGTCGTCGATCGCGGCCTTCGTCTGGGCGATCAGGTTCCGCTGCGCCGCGATCTGGTTGTTGAGGCTGGCGATCATCGCGTCGATGGCGTTGATCTGGGCCGCCGTGTCGTTGTACCTGCCGATGAGGCTGTTCAGCTGGTTTTCGTTGTTGACCTGCTGGCCTATGCCCGCGTTGTAGGCGAGGCAGGCCTGGTACACGGCGGGCGGATCGCCCGGGTAGCAGTACACGGCGGCGGCATTCTGCACGGACGCCGGCAGCCAGCCCAGCGCGGCCACGATGGCCATGAGCAGGACGCGGGCGCGGCCCTTCAGCGTCATACCTTCACGTACCTGCGCACGCCGATGTAGCTGCCTAGCGCGCCGAGCAAGGCGCCGGCGAGGAGCAGATCGGTGGCGAGGCTCGAGATGAAGGCCGGGTCGTAGGAGAGCGGGATGAAGCCCACGTCCGACTTGAACCGGTCGACCGCCGGCTCGTAGGCGATCACAAGCAACGCCAGTGCGATGGCAGCCGCGATGAGACCCGTCATCACGCCCTCGAGCACGAACGGACCGCGCACGAACCATTCGGTCGCGCCGACCAGCTTCATCACCTCGATTTCCTTCCGCCGGTGATAGACCGCTGTGCGGATCGTGTTCATGACGATGACGACCGAGACGATGAGCAAGATGACCAGCAGTCCGACGCCGGCCAGCCCGAGCCACTGCGACAGCTGAAGCATCCGGTTGATGAAGTCGCCCTGGTAGTTCGTTGGATCGGTTGGGTCGACGCCCGACCAGTTTCGGGCCATGGTGTCGATCGCAGCGACGTCGCCGAGGTTCTTGACCTGAACGTCGAGCTTGGCGTCGAGCGGATTGCCCTCGATCTGCGTGGTGAGGACTCCGTTCTGCGGGTCACTCTTGAACTGCGTCAGCGCCTCATCCTTGGTGATGAACCTCGCGCTCGCGACGCGGGGATCGGACTTCAGCTGCAGCTGGAAGTCGTAGACATCCTGCAGCGGCGTGCCGTCCGCCACGTTGATCGATATCTCGCTCACCTTCTGCCGGAAGCCGTCGAGGACCTGGGAGAACGCGTGGCCGACGAGCAGGTTGACGCCCGCCAGGATCAGGATGAGCGTGATCGACAGCACGGCGGCAAGGCTTACGGCGAGATTTCGCCAGAAGCTCTGCCAGGCGCTATTGAACGCGAACTTGAGGTTTCGCAACATCATCGTGGTACCTGCCTGAACGGTCATCCCTTGCGACCTGACCCGCGTCGATGGCGATGACGCGCCGGCGAAGCAGATCGACGATCTCTCGGTTGTGCGTCGCCATGACCACGGTGGCGCCGCGGGCGTTGATGCGCAAGAACAGCTGCATGATCTCCCACGCAGTCGCGGGGTCGAGGTTTCCGGTTGGCTCGTCGGCGATGATGAAACGCGGCGCGTGGACGAGAGCGCGCGCGATCGCGACGCGCTGCTGCTCGCCGCCGGAAAGGTTGGCGGGATACGTGTTCTCTTTGCCTGAGAGGCTGACGGTGTCGAGCGCTTCCGCGACCTTCGCCTGCACGCGATGGTCCGGCTCGCCGAGCACCCGCAGCGCGAAGGCGACGTTCTCGTAGACCGTGAGGTTGGGCAGGAGCTTGAAGTCCTGGAACACGAGCCCGACCTTGCGGCGGTAGTACGGAAGCCGGCGCCGCTTCATGCGCCCGAGCTCGACGCCGTCGACGAAGATCTTGCCCTTGGTCGGCTTCTCCTCGCGGATGAGGAGGCGGACCAGCGTGGACTTGCCGGCCCCGGACGGTCCCACCAGGAACAGAAAGTCGCCCTCGGGGACCTCGAGGTTGATGTCGCGCAGCGCCTCAGTTCCAGTGGGGTACGTCTTGAAGACGTGCTGGAAGCTGATGACTGGCCGAGTTGCAAAGTCCGGTGTCAAAACCATTAGCTGCGAAATCTCTTGCTGTGTCGTTACGCGCCGGCGGGCGCGCGTGGCTAGGTCGCGGGCAGTATACCGCACGGCCCCGAGGCGTCCAACCCCCACTCTCAGTGTCAAACACTGGTTTAACGGAGGGCGGTTACGGGGCTTGCGCCGGCACTCCGTTCTTGCTCAGCCGCCAGCGCAGCCAGCTCTCGATGAAAGGGTCGATCTCGCCGTCCAGCACCGCCTGGGCGTTGCCCACCTCGAGACCCGTCCGAACGTCCTTGACCAGCGTGTAGGGCTGCAGGACGTAGTTGCGGATCTGGGAGCCGAACTCGGCCGGCATCACCTGGCCGCGGATCTGGTCGAGGTGCTCGGCCGCCTCCTGCTGCTGGCGCTGGAACAAGCGCGCTTTCAGCACCTTCATCGCCATCTCTCGGTTCTTCATCTGCGAGCGCTCGTTCTGGCACGTGACGACGATGCCGGTCGGAAGATGCGTGATGCGAACCGCGGAGTCTGTCTTGTTGACGTGCTGGCCACCCGCCCCGGTCGAGCGATACGTGTCGATGCGGAGGTCCTGTGGGTTGATCACGACCGCTGCCTCGTCGGTGTTCTCGAGCTCCGGCATGACCTCGACCAGGGCAAACGACGTGTGCCGCCGGTGGTTCTGGTCGAACGGCGAGATGCGAACCAGGCGATGCACGCCATGCTCGGACCGCAGCAGCCCGTAGGCGCGCGGGCCGCGCACGATGAAGGTCGCGCTCTTCAAGCCCGCCTCCTCACCGCGTGACTCGTCGATGATCTCGGTCTCGAACCCGCGCCGCTCGGACCACTTGAGATACATCCGCATCAGCATCTCCACCCAGTCCTGCGCCTCCACACCGCCCTGGCCGACCGAGATGGTGACGACCGCGTTGTGGTTCGCGTAGGGATCCGTGAAGAGCAGGTCCAGCTCGTGCGAACGCAGCTCTCTGGAGATCGCCTTGCGCTCCTCTTCCAGCTGGCGCTCCAGGTCGGGGTCTCCGTCCGCCAGCTGCTCGAGCTCGACCAGGTCCCGGGCGCGGCGCTCGAGGCGATCCCACGTGGCGATCAGGTCGCGGTACTCGGCCGCCTCGCGCGCCATCTGGCCCGCGCGCTTTGGATCGTCCCAGATCCCGGGTTGCGTCAGCTGAGCGTCAAGCTCCTCGGCTCGCCTGCCTTTCGCGGAGAGGTCAAAGGTGCTCCTTGAGCTGAAGGATCCGATTCAGGAGCTCTTTGGGGTTCAGTTCTGCGTCCAACTTATCTTCCGTGGCACCTCTTGTATTTCTTCCCCGATCCGCACCAGCAGGGATCGTTCCGGCCGATTTTAGGTTGCGCGCCCGCGGCACCGGGGGTAGCGCCGGCGGACGAGGCAGCGACCCCGACCGGTGCGCCCTTGCGCTGCTGCGCGGCGGCGCGCTTGCCAGCCCCGTTGGCGCCGTCTGGCTCAGCGGGGCCGCTTTCCAGCACCTGGCGCACCAGCGGTGTGGGCGGTGGCGGCGGCGCCGGCGCGACGCGGTAGATCAAGGAGACGATCGAGCCCTGGATGCGCTCGCGCAGCTCGTTGAACATCTCGAACGCTTCGTTCTTGTACTCGACGAGCGGGTCGCGCTGGCCGTAGGCACGCAGCCCGACACCTTCGCGGAAGTGCTCCATCTGGGTGAGGTACTCCATCCACTGCCAGTCGATCGTCTGCAGCATCACGCTTCGCTCGACAACCGGCATCAGCTCGGCGCCCATCTCTTCCACCTTGCGGTCGTACGCCTCGGTGGCGGCCGCGAAGAGGTGCTCGACCAGGCCCTCGGGACCTCGGTGCAGCGCCTCATCCGGGATCTCCGAGCCGGGCGCGATCGGCAGGTAGGTGGACAGGTACTTGACCAGGCCTTCGAGGTCCCAGTTCTCGAAGTGGCGGTTCTGGCAGTGCTGGTCGACGCCCTTGGCGATGATCTCTCGGACGTAGTCCAGGATGTTGTCCCGAGTGTCCGCGCCCTCCAGCACCTTGCGACGCTCCTCGTAGACGATCTGACGCTGCTTGTTCATCACGTCGTCGTACTCGACCACGTGCTTGCGGGAGTCGAAGTGCATGCCCTCGACCTTCTTCTGGGCGCTGGCGATGGAGCGCGCGACCCATGGATGCTCGATCGGCTCGACCTCCAGGCTCGTCATCAGCCGGCCGATGCGGTCGGCGGCCGGACCGAAGATCTTCATCAGGTCGTCTTCGAGTGAGATGAAGAACCGGCTCGAGCCCGGGTCGCCCTGGCGTCCCGCGCGGCCGCGAAGCTGGTTGTCGATGCGACGGCTCTCGTGGCGCTCGGTGCCGATGATGTGCAGACCGCCGACTTCCTTCACGCCGGCTCCGAGCACGATGTCGGTGCCGCGGCCGGCCATGTTGGTGGCGATCGTCACCGCGCTGGCCTGACCCGCCTCGGCGACGATGGCGGCCTCGCGCTCGTGCTGCTTGGCGTTGAGCACGTTGTGCTTCAAGCCCCGCCGCTCCAGCATCTTGGCGAGGCGCTCCGACTTCTCGACCGAGACCGTGCCGACGAGCACCGGCCGGCCTTCCTTGTTCATCTCCACGATCTCGTCGATGACCGCTTCGAACTTCGACTTCTCGGATTTGTAGATGACGTCGGCGTGGTCGGTCCGCACCATGTCGCGATGGGTCGGGATGACCACCACGTCGAGGCCGTAGATCTTGTGGAACTCCTCCGCCTCGGTGACGGCGGTACCGGTCATGCCGGCGAGCTTCTCGTACTGGCGGAAGTAGTTCTGGACCGTGATGGTCGCGATCGTCTTCTGCTCCTGCTGCACCTTGACGCCTTCCTTCGCCTCGACGGCCTGGTGCAGGCCGTCCGACCAGCGGCGCCCGGGCATGGTGCGTCCGGTGAACTCGTCGACGATGATGACCTCGGCGTCCTTGACCAGGTAGTCACGATCGCGCAAGAAGAGCGCCTTCGCCTTCAGCGCCTGGTTGATCTGGTGCGCCTCGATCACGTTCTCGAGGTCGTAGATGTTCCTGATCCCGGTCCAGCGCTCCATCTTTGCGATGCCTGGCTCGGTCAGCGACGCCGACTTGTGCTTGAGGTCGACGTCGTAGTCCTCGCCCTCCGTCAGCCGCGCCGCCCAGCGCGCGTACTGGTAGTACTTGTCCGTCGACTCGTCAGACTGACCCGAGATGATGTGCGGCGTGCGCGCTTCGTCGATGAGGATCGAGTCGACCTCGTCCACGATCGCGTAGTTGAGGTCGCGCTGGGCGCACTGCGTGAGGTCGCGCGCCATGTTGTCGCGCAGGTAGTCGAAGGCAAGCTCGGAGTTGGTCGCGTACGTGATGTCCGCCGCGTAGGCCTCTTTCTTCGATGCGGGCCGCAGGTGCTGGAGGCGCGGATCCGGGTGCGTCTCGTCCAGGAAATCGGGGTCATAGACGAACGTTGCGCTCGTGCCGACGTTGACGCCGACCGACAAGCCGAGCAGGTGATAGATGGGCGCCATCCATCCGGCGTCGCGGCGGGCCAGGTAGTCGTTCACCGTCACGAGATGGACGCCCTTGCCGGCCAGCGCGTTCAGGTACAGGGCCAGGCTGGCCACCAGCGTCTTGCCTTCACCGGTCTTCATCTCCGCGATCTTTCCCTGGTGCAGGACGATGCCGCCGACCAGCTGCACGTCGAAGTGGCGGAGGCCGATGGTGCGGCGCGCCGCCTCGCGGCACAAAGCGAAGGCCTCGATCAGTAGCTCGTCGAGGTCCTGCCCCCGCTCGGCGCGGGCACGGAGGTCGTCCGAGCGCGCGCGCAGGGCGGCCTCGTCGAGACCCTCGAGCTCCGGCTCGAGCGCGTTGACGGCCTCGGCCACCGTGAGGTGGCGCCTGATCTCCCGCTCGTTCGGATCGAGCAGCTTCCCGAGAATCACCATGGACTTACTTCAGGTTACCCGGCCGGGAGGAATCCGAACCCGGGTTTGAGCTAGGGAACCACCGGCTCGATCACGGCCAGGCTGCCGTCGGCCCGCTTCACCATGATCTGGATCTCGCCCGAGTCCTCGTCCAGGTAGACCAGGAACGGCTGGCTGTCGGCCAGGAGCTCCGTGGAAGCCTCGGAGACGCTCATCGGGCGCAGCTTCAGGCGCAGCCGCTCGGGCTCGGGAGAGCGCTCCCGCGGCGCGGCGGGCGACGGTGGCACTCGGACCGGTGAGCTCGGCTGGCGGCGGTGCGTCACCTTCTCCTTGAACGCCATCAGCTGGCGGTCGATCTTGTCCAGAGCGAGGTCGAGCGCGGTGAGCGGATCCTGGCCCCGCTCGCGCGCGTAGAGCACCGGGGTGCGCTTGCCGTCGAGGTGCACGATGATCCGGCAGACGAACGTCGTCAGGTCGCTCTGCTTGCGCTCTTCCAGGAACTCGAGCTCGGCATCCACCACTTTGCCGAAGTGGCGTACCAGGCGATCAAGCTTGCGCTGCGCCGTGTCGCGCACTTCCTGCCCGATGCCGTTGGTACGGTCGTGCAGGACGACCCTCACGATTTCGAGTGTAAGCGCCGCTGCCCGCTCTGTCTAGAATCCGCCTCTTCAGCGCGCGGCGGGCTTGTATCCAGGAGGCGGCGGAAACAGCGTCGTGATCTCCTTGGGCAGAGGGATTCCCTGGGCGAAGATGCGCTCCAGGATCTTCGGCCGCAGTCCGGTCGGTTTGAACTCGGCGACGATCTTGCCATCCTGCGTCGCACCCTTCTGCTCCATGACGAAGATGTCCTGGGTCGTGATGACGTCCTGCTCCATGCCGACGATCTCGGTGATCTGTGAGACCTTGCGCGATCCATCGCGCAACCGGGCCAGCTGGACGATCAGGTTGATGGCGCCGGCGACCTGCTGACGGATGGCGCGCACGGGCAGGTCGACACCGGCCATCAGGACCAGGGTCTCGAGCCTGGCGAGACCATCGCGCGGGCTGTTCGCGTGCAGCGTAGTCATGGACCCGTCGTGACCGGTGTTCATCGCCTGCAGCATGTCGAGCGCCTCGCCGCCGCGGCACTCACCGACGACGATGCGCTCGGGCCGCATGCGCAGCGAGTTGATGACGAGGCGCTGAATCGTGACCTCACCCTCGCCGTTGATATCCTTCGGTCGCGTCTCGAGGCGACACACGTGCTCCTGGTGCAGCTGCAGCTCAGCCGCGTCTTCGATGGTGACGATGCGGTCTTCGACCGGGATGAATCCTGACAGCACATTGAGGAAAGTCGTCTTACCGGTGCCGGTGCCTCCCGACACGATCACGTTGGCCTTGGCGAGAACTGCTGCCTTCAGGAATCCGAAACCGGCCTCGTTGCACGTTCCGAATCGGATCAGGTCCTCGACCTGGTAGGGATCGCGCGAGAACTTGCGGATCGTCAGCAGCGGACCGTTCAGGGCGAGGGGCCGGATGACAGCGTTCACACGGGATCCATCCGCCAGACGGGCGTCACACAGAGGCGAGCGCTCATCGATGCGGCGGCCCACGGTGCGGACGATGAACTGGATCACGTTCAGCAGCTGGTCCTCATCGACGAACTTGATGTTGGTGAGCACGACCTTACCGCCCATCTCGACGTAGACGTGGTCGTTGCCGTTGACCATGATTTCGGTCACGCGGTCATCGCGGATCAGCGGCTCGATCGGCCCAAGCTGCTGGTAGTACTCATCGATGTTGATACCGGGGATCCGGACTGCCATTCGGCTAGCCTCCGCACCTGAGTTTTACAGCCGACGGCCAACTATACATTCACGCGCGCGATTGAGACCCCAGTTACCGGCCCCGATCCGCCAATTCGAAGTGCGCTTGCGCAGGCGTCCAGCGTGGCCCCGGTGGTGGCGACGTCGTCGACCAGCAGGATCGCCTGTCCCTCCAGCCGTGAGCCCTGCCAGGCGAACGCGCCGGCGACGTTCTCGAAGCGCCGTTTGCGGTCATTGCCGACCTGGGGCGGGGTCGGTCGCGTACGGACGAGTACGCCCGGCGGAGGGCGCAGCGCGAGGTGTTGACGCAGCTCCGCGGCGAGCAGCTCCGACTGATTGAACCCGCGCTGCCGCCGGCGCGTGGAGTGGAGCGGGACGGCGATGACCCATGCAGCCGCGACGCCCTCCACGGCGAGGCGCTCGGCCATCAACAGCGCCAGCGGTCCAGCCAGGCGGCGCCAACCCTCGTATTTGAAGCGGTGCACCGCGCGTTCGATCGGCCCTTCATAAGCGACTGCAGATCGAAGGCGCGTCAGCGACCTCAGCCGTGCGCGGCAGGCGCAATCCTTGCGCGCGTACGGCAGCTCCACGCCGCAGCGCCGGCACAGCGGCTCCTCCAACCGGCGGATGCTCGAACGGCACCGATCGCACAGCCATGCGCCGATCGAGCGGCACCCTCCGCATCGTGGAGGCAGCAGGAAGTCGAGCAGGGGCACAAGCCCACTCTATGCAGGCGGTCAAGAGGTTCTTTACCGCCCCATCCCCGCCGCTGAACGGCGGTACTTCCCCGCGAGCGGGGAAGACCAGCGGTTACTGGATGAGGATCTGGTCGCCGCGTTTCAGGTCGATGCCGGAAGTCGAGCCAGGTGGCAGCTCGAGCACGCTGTGCGCGCCGAGCGAGAACCCGAGACCGTACCAGCGCGGCAGCCTGCGATAGACCTTCTTCACGCGCTCGCCGGTATCCAGGAAGACGGCGTCGATCGGAAAGTTCATAAACATCATGTGGATGCTGCTGCACGGCACGATCCACATGCCTCGACCGGGATCGAGCTTGCCGCGAAACATCAGGCCGAAGCCGCGGCCGAACATGTTGCCGGGCATCTCGAGCTCCTCCGCCAGCACCTTCCCTGATGCCTCGTGCACCGCACTTCGTCCCTTCATCGATGCGATAGGTTAGTGCGCGCGCCATGGATTTCGACAGCGATGGAGTTCGAATTCATTACGAGGTCAACGGACCCGACCGCGGCGCTCTCATCGTCGTTGTCCATGGGTTCGCGTCGGACTATCGCCTGAACTGGGTCGGCACGCGGTGGCAGGAGGCGCTGACCACCGCCGGCTTCCGCGTGATCGGAATGGACTGCCGCGGCCACGGCCACAGCGACAAACCTCACGAGGAGTCGGCGTACGCAGTCGAGCGTATGGCCGGCGACGTGATCCGGCTGCTCGACGACCTCGACATCGACCGCGCCGCATACCTGGGCTACTCGATGGGCGCGCGCATCGGCCTCGAGGTCGTGCTCGAGTCGCCGGAGCGGATCACGAGAGCCGTCCTCGGCGGCATCGGCGCGGCCGGAGCGCTCGATCACGCCGCGCAGATCGCGCACGCGTTTCGCATCGGGGAACCGACCGACGATCCTGTCGCGCAGAGCTTCTACCGCTTTGCCTCGTCGCGCCCGACCAATGACCTGATCGCGCTGGCAGCCTGCATCGCGGGGCTGCGTCCAGAGAACCATCCCGATCGCCTGGCCAGGATCCGCACGCCGATCCTGATCGTCGTTGGGGACCGCGACGATATCGCCCGCGGCGCGCCGGAGCTGGTCGAGCTGATCCCCACCGCCCGGCTCGTCACCATCGGGGGCCGCGACCACATGAGCGCGGTGCCCGCGCGTGAGTTCAAGCAGGCAGCGGTGGAGTTCCTAACCGCCGACGGCCAGGTCTAGATCCGGCGTACGAACCGCACGCGGTGCTTGCTTCGCTGCGCCGGTTGATCCTTGGGCACGACGGAGATGGTTCCATCTGCTTCGAGTGCGGCGAGCTTCACTTCTTTCGCGCCGGACAACCCGTGCTCGCGGATCGCCATGTCGCTGTCGTCCTGGGTCAATCCCTCGCGCTCCAGGACGTCTGGAAGGTACTTGCCGTCCTTGATGATGATTGCCGGCGGCGGCGTGAACAGCCGGTGGATTTGCGGGACCTGGTCGAGGCGGCCGACGATGGCGTTGGCCGCGACCAGCGCCACGATCAGGACGAGGCCACCGGTGAGCGACGTGTCCGGACCCGTCATCGCCGGCTGCAGCGCGTTCGCCACCAGCAGCACGAAGACGAGGTCGTAGATCGTGAACTGACCCACCTCGCGCTTGCCGAAGATGCGCAGGACAACAAGCAGCGCGACGTAGACGACGATCGCGCGCGCTGCCAACTCCAGCACATTGACCGACGGCACGAGCGCCGCCGGCCAGGCGACCAGCGAGATCAGCGCGGCTGCAACAGGATCAGCACCGCGGGGCCGAGCAGCACGATCCAGAGCGTCGGGAAGATGCACCCGACCATCGGCAGCATCATCTTCAACGTTGCCTGGGCGCCTCGTTCCTGGGCCCGCTGGCGGCGCTTGCGCCGCATCTCGTCGGCCTGGATGCGCAGGATCTTGCCGATGCCGGTGCCGAACTGCTCGGACTGGATCACGGCCTGGATGAAGTTGTGCAGGTCCTCGACGCCGCTGTTGCGGCCCATCTCGTCCAGCGCCTCCAGGCGCGGGCGGCCCAGGCTCACCTCGCGCAGCGCCTTGCTCAGGAGCTCGGACAGCGCGTTGTGGTACTTGTCGGTGACGCGCGCGAGCGCGGCGTCAAAACCGAGGCCGGCGTCGACGCAGATGACGAGCAGGTCGAGAGCATCGGGCAGTCCTTTCTGGATGTCGGACCGGCGCCCGTCGACCTTCTGCTTCAGCCAGATGACCGGCAGGTAGTAGCCGAGAATCAACCCGGCGGACGCAGAGATCGCCAGGTAGATGGTGTTGCCGAGCAGCAGGCCCAGCACGAAGCCCAGCGCGGCGAGCAAGGCTGCGACGACGAGTCGCACGGCCATGAAGTCCTCGGGCGTCAGGTTCCCAGGCCGGCCGGCCAGCTCCAGCTTGTTGACCATGTCCTGTCTCGCCTTTTGTGGCGTCGACCTGGACAGCAGCGAACCCAGCTTCTCGATGGCGGGACGCAACACGCGCTCGCTGAAGGGTCGCTGGAGCTCGATCTCTTCGACGGTCAGCTTCTGCTGCTCGCCGCCATAGATCGATAGACGCTGCTGGACCATCTGCGCCGTGTTGGTCGACGGCGTCCTGGCGAGGCCGATGAAGATCAGCAGCACGCCGACCGCGACCATGATTGCGAGGAACATCGTGGTTCCCATGTCTAGACCTCGATCGCCACGATGCGGCGAATGATCAGGTTGCCGATGAAGATCATGAACGCGCCGATCGCGAGCAAGACCCAGCCGACGATGCTGCCGAACATCGGCTGGAAGTACGTCGGCGTGACGAAGAACATGAACGCGGCAAGCAGGATCGGAAGGGCCGTGATGATGGTGCCCGATGCGCGAGCCTGCGCGGTGAGCGTCTGGATCTCACCCTTGATGCGTACGCGCTCGCGGATCGTGTAGGCGATGTTGTCGAGGATCTCGGCCAGGTTTCCTCCGACCGTGCGGTGGATGGAGTACGCGGTCGCGACCAGGTCGAAGTCCGGGCTCGCGATGCGCTTGGTGATGTTGGACAGCGCCTCGTCAGGCGAGCCACCGAGGTTCATCTCGCGCACTGCGCGGGCGAACTCGTCGCCGATCGGAGCAACCGCGTTCTTGGCGACGGTGTCGATCGCCTGGGCGAAGGAGTAGCCGGCCTTCAGCGCGTTGGAGAGCAGGGTCAGCGTGTCGCCGAGCTGGCCGTTGAACTTCTTCAGCCTCTGCCCGATCCGGTACTTCACGTAGAACCCGGGCACGAGGTAGCCGACGAAGAAGAGGAGCGCGAACAGAAGCCCCCATCGCGCGTAGCCGATGAGCGCGAAGAGGAAGCCCGTGCCGAGCTGGATCATGAAGTACTCCGACGGCCGCAGCTTCAGGTCGGCGCGCTGCAGCTGCTCGGCGATGGAAGGCTTGCCCTTCTTGGTGTCGCCTCGGCCCATGCGATCCGCCGCGGGCTGGAACAGGCGGTTCAAGGTGTCGCGCATGCCGCCCGATTGCGGAAGCGCAGCGGCGCCGGCGGTCGTCACGCCGTACGCGGCCAACCTTTGCTGGAAGTCCTCCGCCCCACCGGCCGCACGCCGCATTTGACTGATGCCGAGGAAGAAGAGGAAGACGCCAACGAAGGCGATCAACCCGAAAAGCACGGGAAGGGGTGGCATGTCTTTCTCCTAAAAAGTCAGTACAGCTTGTCCGGCGATGGTTGTCTGGCGGGCGCGAATAGTTGCTCGGGAACTTCCTCACCTTCAGCTCGAAGGTGCTCCATGCGCATGGGCAGGATGCCGGTCGCGGAGTGATACCCGACGGCCTTGCCCTCGGCGTTCACGCCGACCTGCTTGAAGTTGAAGAGCTCTTGAAACTGCACGTCTCCGTCTTTCATGCCCACGACCTCGGCGACGCTCACGATGCGGCGGACGCCACCTCGCAGACGGGATTGCTGGACGATCAAGTGGATCGCCGAACCGATCGTCTCGCGGATCGCTCGCGAGGGCAGGTCCTGGCCGGCCTGAAGGACCAGGGTCTCGAGGCGGACCAGGCACTCCTTCGGGTTGTTGGCGTGGAGCGTCGACATCGAGCCATCGTGGCCCGTGTTCATGGCCTGGAGCATGTCCAGGGCCTCGCCCCCACGACACTCGCCGACGATGATGCGGTCAGGCCGCATACGCAGACAGCTCTTGACGAGCTCGCGGATGGGCACAGCGCCCTTGCCTTCGACGTTGGGCGGGCGAGACTCGAGCTGGATCCAGTGCGGCTGCTGCAGCTGGAGCTCCGCCGCGTCCTCGCATGTGATGAGGCGCTCGTTCTCCGGGATGAAGGACGAGAGGATGTTGAGCAGCGTCGTCTTACCTGAGCCGGTGCCTCCGGAGACCAGGATGTTCAGGCGCGCGCGGACGCACGAGCGCAGGAACGTCATGATCTCGGGGCTCGACGACCTGAAGCGGTTCACGATGTCCGCCGGCCCCCACTTCTCCTTGGCGAACTTTCGAATGGTCAGAGCGGGGCCTTTCAGCGCGATCGGCGGAATGACCACGTTGACACGCGAGCCGTCTTTCAGGCGCGCGTCACAGATCGGAGTCGACTCGTCGACGCGCCGGCCGACCAGGCTCACGATGCGGTCGATAACCTGGCGCATCTGGCGCTCCGACTCGAAGGTCACCGACGACAGGACTGGTTCACCGCTCTTCTCGACGTAGATCTGCTTGGGGTGGTTGGCCATGATTTCGGTGATGGCCGGGTCGGCGAGCAGGGCCTCGAGCGGGCCGAGACCCAGCACGTCGTCGAGGACCGAGTCGACAAGACGCTCCTTGTCGTTCTTGGTCATCGTCATCGCCGTGGTGCGGAAGTACTCTTCGGCGAGCTCGAGGATCTTTTCGCGGACGCCGGCCTTGTTGCTCGAGTCGATCTCGTCGGCGTACTTCTCGATCAGCTTGGAGTGGATCTGGACCTTGGCGGCGGTGAACGCCGGCGTGAGCTCGCCGCCGACCGAACGCCCGGCGGCCGCGGCGGCCGCGGAGAGCGACGTGGGCGCTGCTGGAGCCGGCGCGGCGGCAGCAGACGCCGCCGCCGCCTGGGGTGTGTAAGGGGTGGCCGCCCCCGGCAGGGTCGCGGTGGCGGCGGGACCGTTTGAGGTCGGTCCCGCCGGTGGAACCGTCTGGTTCTGCTTGACCCTATCGAGGAGTCCCATCGAGGGAGTTGGTTATGCCAGCGCGGAGAAGTGGAACCGTGCGTCGACCTGCTTCACGGTGACTCCGCCAGCAGCCTGGATCGTCGCGCACGCCGGATCCCCGTTGTCCACCGGGGGTGTGGTGTAGTCCTTGTAGGACTCGAGGGTGTAGCGGACCTGCGTGTTCCCCAGGAACCAGGTGAAATACTCGGCGTCACACTGGGTGATCTCGAGCGTGAGGCTCGAGGTCACGCCGGTGGTTGCCGACCCACCGTTGCCTGTCGTCGTGCCCGAGGCAGACGTCACGCCCTGGCTGGCGGGTCCGAGCCCGATGACGCGAAGGTTCCAGAAGACGGTCTTGGTCACCGAAGTCGCCGTCACTCCGCTCGGCTTGAAGACAGCGAGCTGGGCCGAGACGATCACCGTCATGTAGTCGCCGACACTGATGTGGCCGGCGACGCCCTGCAGCTCACCTGTCGGGATGGTCATCGCGACGTAGCCCTTGGCGAGAGGCAGGTAGGCCGGGGCCGCGCCTGTGGGGACGATGCTGATGTCCTTGGCGAGCATGTCAGAGGTGATGACGGCGCCCTTGCTGATGTTGAGCTCTGAGATGAGTCCCATGACGGAGCTCGTTTCCGAATAGGTGTTGGACAGAGAGCCGTTGCCGTTGACCGAGGCCTTGGCGATCTCTATGTCCGCCGCCGTGATCTGGTGGCGCAGCGGAATTTGCTGTTTGGCGATGACGACCGTTGTGGTCGGACCGCCGCCGATGGCTCCGCCGCCGCTCAGGCTGCTCAGCAAGAAGACAGCACCGAAGGCGACGAGTGCCAGCAGTACGCCGACGATGATGAACAGACGGCCGCCTCCAGGGCGGGGTCTTGTGGCAGCAGGTGCGACGGCCAACCTAAGTCACCTCCGATTGATTCCTACAAAAGCGCCGACATTGTAAGCACGAGGACCGCGTTCTTCACCCCGCTTCGCTGTAAAGAAGAGAGCCCCTTGCGGGGCTCTCTTTGAAGGTGCTGTTACGTGGGCTCTACGCTCCGAGGGCTGCTACGACGTTCGAGAACACGTTCTTGATCTGGTTGCCCATCGTAAGAAGGATCACGATGACCACGATTGAGACCAGCACGAGGATCAGAGCGTACTCAACCATGCCCTGGCCTTCCTGACGAGTCGTAAGGCTGCGAAGCTTCCAGTAAAGGCTCAACATTTCTGCGATTTCACCTCCTTTTCTTGAACTACGGGGTTCTGTACTTGTCTGACGCCGCCCTTGGCCGGTTCTTGCGGGCTTCCGGGCCTTTCGCGGCGAGGATGCTACTCACCGGTCCGGGGCAGGTCAATTCATTAGCCAAAACGACTGTGCCGGCCATCCCGGTCGCTAACCTACCGGCGGGAATGGAGGTGACGGGCGTCGCGGAGCGCGTGCAGCGGCGTCCTGGGGCGTACTGGCGGGACCTCGTGCTCGGCCGCCTGCTCCCCTCCCTCTTCTTCAGCCTTTTCCTCGCCCGGCAGCTGATCCTGGTCTGGGGCGGCCTCCAGGGGATCAAGCAGCCGTCCGACCTCTTCTTCATCGCGCAGCAGGTCCTGGCGCTCGCCTACTTCACGATGCTCGTGGTCCTGTACGCCGTCCGGCTGCCCCAGCGCGGCACCGACCACCGGCTGGCGGTGATCGCCATCGCGTTCAGCGGGACGTTCGCGGCGATCGGGGCAAGCTTCCTGCCGGGTGGCACGCGGCGGGACGGCCTGGTCGTCGTGGCCGACGTGCTCGCCATCGCCGGCCTCGCGTACTCGGTCTGGGGCCTGGCCTACCTGAGGCGGTCGTTCTCCATCATTCCGGAGGCGCGGCGCCTGGTCACCGGGGGCCCGTACCGGCTCAGCCGCCACCCGGTCTACCTGGGCGAGATCGCGACGGCGATCGGCGTGAACCTGGCCACCGCCGGCGTGCTGAGCGCTGTCGCGATCGGCTACTTCATCGTCTGCGAGCTGCTCCGCATCCGCTGGGAGGAGCGCATCCTCGCCGCCACCTTCCCCACCGACTACCCCGAATATGCAAGACGCGTCTCCCGCTACCTACCGAACCCCTTCGCTCGCCGTTAACCGGCCCTCGCGCCTGACCCGGTGGCTCAGCGCCCGGACGCTGCTGCTCGGCGGCGTGATGATCGTCACCCTCGCGCTCTTCATCGCCCCGGAGCAGGACCCGGACTTCTGGTGGCACCTGCGGATCGGCCAGTGGATGGTCGACAACGGACGGCTGCCCTCGAACGACATCTTTACGTTCACCGTCCCGAGCCACGTCTGGATCGACCACGAGTACCTGACCGAGGTCCTGATGTGGCGCATCTACAGCGGGTTCGGGCTCCTGACCCTCATCGTCCTGTTCGGCCTCATCACGTGGGCCGGCTTCTGGTGGATGTATCTCCAGGTCCGGCGCCAGCCTTACGTCTTCGTCGGCCTCGGCCTGGCGATCGGGGCCGTCGCGGGCTCACCCATCTGGGGGCCCAGGGCGCAGATGATCACCTTCGCG
The DNA here is from genome assembly GCA_035473355.1 of Candidatus Limnocylindrales bacterium. GTDB lineage: Bacteria > Chloroflexota > Dormibacteria > Dormibacterales > Dormibacteraceae > 40CM-4-65-16. The sequence goes on from DATIOJ010000051.1 coordinate 21,142, forward strand.
CTCAGCTGCCTCGAGCTCTACTGGATCCGCGGTTACCTGACCGGCCGGAGCCGGGCGCTGAACTACTTCCCGCTGGTCATGGTGCTGTGGGCCAACTTGCACGGAGGGTGGGTGATCGCGTTCGGCTGGCTCGGCGTCGCCCTGGTGACGGAGCTCCTGAGCTGGGCGATCGACCAGGACAACCCCGCCCATCGGGTGCACGTGCGGCGGCTCGCGATCATCGGCATCGCGTCGGCGGTGGCCGTCGCCGCCACGCCCCACTTCCTGAACCTGTACCCCTACCCGTTCCAGACTCAGGGCAGCGAGGCACAGCAGCGGCTGATCGTCGAGTGGGCGTCGCCCAACTTCCACGAGGTCCAGCTTCGGCCGTTCGAGGCGATGATCTTCCTGCTCGTCATCGGCTTTGCCCTGCGGCGCCCGTCCATCTATGACCTGCTGCTCGCGCTGCTGGGCCTCGGCCTCGCGCTGCAGAACGTGCGCAACATCGCCCTCTTCGTCGCCGCGGTCACGCCCATGGTGATCATCACCTACGGCGAGTGGTGGAGGGAGCTGGCCGCCACCCACAAGTGGACCTACACCATCCCGCCGCGGCGGTTGTTTGCAGTCACCACCGCGATCGTCCTGGTCGGCATCACCGGGCTGATGACCGTGCGCGTCGCGAGCAACCTCAGCCCCGCCAAGCAGCAGCAGCTCGACGTGTCCAGCTATCCGGTCGGCGCGGCCGACTGGCTGGCGGCCCACCCGGACGTCGGCACGCGGATGTTCAACCAGTACGGCTACGGCGGCTACCTGGCCTACAGGTTCTATCCGCAGAAGAACCGCCAGGTCTTCATCTTCGGGGAGGCGGCCCTGATGGGTGATCCCCTCCTCAACGAGTACGCGGACGTCTACTACGTGCGCTCGGACTGGAAGAAGGTGCTGGACAAGTACGGCATCGACTACGTGGTCGAGGTGCGCGGTGATCCGCTGCCGAACCTGCTCGCCACGCAGCCGGACTGGAGCCTCGCCTACGAGGACCAGTACACGGTTATATACGTCAGAGAACCCCACAACTCTGAGGCTTCGCCTTGAGTTTGCGGGGACCCCTAATAGAGCTTCCAGATCTTGAAGTCGGGAGTGTCGTAGGCGGGCGGGCCGAGGATGGTCGGCGGCGACGCCTGCAGGTCGCTGGTCCAGATGACGTAGCGGATGCCGTTGGCCTGGACGAACTGCGCGATGTCCGACCGCCCGGTCAGCACGTTCAAGGCGGTCTGGGTCTTGTTGGCGTAGTCGAAGGTCTCGTCGTAGTGGCCGACGTACACCGTGTCCGAGCTGTACGCCGGGACGTACAGGCCGACGCCCGGCATGCACAGCACCCGCCCAGTGGGCTGCGAACCAAGCCAGGAGAGGCCGTTGTACTCCGCCTGGCTGATCTCGTACTGAGGGTCGGCGGCCACCGCGAGCGGCGCCAGGAGGAGAAACGCGCTGCCGATCGCCGTGACCGTCACATAAGAGAAAGGAATCAGCCGCCGCGCCCGCATGCTGCGCAGCCGCGGCAGAATCGCCTCGTACAAGCCCCTCGCCCCGAGCACGACGAGCGGCAGGTAGATGGCGTCGAAGAAGCGCCGCCTCAGGTCGCCGGCCGGGTTGGGCAGCCACAGGATCGCGGCGAGGAGGACGAGCCAGGCCAGCAGGAAGATGTCCTCGCGCGACCGCCTGCGTAGGGCACCGGGTATGCCCGCCGCCGCGAGGAGGAGCTGGGGCGCGAGCGCGGCCAGCAGGCTGACGATCTCGGGCGCGACCGCGTTCTTGGAGTGGAACGTCCACCTTTCGACCTCCGGGTTGCCGACGAACGCGAGGTACGAATAAAGGACGTAGGGCGCGGGGATCGCGAAGGCGAGCGCGCCGGCCACCCAACCGCGCGGGCTGGGGCGGCGCCACAGCACGGCGACGGCGGTGGCGGCTCCCATCAGGACCGGCA
>DATIOJ010000052.1:0-20709 GCA_035473355.1 Candidatus Limnocylindrales bacterium
CCCCCGGCGGCTCGGATGGTCCTGGGCCTTCGTCCCTCTGCCGCCACCGCGTCTTGGGCGGCCGGTCCGCGCGGTACTCGCGGGCTTGTTCGGCTGCTAGCTCGAAGTTCTCGCAGAACTTTTCGTTGCCGGTTGCGGCCCTCAGCCTGGCGACGTCCTCACGCAGCTCATCCCAATACAGATCGAAGGCGAACGCGTCGAAAAGGAGCGCTTCGGGGATCAGACGATGGAGCGCGAGGACGCTGATCTCCTCGAACAGGTGGGCCAGGAGCACGTAATCGTCGGCCTCGAGTGTTTTCTTGAGCAGCCGGCCAAATGCAGGACCGGTCGCCTCGCTGTGGAGGATGTTGCTGATCGCGATGAACGTCTCGGTGTGCTCTGCTGACACACGTCCGAAGTCACGAGCGGGGTGACGTGGGTCGGTTGGACTTCGCATTCAACGATTCCATCACAAGGCGGCGGGCCCGTCCATCGTGAAATGACCAACCCAACTCGGGAGAGGGCAAAGAAGACCTCGACGAGTCGCGCCATCGACAGGCGGCCGCGCCGGTGCTACCGTACCGCCAGTTTCAGAGGGGAGTAGCCCTCGTACCGGCTCCGACTGGCACCCGTTCGGTCACGGGGTTTAACCCGAAGCCGGTGGCGTCGAAAGGCGCGGCGAGACCTCTGCTCGGCAGCTTCGAGTGGAGGTGAAAAGCATGAGGGTCGTCATAAGTCTGATGGCAGCTGTAACCCTTGCGGTCGGGTGCGGCTCTGAATCAGGGCAGCCGGGTCAGGCACAACTCACCCCGACCCCGACGATCTTTGGCTCGGCGACCCTGTCCGCAAATGCGTGCAACTTTGCGATGCCCGGCCAGCTGCCTTTGCAGGTCGTGCGGTTCAAGCTCGTCAACCAGACGCAGTTCACAGGGCGATTCATTCTGTCGAACATCCACGACGGCCACACGTTCCAGGAGCTGCTCGATTACTGGAACGGACCGCTCGGCCAGGTCCAGGCGCCAACGTTTGGGTCAGAACTCAAGTCCATCGACGTTCAGGCCGGCAAAACAGACGTCATGACCGCCTCGATCAGCTTGGCCGGCACGTACGCGTTCCATTGCGGCTACTTCAGCCCGGACGCGGGCAAGGTGATCGGCTTCTTCCACGAGTTGAAAGCCGGCTGAGGCGACGTGTTCTGGCTGGCGGGAAGGGAGGGATTCGAACCCTCGAGGGAGCTTTACACCCCCTACCCGCTTAGCAGGCGGGTGCTTTCGACCACTCAGCCACCTCCCCGGTGCAACGGGGTCGCCGATCGATTCTATCGATCCCGACCTGATTCCATACTTAGCACCCGATGGAAGCTCCCGGCGGACCAGGCGCGCCTCCGATGTGGGGGCCGGGACGCAAGATGGCGTTCGGAACAGCACCCGGTTCGAGGAGCAAGGTCTGGTACACGCTCGCCGACGGCAACCTGAGCGAGGTCTTTTTTCCCCAGCTCGACCACGTCGCACTCCATGAGCTTCGCTTTTTCGCCTCCGCCGGTGGAGCTCCTCCCGTGGACGATTCGGCCGACGGCCAGCACACCATCAGCTGGATCGCCCCGGGCGTGCCGGCATTTCGGGTCGAGACGACTCACCACGAATACCGGCTGACCAAGGAATTCTTCTCCGACCCCGAAGAAAACGCGGTGCTCATCGCGGCCACGTTCACACCCGAGCTGCCTGACCTCCGTCTCTACGTGCAAGCGTCGGCTCACTGGCAGCCGGGCACCGACGGCAATCTCGGCACTGTCATCGACACCCACCCTCCGGCCCTGCTGCTCCAGCAGCAGGACGTCTGGATCTGCATCGTGGGGCCGTTCAGCAAAGCAACGGCGGGCTATTTCCGCAGCTCTGACGTGCAGATCGACCTCAGCGACGCCGACGGACGGCTGACCTACATGTACGACCGCGCCGGTCCCGGAAACGTCTCCGTGGGCGGCGAGCTTGGCGTGCGGGCCGGCGCCTTTCAGATCGCCATCGGTTTCGCTCACTCCAAGGCGGACGCCGAGGAGGTCGCGCGAAGCGCGCTGCAGAAGGGCGCGGGCGCGGTCCGTCAGCTCTTCGAGCGAGCCTGGCGCACGCAGCCGGACATTCCGGCCGCACTCGGCAAGGTCAGCGGCGACGAGGGCATGCTGGCGCGCGCATCCTTTGCGCTCCTGCATTGCCTGGAGGACAAGTCGCACGCCGGCGCCTTCATCGCCGCGCCGGCAGCGCCCTGGGGTGAATCCGTGCACGACGGAAACCAGGTCTATCACCTGGTCTGGCCGCGCGACCTTTGCCGCATCGCGACCGCCCTGCTCGATGCCGGTGACGTTGACGCCGCCCTGCGCGCCTTTCGCCACCTGCAGTCGCATCAGCGTGCCGATGGCGGGTGGTACCAGAACTGGTTCCTCGATGGCACGCCGCACTGGCAGTCGACGGAGCTGGACGAGGTCGCGTTGCCGATCCTCCTGGCGTGGCGCCTGGGCGTCGCGGGGTGCCTCGACCACGATCCCTACCCAACGCTGGTCCGGCCCGCGGCGCAGTTCATCATCCGCGAGGGTCCGCTAACCCAGCTCGACCGGTGGGAGGACGCAGGTGGACTGTCCCCGTCGACTCTCGCCACGTGCATCGCGGCGCTCATCGTTGCCGCCGAGTTTGCCGGCGACGCAGGCGAGCATGTCGCGGCGGCCCACCTCCGAACCGTGGCCGACTACTGGAACGATCGGGTCGAGTCGTGGTGCTCGACGCCGAACGGTCAGTACGTCAGGCTCGCATCAGATCCCGACCGGCGTCCCTCCGAAGGTTCGATCGCGCCGGAGTTCCTGGAGCTCGTCCGCTACGGGCTGCGCAGGCCCAAGGACGAGCGCGTGCTGCGCAGCCTGCAGGGCGTCGACACCTCGCTCAAGGTCAGCCTCCCCGCCGGGCCTAGCTGGCGCCGCTACGTCGGCGACCAGTACGGCGAGCACGAGGATGGCTCGCAGTGGGATGGCACAGGTCGCGGACGCGCCTGGCCGGTGCTGACCGGGGAGCGGGCGCGGCACTTCTTCTCCATGGGCCTTCCGGCGGCGGAGCTCGTGCGCACGCTGGAGGGATTCGCCGGGCAGGGGCTGGCACTGCCCGAGCAGCTGTGGGACGGGCCGGAAATCCCCGGTCGCGGGCTGCAGTTCGGCAAGCCCAACGGTTCGGCCTGCCCGCTCGGCTGGGCGCACGCCGAGTATCTGGAGCTTCTCGTCACCATCGCGCTTGCCGGATTTCCCGACATCGTTATGCCCGCGCGGCGGCGTTACACGGAAGGGACGGCGCTGGAGCCCTCTTACCTCTGGTCGCACAAGCACCAGATCACGCGCGTCGGAGCAGGGCGGACGCTTCGCGTGCAGCTGCCCAGGCCTGCCGCGGTCCACTACTCGTTCGACGGCTGGCAGTCGCACACCGAGGTGGATGCGGTGGACACAACGTTGGGTGTCTGGGTGGCCGAGGTTCCATGCCAGAAGCTATCGGTCGGCGCCGAGTTCTCCTGGACCGCGCACTACATGACCGGCTGGGAAGGAAAGAACTTTTCGCTGACGGTCGAATGAGGCGCTTCCTCGCGAGCGGGGAAGCACCTAGCTAGCGCTCTTCGGGCGGCTCCAGGTCATCGAGCCGCAGACCGTTGCTCGAGTCTTCGTCGAACTGGCTGTGCAGCTCGCCGCAGTCCGCGCACCGGTAGTACTCACCGACGAAGCCCTTGTGCCACACCGCGTAGCTCACGACTCCGGGCTCCTCGACCAGGACCTCCTGCTCCAGCCGGTAGATGACCTGCTCCCATCCTCCGGCCTCGATGTCGTCGTCGAGGACGACCACGCAGTAGGGGTGCGGCTCGCCCCAGACCATGACGACCTCGCCCCGGCGCTCGTCGTTGGTGTTGACGATCGACCACGCCTCGGCGGCCTGCGCGCGGGTGCTCCGGACCAGCCGGAGCTGGGCCCAGAAGCGCTCGGCCTGCTCGCGCTCTGCCTTGTCGTGCTCGGCCTGCGCCTCCTGGAACGCGCTCCACATGCGCAGCAGGTGGTTGCGAAAGCGGTGGTAGGTGGGCAGGAGCTTGGGCTGCTGCTTGGGCGATCCGATCAGCTTCTCAAAGGCGTGCTCGAAAGCTGCCTCGACACGCTCCTGGCGGTCGGACAGGTCAGGCGACCAAGCCTCGTCGTCTGACAGTCGCATGCTCTCGTTGAGCACGACCTCGAAGTCGAGCCAGTCGTCGCCGAACTCGGGCACGAAGACCGACTCGACCAGGTCGGCCAGCCGGTGCTCCTCGAGCAATGCCGGCGTGACCTTGCCCCGCGCGTCGGGCCAGCCCTTCCAGCCCATGACGTTGTGGATCCAGTAGTCGAACACCGTGACGGCGTACTGGAGGGCGGCGGGGGAGCTCCAGATGCCGGTCGGCCAGGTCTTCTTGCCCGTGCGGACCTTGTTGTAGAGCGAGATGACCTGTTCCTCGTCCAGGTATTCGGTTTCCATCCGGCCTCCCACTATAGGAATAAGCCCAGAGCGGCCCTGGGTATAGTCCTAGCAGATGACCCAGAACCGAAGCTTCACCCCTGACCAGGTGGCCCGCTACGCCCGCCACCTGATCCTCCCCGAGGTCGGCGGCGCCGGCCAGCGCAAGCTCCTCAACTCGAGCGTCCTTCTGCTGGGCGCGGGCGGCCTCGGCTCGCCTGCCGCCATGTACCTGGCCGCGGCCGGCGTCGGCAAGATCGGGATCGTCGACTTTGACGTCGTCGACGCCTCCAACCTCCAGCGCCAGCTGCTTCACGGTCACGACGACATCGGACGGCCGAAGGTCGAGTCAGCCGCGGAAACGCTGCGCAACCTCAACCCCGACGTGGAGGTCGTGCCCATCAATGAGCACCTCAATTCGGACACCGCGATGCGGATCTTCGGCCCGTACGACGTGATCATCGACGGCACCGACAACTTCCCCACGCGCTACCTGGCGAACGACGCCGCGCACTTCCTGGCCAAGCCGCTCGTGCACGGCAGCATCTTCCGTTTCGAGGGCCGGCTCGCGCTCTTCGACTCCGCCAGGGGCACCGGCTGCTACCGCTGTCTGTTCCCCGAGCCGCCGCCGCCGGGCAGCGTGCAGAGTTGCGCCGAGGCAGGCGTGTTCGGCGTCCTGCCGGGGATCATCGGCAGCATGATGGCGTTCGAGACGATCAAGTACCTGCTCGACATCGGCCGGCCGATGATAGGTCGCTACCTGCTGTTCGAGGGCGAGGACATGTCGTTCCGCGAGCTGAAGCTGCGCCAGAACAAGGCCTGCCCGCTGTGCGGCGAAAACCCGACCGTGACCGGCCTCATCGACTACGAGGCTTGGTGCGGCACCCCGGCGATGGAGCCTTCCGAGGCAAGAGCCAGCTAACCTCGTAGCTGGAGTGATCCAGCTCGATTCGTTCGACGCGACCCGGCTCCAAAAAGCGCGCGGCATCGTCCGCGAGCTGCGGTCCGTGCTCGTCGCGTACTCGGGCGGCGTCGACTCGACCCTCCTGCTGCGCCTGGCGATGGACGAGCTCGGCGAGGAGGCAGTCGCGGTGCTGGCGAGCTCGCCGGCGTATCCCGAATCTGAGCAGTCCGCCGCGCGAGCCCTCGCCCGGGGAATGGGCGCCAGGCTGATCGAGGTCACGACCAGCGAGGTTCAGCTCGAGGAGTACGCGCGCAACAACCCCGACCGCTGCTTCCACTGCAAAGAGGAGCTGTTCGACACCATTGAGCCGGTGCAGCGGGACCTAGGCCTGGCCTACATGGCATACGGCGCGACCGCCGACGACGCCGGCGACCATCGGCCGGGCCATGGATCGGCTGTGCGTCGTGGCGTGCGTTTTCCGCTTCTCGAGGCCGGCATGGCGAAATCGGAGATCCGCGCCGCCGCGCGGTCGCTCGGCCTCCCGAACTGGAACAAGCCGTCATTCGCCTGTCTGTCGTCGCGCATTCCGCACGGCACACGGGTCACCGTCGCCGCCCTTCGGCAGATCGAGGCCGCGGAGGACGCGCTGAAGGCGATGGGCTTCCGCCAGGTGCGGGTGCGCCACCACGACGACGTCGCGCGGATCGAGGTGGACCCTCAGGACGTCACGCGCCTCATCGCCGAGCGCGAGCGGGTTACCGCCGCCGTGCGCGAGGCCGGCTATAAGTTCGTCGCGGCAGATCTCGAGGGTTATTCGACAGGCAGCCTCAACCGCACCTGGAAACCCGAGACATCACACCGGTCGTCCTGAGTCTCGACGAAGGGACCACCGGCGCGACCGCCGTCGCGGTTGGGCTCGACGGCGAGGTGCGGGGTAAGGGTTACGCCGAGATCACGCAGCACTACCCTCGGCCGGGCTGGGTCGAGCACGACCCGAGCGAGATCTGGTCCGCGGTCGAGACCAGCGCTCGGCAAGCGCTCCGAGCGGCCGGCGCAGCGCCCGCCGACGTGCGCGCGATCGGCATCACGAACCAGCGCGAGACGCTCGTCCTGTGGGATCGCCGCACGCTCGAGCCGATAGCGCCCGCGATCGTCTGGCAGGATCGGCGCACCGCGGACGAGTGCGCTCGCCTTCGCGAAGCCGGCCACGACGAGCGCGTCCGCGAAGTCACCGGATTGGTGCTCGACCCGTACTTCACCGCGACCAAGCTCGCCTGGGCGCTGCAGCACGTCGAAGGCGCCTCCAGCGCCGCGGCAGGCACGGTCGACGCGTGGCTGATCGCCAGGCTGTCGGCCGGGCGCGACCACGTCACCGACGCGTCGAACGCATCGCGAACGCTTCTCTTCGACATCTCGCGCGGCGAATGGAGCGAGGAGATGGCGCAGCTGTTCGGCGTGTCACTGGCCAATCTGCCTCGAGTGTCCGACTCGAGCGGGGAAGTCTCGAAGGCGCGGGACTTCATCGGAGTGTCGGCCGCGATCACCGGCGTCGCGGGCGATCAGCAGGCCGCGCTCTTCGGCCAGGCGTGCACACGCGAGGGCATGGCCAAGAACACGTACGGGACCGGCTCCTTCCTCCTGATGCAGACCGGCGATCGCCGCGTCGCATCGGCTTCGGGCATGCTGACGACCGTCGCGTGGCGGCGCGGTGGCCGGCTGAGCTACGCGCTCGAAGGCGCAATTTTCGTCACCGGTGCGGCGCTGCAGTGGCTGCGCGACGGCCTCGGGATCATCTCGAGTGCTGCCGACGCAGGACCTCTGGCCGCGTCGGTGCCCGACACCGGCGGGGTATTTCTCGTTCCCGCCTTTGTCGGCCTGGGCGCGCCGCACTGGGATCCGTACGCCCGGGGCACGATCGTCGGCCTGACCCGCGGGACCATGCGGGCGCACATCGTCCGCGCCGCCGTCGAGGCGATGGCCTTTCAGACGCGCGACGTCGTTGAGGCGATGCAAAGAGACACGGCCCGTCCGCTGACCGAGCTGCGGGTCGACGGCGGCGCCGCGGTGATGGACCTGCTGTGCCAGCTCCAGGCTGACCTGCTGGGCATCCCCGTGCGCCGGCCGCGCCAGACCGAGACCACCGCGCTCGGGGCCGCCTTCCTCGCCGGCCTGGGCGCCGGTGTCTGGAAGGAGGGCGATCTCGAGCACCTGTGGAAGCTCGACCGCGAGTTCACTCCGCAGATGTCGCGCGACCAGGCAGACACGATGCAGGCGCGGTGGCGGATGGCGGTTGAACGAAGCCGCGGCTGGGAGCTCGCTCAGAAGGGCGGTCCCGCCGGACCCTAACCGATAATCAGTAGTCCCGTGACGACAGAAGCCCCCGCCCGCCCGACCAGGCATCAGAACCTGTATGCCCACCATCTGTGGCAGCAGCAGCGTTTCTTCGCGGGACTGCTGCTCGTCGTCGGACTCGGGGCGAGCGGTCTCGCGCTCTACCGGGGGCAGCTCTTCACGCCGAGCTTCGCCGTCTGGATCATCTACATCCCGGTAGGCGCCGCGCTCGGCGCGGCGGTGTTCATCTTTCGCTACCGGAGCAGCGTTCGAGTCCTGGACGATGGCGTCAAGATCTCGAGCGTCCTGTCGAGCGTGACCATCGACTACGACTCGATCAAGTCAGTCAAGGCGCTGCCCCTGCGCCAGCACTTCCAGGAGCGGCGCAGCAAGATGATCGCGCCGATCATGAAGCAGCACATCGATCAACCCGCGCTCTTCATGCGGCTGAGAGGCGACGAGACCGAGCTCGCGGCCATCAAGAAACGGCTCGGAATCTTTCGTGGGCGCCTGATGGCCGAGGAGACGATCGCGATCCCTGTCCCGGACGCTGATGCCGTGGTCTGGGAGATCAGCGCCCACCTTCCCGAGCGACTCGGACAGAACCAGGGCGGAAAAAAGAAGCGCAAACGCCGCCGGTGAGCTCTCCGCGGAGTCAGAGCCTGCGGCGCGAATCCACAGAGGTCCCTGTCGCGGAAACCCGCAGCTACTTCGACCGGTGGGACCTCGTCGCGGTCCTCACCCTGACCCTCATCGCGTTCGTGCTGCGCTTCTTCAGCCCGATCCTGCCGAACATCTTTCTGCCCAACAACACGGGTCCTGCGATCACGAACTGCGTTGCGAACACGCCTGTCGATCCGAAGGGAGACAAGGGGACGATCTGTGGCCTCGCCTATCCATTCAACCGCGGCTACGCTGACGCCAACGGCAACGTTTCGCCACCCAACGGGCAGGTCTTCGACGAGATCTACTTTCCGGTCGATGCCTACGACGACGTCAAGGGCATCGAGAGCTGCCATCCGACAACCGATAGCTGCCAGTTCAACTACTTCGATCCCGAGCCGCCGCTGGCCAAAGAGATCATCGCGGCCGGAATGTGGTCCTACGGCTGGTACCGGGCGCACTTCCAGGGCGCGACAGGCGACTACATAGACCTCGGGTTCAACACATTCGGGTGGCGGATCGCCGCGTGCGTGTTCGGCACTCTTTGCATTCCGATGATGTACCTGCTTGCGCGGCGCTTGTGGCCGAGTCGCCTCTTCGCGATCGCGGCCGCGACGCTTGCCTGCTTCGACGGCATGTTCTTCATTCAGTCGCGGATCGGCATGATCGACATCTTTCCGATCTTCTTCATCCTCACCGCGTACTTCCTCTTCTTGGTCCACATCCAGAGCAGGTCCTTCAACACCGCCATGATCTCGCTGCTTGCCCTAGGCGGCGTTCTCGCCATCGGCATCGCTTCGAAATGGATCGTGCTGGCCGCGTGGGCCTGCATCGTGTTCTGGCTTGTCGCCCGCGTAGTGCTGCGGAGCCTGGGCTTCGAGTTCGGCCCCACAGGCTGGCCGTTTCTCTCCTGGCGCCGCGACCGCGGCCCATCCATCGCCGCCGCCCCGTGGCCGACCTACCTCGCGGTCGGGGTCATCGCGCTGGTCATCATCCCGATCGGCGTGTACGTCCTGTCGTGGTACCCGTTCTTCGCCCGCGGCCAGTTCCACGCCCTCAGCGACCTGACCAACTACCAGCTCGAATCGTTCAACTACCACAAGAACCTTGTCGCGACCCACCCATATGGGTCGCCGGCCTGGTCGTGGCCTTTGCTCTCGCGGCCGGTCCTGTACTACGCCGAGTACGTCGGCCTGGGCAACGACGCGTTCACGGGACAGGCGTTGATCGCGCGGATGTCGAACCTAGGCAATCCGTGGATCTGGTGGTCGAGCCTGCCGTGCATCGCAGCGCTGCCCTATTTCATCGTGCGGTACCGCAGCTTCCCCGCCGCCGTGATCCTGCTCGGCTTCATAAGCCAGTACCTGCCGTGGTTCCCCATCACGCGGGTCCTGTTCATGTACCACATGTTCGGCGGGCTGATCTTCATGGTCCTCGCCCTCGCGTACGTTCTCGTGTATCTCGCGGAGCGGTTGCCTCGCCCGCGCGGTGAGCTCGTCGTGGCGGGGTACCTTGCCATGGCGGTGATCTTCTTCGGCTACTTCTACCCGGTCTGGACCGCAGTGCCACTCTCGTGGTCGGCGTACGTCTACGGCTCGGGCACCCCGATCTGGGGACCGAAGCTCTGGCTGATGAACTGCCACGACCTTCCGCCGTCGCAGCCGCAAGTCTTCTGTTGGAACTGATCGCGGCCCTCTTCCTCGCCGCGTGCGCCGCGGCGGGCTTCGGCATCACCTATCTGTCGGGTGTGCCGCTGAATTTCGAGGAAAGGGTGGTGTTCGGGGCGGTCCTCGGCGCGATGGTCGTGACCGGAGTCAGCTTCGTCCTCTCGTCCTTTGTCCAGGACGTGACGCCGGTGACGGTCTGGGTCGGGCTGGCGATCGGGTTGGGGGCCGGTGGAGTTGGAGTGATGCTGGCAAGGCCGCGGCTCACCTCCGACTGGGCCGATGCGCGAAGACGGTGGTGGCGGTCTCCGCTTCGAAATCCGACGCATCCATGGCCTCTCCTCGCGGTGCTCCTCGTTTGCGGAGCATGGACGGTTCACTTCCTGCACCAGGCCTACGTCTACACGCCGACGGGTCTGTACGCGGGCTACGTCAACATCTGGGGGGACTGGGCCGCGCACCTCACCTTTGCCGGCTCGTTTGCCTACGGCCACAACTTTCCACCCGAGTATCCGATCGATCCCGGCCACCGCCTCGGCTACCCCTTCATGGTCGACTTCTTCGCCGCCGACCTGGTTCCGTTGGGCCTGTCCCTGACTGAGGCATTGACCGCGACGAGCGCGATGCTGGGCCTGGCGCTGCCGGGCGTCATCTTCCTGGCCGCGATGCGATTCGTGGGCGGCCGCGCCGGCGCTGTCATCGCGGTCTTCCTGTTTCTGCTGAGCGGGGGGCTTGGGTTCGTGAAGCTGCTCACCGACGTGCAGGCCCACGGGTGGGCTGCCGTTGCGGCGCCGGTCCGCGAGTACACGCTCAACCGCGACATCAACCTTCAGTGGCTCAATCCGGTCCTCGCCTACATCGTTCCGCAGCGCTCGACGCTTTTCGGCTTCAGCCTGGCGCTGATCGTGCTGATGGTCCTGTGGATCGCGCTGCGTGAACACCTGTCGTGGCGCCCATTCCTGTTCGCAGGGCTCGTGACCGCAGTCATGCCGATCTTCCACGTCCACGCCTACGGGACCGTGGTGGCGCTGCCCTTTTTCTGGGCGCTGGTCAACCGTCGGCGTGCGTGGATAGGATTCTTTGTCCCGGCCCTGCTGATCGGCATACCGATCCTCGTCTGGATGTGGCCGCCGCAGAACACCAGCATCTGCAACGACCTGGCGTCGATTCACGGCTACTGCATCCAGCCGGGATGGCTGATGTTCACGGACTGGCAGCGCTACCCGTGGGTGTTTCCGCTCGACTTCGTCCTGTTCTGGCTCTGGAACACCTCACTGCTCGTGCCCCTCATGCTCGCCGGTCACTTCTTGATGCGCTGGTTCCCAACCGGATTTCCACGATGGTTCGCGCCGATGTGGCTGTGGTTCCTCGTGCCGAACGTGATCGTGCTCCAGCCGTGGGTGTGGGACAACACCAAGTTCTTCATTTTCTGGGCGCTGCTGGGGAGCATCGTCGCGGGTGCCGTGGTCGCGGGGATGCTGCGCCGCGGCCCTGTTCTCGCGGTCATCGGAAGCGGTGTGCTGGTGCTGATGTGTCTGTCGGGATTCCTGGATCTGTATCGCGCGTCGAACTTCGACGTGAGCGCAGTCCAGTTCACGGACGCGGGCGGCCTCAAGGTTGCGGACTGGGTGCGGCGCAACACGAGCCCGCACGCTGTGTTCGCGGTCGCGGACGAGCACAACAGTCCCATCCCAACCCTCGCGGGGCGGCGTGAGCTCGTGGGCTATCCGGGATGGCTGTGGACGTATGGGCTCGCCGATTACGTGCAGAAGGAGGCAGACGACAAGCGCATCCTCGACGGCGATCCGTCGGCGATGGAACTGGTGAGCAAGTACGGCATCGACTACGTGATGATCGGGCCGCAGGAGATTCCGAGAGGGGCCAGCCGCTCCTACTGGGACTCACACGGGACGCTCGTCTACGACGACGGCGAGTACGCGGTGTACCGTGTCGGCCGTGCCTGATCCGCTTCACGACCGCCACCTGGTCGCGAAGGCGCTGCGCCGGATCGAGCGTGAGGCGGAGGAGTACCTGGGCGGCGTCGATGGCGCGCTTGTGCGGCCGCCTGGCCAACCGGAGCTGGGTGGCGAGCTGCCGGAGCGGGGAACAGGCTCGCTGGAGGCGCTCGAGGCTCTGGCCGCGGCTTCCAATGAGGGCGCCATACGCTCTGCCGGTCCGCGCTTCTTCCACTTCGTCATGGGCGGCGTGACGCCCGCCGCCCTTGGCGCCGACTGGTTGACGTCGGCCCTGAACCAGAACGCCTACAACTGGGTCAGCTCGCCGTTCGCGTCTCGAGTGGAGCAGGTGGCGCTCGGCTGGATGAAGGACCTGTTTGGGATTCCCGCCGGCTGGAGCGCGGCGATGACCACCGCCGCGACGACGGCCAACCTGGTCGGGCTCGCCGCGGCGCGCCGCTGGTGGGGCCTTCGGCACGGCGTCGACATCGACGCCGACGGCTTTGCCGGGCTGCCCGCCGTCCCGGTTTTCGCGGGAGGTTACCTCCACGCAAGCGCGGTGAAGGCGCTCGGCATCGTCGGCCTCGGCAGGGCGCGGCCGCAGATCCTCACACGAGACGCGGCCGGCCGCATCGATCTCGACGCGCTGGAGGGCGCGCTGCGTGCGCTTGGTGGCAAGCCGGCGATCGTCCTCGCCACGGCGGGCGACGTGAACACCGGCGATTTCGATCCGATCCGCGAGATGGCCGAACTCGCGCGCCGCCACGGAGCATGGCTGCACGTCGACGGCGCGTTCGGCCTCTTCGCGGCAGTCTCGCCCACGACCCAGCACCTGACGGCAGGCATCGCAGAAGCGGATTCGATCGCCGTCGACGGACACAAGTGGCTAAACGCGCCGTACGACACCGGCTTTGCCTTCGTGCGCGACGCGGACCTGCACGCGGCGAGCTTTGCGGCGAGCGCGGCGTATCTGGGCACGGAGGCGCTGGCGCGTCCGGTGTTCGGCAACCTGGCGCCTGAGATGTCGCGACGCGCGCGGGCCTTACCGGTGTGGGCAACGCTGCGCGCTTACGGCCGGGAGGGGTATCGAGCGATGATCGAACGCCACCTCGCGCTGGCGCAGCGCGTCGCGGCGCAGGTGGACGCCGCGCCCGACCTCGAGCGGCTGGCCGAGGTCCCGCTCAACATCGTGTGTTTTCGTTTCCGTCCGCCGGGCGTTCCCGAGGCTGCGCTCGATGAGCTGAACCGCCGGCTCGGAGCGATGGTGCTGGAGGACGGACGGGTCTACTTCGGCATCACCGAATACGCAGGGAAGGTCGCGTTCCGACCTGCGATCGTCAACTGGCGCACGACCGAGAAGGACGTCGACCTGATCGTCGAGGTGCTGAGGGAGCTCGGCTCTAAATCCCTGTCTACGGCGCCGGGACGCTGATCGGGGGGCGTTCGGCCGGGACGGGTTTCGCGGGCGGCGCTTCGTTGGCGGACTCGATCGCCTGCTCGAGGCGCCGGGCGATGCGCTTCATCTCCCGGTCGCCGCGATCGAGGCGGTTGACGATCTGCAGCAGGATCTCGTCCTGGTGCATCAGGTGGTTCATCAGCGCCTTGAGCTCTTCCTCGGCCTTGACGTTGAGCTCGAACTCATGCTGCGCCCTGAGCCGGTCGCGGTCGGCGAGCCGGTTCAGCGCCATCAGGACCAACGACACCCACAGAGCCGCCTCCAGGGTGAGGATGAAGTTCAGGAACAGGAAGGGGTACCGGTCCCAGGGGTGGATCAGGTTGAAGGCGTTCAGCGCCACCCAGACCACCATGATGCCGACCTGGACGAAGACGAAGACCCAGCTGCCGATCAGCCGGGCGAAGTCGCCGGAGACTCTGTCGGCAAAGGTCTGGCGGCGCTCGATCTCGCGGTTCAGATCACGGACCGGGGGATGGTCGTGCTGGTGCTTGATCAGGTCGCGGGCGATGTCTTCGATTTCTCGGGCGATCGACATTTTCTTGGGCTTTCCTTCTGGGGTTGCTGGGACGAGTTCGGGCTGTAGCTGAATAGCTTGGCGCAAATGGGCCGCGTTCAGCTACGGAAAGTAAGGATTCCCTACCGGTAGTCGTGCGAGCGCTGGGCGGGCCGGGGGACGCCGTCCAGGGCCTGGATGTGGCCGGCGAGCACCGAATAGACCCCGTCCTGGCGCTGCATCACGCCGTCGATGACCAGGATGGGCTGCCGGTTGGCGACCTGTCGGTAGCGCTCGTAGACGTCGGGTTTGATCGTCACGTTGACCTGGCCAAACTCGTCCTCCAGGGTGAAAAAGCGGATCTTCTTGGCGGTCGACGGCGCCTGGCGGGTGATGACGAGGCCGGCCACGCGAACGTGTCGCCCGCTTCGGACCGTAGCCAGCTTGTTCGACTCCAGCGCGCCCATGGCCGCCAGGCGGTCACGGCAGAAATGGATGAGGTGGTGGCCGGTCGAGAGGTCTGAGATCCGGTACTCGAGCTGGTTGGCGTCGAAGTCATCGATCTCGGGCAGGTTGGGCGCGGTGCCGTTGAGGCCGAGCTCGGATTGCCTTTCGATGCCGCGGCGCAGTCCCTTGCCATGCCATCGCTCCTGCCAGCTCCAAACCAGCTCGCGCCGGGGTTGGCCGAGGGCGTCGAAGCCGCCGACCATGACGAGGTTACGGACGGCCTTGGGTCCGATCGGTCCTCCGCGCAGCCGGCTGAGGAAATCGTCGAACGATGCGAAGGCGCCGGCGCGGTCGCGCTCGGCCACGATCGCGTTGCGCCCATCCTCGCCCAGGTCGCGCACGTAGTTGAACCCGATCCGCATCGCGTAACCGCTCTCGAACTGCTCGGGGAGACAGCGGACGTCGGAGAGGTTGATGTCCACGGGGAGCGCCTTCAGACCGTGGCGTTTGAGGTCCTCGACCAGGACGCTCGGGTGATAGAAGCCCATCGGCTGGTTGTTCAGCAATCCGCACCCGAACTCGACCGGGTGGTGGAGCTTCATCCACGCCGTCTCGTACGCGGTGCGCGCAAACGCGGCCGCGTGAGAGCGGCAGAATCCGTAAACCGCAAAGCCCTGCACCGCGGCGAAGAGCTGGTCGGCGACCTCGCGGGGCACGCCGTTGGACAGGCATCCGCTGACGAACTCGTCCTCGAGCGATGACATCTCGACTCGGTTCAGGTGTCGCGTCATCGCGCGTCGAAATCCGTCGGCGCGTCCCGGCTTCATGCCGGCGACGAACATCGCGATCTCGATGATTTGCTCCTGGTAGAGGATCACGCCGAGCGTGTCCTTGAGGATCGGCTCGAGCAGGGGATGCGCGTAGGTGACCTGCTCGCGGCCCTGCTTGCGCCGGATGTAGGGATGGACGGCGTTGCCCTGGATCGGGCCCGGCCGGATGATGGCGACCTCAACCACCAGGTCATTGAATGTCTGCGGGCGTGTGCGCGGAAGCGTCTGCATCTGGGCCCGAGACTCGATCTGGAATACGCCGATCGTGTCGGCGTCGCTGCACATCTCGAACACGGCTGGGTCTTTGAGCGGCAGCTGATCGAGGTCCGGCCTCGTGCCGGTGGTGTCCTTGATCAGGTCCAGCGCTTCCGCGACGACAGATAGCGTGCGCAGGCCGAGCATGTCCATCTTGATGAGGCCGAGGTCCTCGACATCGTCTTTGTTGAACTGGACGACGCGGCGGCCCTCCATAGTGGCCGGCTCGACCGGCGCGATGTCGACGAGCGGCTCGCCCGTGACGAGCATGCCGCCGTTGTGGATCGAGAGGTGGCGCGGAAACTCGATGACCTCGCGGCACAGCTCGAGGAACTGCTGCCAGCTCTGCGGCCTCATGTCAGGCGGAGGCACAGCCCAGATCACCGAGTCCTCGACGTCTTCGACAAACCAGCGGTCGACTCCCTTCGCCAGGCGGTCGAGGAGCTCGGCGGAGAAACCGAGCGCCTTGCCGACCTGCCGGATCGCCATGCGGGGCTGAAAGGTGACGACGTTGCAGACCATCCCCGTCCGCTCCCAACCGTACTTGTCGTAGATGTACTGGATGACCTGCTCGCGATGCGCGGTGGAGAAGTCGATGTCGATGTCGGGCGTGCTGGTCATCTCCTCGTGCAGGAAGCGCTCGAACAGCAGGTTGTGCTCGATTGGGTCGACCCGGGTGATGCCCAGCACGTAGGCGACGATCGAGTCGGCGGCCGAGCCACGTCCCTGGCCGGGCACTCCACGCTCCCTGGCGAAACGCATGAGGTCCCAGTTGATGAGGAAGAACTCGGCGAGCCCGGTCTTCTCGATCACCTCCAGCTCGTGCTGGAGGCGATGCGTGACCGCCGAGGTGATGGGCCGGTAGCGCTCGCGCATGCCTTCGAAGCAGAGCTTGTAGAGGTAGGAGAACGGCGTCTCGCCGGCCGGCACCGGGTAGCCGGGAAACCTGACCTTGCGGAAGTCGAGGTCGACGTCGCACTGCTGCGCGATCTCCCAGGGAGTCGCGAGCGCCTCTTCATGGCCGGTGAAGAGCAGCCTCATCTCCTCGCCGCCTTTCATGTGGTGCTCGGCGTTGGGAAAGAGGTGGTCGCGCGCCTCGTCGAGCGTGGCGCGATGCCGGATCGCGACCAGGACGTCGTGCAGCTTGCGCCGCGCGGCGACGTGGTAGTGGACCTGGTTGGTGGCCACGACCCGGGCATGGCAGCGCGCCGCCATTGCCGTGCGACCCTCCAGGACCCACGCATCCTCGGGCCGCAGGTGGTGATGCAGCTCGCTGAAGACGTTTTCGCTGCCGAGCGCATCCAGGAGGTCGCCCAGCCTTCGCTCGCTGTCCGTGGCGCTCAGGTAGAACAGGTCGCCGCGATTCTCGGCCACGGTGGCGAGCGTGGTGCATGCCTCGCCTTTGGGCTGATCGGCGTGGGCGAGACTGAGCAGGCGGCAGAGGTTGGAGTAACCGCGCAGGTTGCGCGCGATGAGGATCAGCTCCTCGCCATCGACCTCCAGCGCGCTGCCGATGATCGGCTTGACGCCGAGCTTGCGGCACGCCTGCAGGTGGCGCACGGCGCCGTAGACGCCTCCGTGGTCGGTGATCGCGAGGGCCGGCATCTCGAGCTCCGCAGCCCTTGCCGCCAGCTCGGCCGGGTGCGAGCCTCCGTCGAGGAACGAGAAGTTGGAATGGCAGTGGAGCTCGACGTACGGGGCGCCTTCAGTCATACACCCGCTCGACGAACCATTCGCCGCTCGAGACGTCGCGATAGAGCTCGCAGAGCAGGTTGTTGTTGAGGACCGCCTTCCAGTACTCGCGGACGACTGGCCGGTTCCACCACGAGCCTTCGACCTTCCAGCGGGCAATGGGATGGATCGAACCGTTGAAGGCGCCGGCGATCGCGATGGGCGCGCGGCCGTGGTCGAGCGTCACGTCGACGGCCGTGGGCGGACTGAGAAGGCGTGTCATCTTGTGCGAATGCCGGCCGTTACGGTCCTGAACGGCGCTCCGCTGCGCCGCATCGAGGTCGACAAAGGCAAGGTCCAGATGGACCGCTGGCCGTACACGATCCCGGCCGTCAGAGACCTCGTCGAGCAAGGTTTCGAACCGTCGCCTGGCCTGACGGTGCTGATCGGAGAGAACGGCAGCGGCAAATCCACGCTCGTGGAGGCAATTGCAGCTGCGTGGGCGAGGCATGTGCGCGCCGACCGCCGCAATGTCTCCCTCAGGGCGACGGCGGAACCCTCGGAGGAGGATTCGGACTTGAACCGCGCGCTTCGTCTGCTGGGCACGCGGGGTGGCGGCAAGGGAGGCTTCTTCCTTCGCGCCGAGAAGATGCACGACCTGTTCACCGCGGTGGGACCTGAGGGGCGCTGGGCGGATCGCTTCGGGGGCGTCGACCTCCACGCCCGCAGCCACGGCCAGGCTTTCATCCAGGTCCTGAAGACGCGCGTCGTCGAGCGCGGGCTGTATCTCTTCGACGAGCCCGAGGCGGCGCTGTCCTTTACCTCGTGCCTGGGGTTGATCGCGCTCCTGGCGCGACTGCCAGGCGAAGGTTCGCAGGCGATCGTCGCCACGCACTCGCCGCTCATCGCGGCGACTCCTGGAGCGACTTTGATCGAGGTGGGGGAGTGGGGGATGCGCAAGGCGCCCTACGAGAAGCTCGAGCTGGTGCGGTCATGGCGAGACTTCCTCGCCAGCCCGGAACGCTATGTGAAGTACCTCGGGCCTGATTCATGACGCTCCTTTGATCACGACTGCGTCGCCGAAGCGTTCCTGCAAGCGTTCGAGCGCTGCCGCGACCTCTTCGCTCGAACCATCGCCGCCCGCCCACAACTTGAGCTGGCGCCGTCCCGCGCCTTCGAGGACCGGCAGCTCGATCCACAGCTCGGTGATCGGCGCGCGTGGCTGCCACTCCTTGATCCACGACCCGACGAGCCCGAACAGCTCCGCGGTGCTGCTCAACGGATGACGGACGATCGACTCACGTGCTTCGGCCTCACCTGACTCGACCTCGAGCCGCACGCGGACGTGCTTGGCACCCGCGCCTCGCAGGCCCAGCTCGTCGGCGAGGTCGCCGCACAGCGCCCGCGCGACGAAGAGCAGCGCCTCGCGGTCTTCGACGAGATCACCGAACTGCCGGTGTGCGCTGGTGAAGAGCGGCGGCCGCCACGCGTTGATCAGATCCGGCTCGAGGCCACGTGCGAGCAGCACCGCGTGCCTTCCATCGCGGCCCAGCTGGCTTTCCAGCTCTCGCGGTCCGATCGCTGCGATCGCCCCGAGCGTGCGCAGTCCGAGCAGGTCCAATCGCTCGAGCTGCTCGGCGTCGAGCGGCAGCTCGCGTGAGGGCAGAGGAGCAAGGAACTGGCGAGCATTGGCGACGCGCATGAGACGGCCGGGCCGCGCTTGCGCGGCGGCAAGACGCGCCGAGAATGGACCTGGGGCGAGGCCGAGACGAGGTTCGCGGCCGATCGCCTTGAGCAGGCGATAGCGCGCAGCGCGAATCGACGTGCCGGGCTCCACGACGCCGTCCAGGTCCAGCCACGCGATCCCTTCGTCACGCACCTCGATCACCGGCGCGAGGTCGTATAGCGCCGTCGAGATCAGCTCGCGGATGCGGGAGGTCGCCTCCTCGTCGGGCAGGATGAACACGGCATGCGGGCACAGGTGCTCGGCCTGGCGGAGCGCCATGCCCGGAACCACACCGAAGGGCAGCGTCTCTTCTGAGGCCGCGACGACATGCTCATCCCAGCGGCCGACGATGACCGGCCGGCCGTACAGGTCCGGCCGCCTCGCCAGCTCCAGGTTCCCTACGAGGGCTGCCACCGTAAGCCGCTGACGGATCTTCGGCGCCAATGCGGCCGATTCGTGCGTCAGGGGGCCAGGCCCGTCGTCGTCACGCATGTCGAATGCGTTCCTCCTCGGGCCACCCCTTTCTTCGAATCGGCTCGCCTGGATCGCCGAATCTCTCGCCATCGGTTACGGCGTCAGCCCTCAGACCACAGCAGACGCGCACTGGTCGACCTCGTCGATCTGAACCGTCATCTCGGTGATGCCTGGCTGGTAATCGGTCACTGTCGAGCGGCCGAACGGATAGCGGATCTCCAGCTCGGTCTCGCCCAGCGGCGGGGCGACTCGGTTCTTCAAGCAGCTCGCGCCGACTCGAAGCCCGACCAGCTGTCCTCGCTCCCACACCCAATCGTGCCGCGAGAATCCAAGGCTGAAGCTCGATGCGTGGGCGAGGGCGCGGTTCGGCGAATCGACCACCCCGAGCATGACGGTCCCCGATCTGTTGGCGCCCGACTCGAGAGGGCCGAGCCAGTGCTCGGGGACGTCGCACAGCAGAAGCAGGAAGCCCGCACCCGCCCGCGCAAGTGCCGCCGCCGCCTCACCTGCGATCTCAGGAGCCGGCGCGCGGACCGTTGTCAGCGCGCCAGGCTCAGGGGAGAAGGGAAGTAACGACCAGGGGTCGAATCCGCCGCCGTCGACGACGATCGCGTGCGCGAACTCCCGTGTCGCGGCGGCCAGCATGGCGAGAGCGACCGAGAGCTTGCCGCAGGTTCCGCTTCCGGTGAACAGCGCGAGCCGGCCGCGCGGCAGACCGCCGATCCCGGTGAGGCGGTCGATCGGCGTTCCCGTCTGCCAGGGAATCGGGGGTGGTAGCTCGGCCGCGCGCGTCAGCGCCTGGCTGCCAAAACGGAGCCGAATCGAATCGATCGCAAGTTGGAGTGTCCCGACTCCGAGGCTCCTTGCATCTTCGCGGCCTAGGCGGCCGGGCGCCTGTGGCGCTGAAGCCTGCGTCTGGGGACCCGGCGCTTCGTCGTCACGCAGCTTTGGCTGCGCTCCTCCTCGCGCCACCCCATCCTTGGCTCCGGCCGCCGATTCCGCGAAATATGCGGCGGATCTCGGAGACGTGCCACTCAGGAGTTTTTGTGCCTGCATCTTTCTTTGGGGCGGCCTTCGGAGAGAGACGCAGGGGGCGGTGTGGAGGCAGCTCCGAAGATACCGAACACATGTTCGAGAGTCAAGAGGGTTAACAGCCGGCGGCTATCTTCCTTATATGTCGAGGGTCGTGGTGGTCGGTGGCGGCGTGATCGGTTGCGCCGTCGCCGAACGTTTGAGCCTCGAACGGCACCAGGTCACCCTCCTCGAGCGCGACCAGCTGGGCTGCCGCGCCTCTGGTGCCGCCGCCGGCGAGCTCAGCCCCTCCTCACGCCCAGGCGATCACGAAAGCCTCGCCATGTTCCCCGA
>DATIOJ010000053.1:0-4585 GCA_035473355.1 Candidatus Limnocylindrales bacterium
CGTCGCCCAGGCACTGGGGTACGCACGATCAATGGTTCGGGCATGGCCCGAAGGATGTTCGCGTTCTGGGTCGCGTACCGCCCAGAACGATGTCCTCCAACAGCTGCCCTGGATTTCGTGAGACATGACAGTGGCGGAGAGGGAGAGATTCGAACTCTCGATGGGCCAGTGACCCATAACGGTTTTCGAGACCGCCGCCTTCAACCACTCGGCCACCTCTCCGGGCCCGCGTGCAGACCTATTTATGCCACAGGCGGCTGGAGCTCAACTGGCGGTCCCGACCGGATTCGAACCGGCGCTCTCGGCCTTGACAGGGCCGCGTGTTTGGCCAGGCTACACCACGGGACCGGCGACGGCTAAGTCTACCAACGGCCCGGAGTTCAACTTCCCCGCCGCCACCCGCGAGCCTCTCCCCGAAGGAAGACGGGGATTCGAGACCCCAAACCTATAATTCCCTGCGGCGTGAGCGACAACGACCACCCCACTACCGGTTCGCCCGACGAGCTGCGGAGGCGCTTCCAGATCCTGGAACGGGTCGCGATCTTCTTCACGCTCCCCGACAACGTCCTCCACGCCCTCTCCCGCCGCCTCGCCCCCGCCTCCGCCGCCAAGGGGTCGGTGATCGTCCACCAGGGCGACCCCGGCGACACGATGTTCATCGTCGAATCGGGCCGGTGCGAGGTCTACGTCGAGGAGTCGCCCGGGCACACCATCACGATCGCGCTGATGGGGCCGGATGACTTCTTCGGCGAGATGGCGCTGATCTCGGAAGAAACGAGGACGGCAAGCGTCCGCGCGCTCGAGGACTGCAGGCTGCTGACCCTTGACCGCAAGACCCTCTACGAAACGATCCCCGCTGACTCCGACGCCCTCATCGAGCTGACCAAGCTCGTCGAGCAGCGCAAGGACACGCTGCCGAACCTGATCGCCCGCGCGCGGATGGTGGCGCCCGAGCAGGCGGCATCGACCGTCGCTGTGTACTCGCCCAAGGGCGGCTCCGGCCGCACCACCATCGCGGTGAACCTGGCCGCGGCCCTGGCGCGGCGGTTCCCCGGCGAGGTGCTGCTCGTCGACCTCGCCCTCCCCTACAACCACGCCGCGCTCATCTCTTACCTCACGCCGACCGGCTGCCTCGCCGCCGCGAGCCAGGTTCCGCCTCAGAACTTCGAGGAGGCAGTGCTGGGGGCGATCCTTCACCACCCGGGCGGCATGATGCTGCTCCCCGGCGTTCTGCGCGCCGAGCAGGCCGACCTCATCACGGTCGACCTGGTCAACCGCGCGATGGGCATCCTGGTCAACGCCTTTCGCTACATCGTCTTCGACCTCGGCGTCGCCTTCACCGACATCGTGATCAGCGTCCTCGACCACTCGCAGCGGGTGCTGGTGCTCGTCACGCCGGAGCTGTCGTCGCTCAAGGACGTCGGCGAGCTGCTGAACATCTTCACCAACGTGTTGAACATCGTCCCCGGCCGCGTCATCCTCGCCCTCAACAACAAGGTGCCCAAGTCCGTCGTTAGCAAGGAAGACGTCGTCCGGACCCTCAAGCAGGACCTGGCCGTGGAGATCGACTTCGACGGCACCAAGCCGGACGAGGCGGCCGTCAAGGGCGAGATCCTGGTCCTGACCGACCCCAAGAGCGCACTTTCCCGCGGGGCCGAGCAGCTCGCCCAGCTGATCGCCGGCTCCACCACGGCCACCGAGTCGAAGGGCGAAAAGAAGGGGTTCAAGCTCGGGCGCCGGTAGCTGGGTTTGGTAACATGCCCAACGTGATCGAACAAGCTGTCGTCTCACTCACCCCCGAAGCCCAGTCGCGCCTCAAGGAGCTGCTGACCAAGGAAAACAACCCGAGCCTCGCCCTGCGCATCTTCGTCAGCGGCGGTGGCTGCTCGGGCATGCAGTACGGCATGGCCTTCGACGACCAGCGCCGGGCCGACGACCTGGTGATCGACAACGAGGGCGTTCAGATCCTCGTCGACGACTTCAGCGTCTCTTACATCCAGGGCTCGGAGATCGACTACGTCGATAGCCTGATGGGCGCCGGCTTCACCGTTCACAACCCGAACGCCGTGCACTCGTGTTCTTGCGGGCACTCGTTCGACACCGGTGAGGACGCCGGCGGCGCGCAAGCCTGCGGCTGCGGGCACTAGCGACTCTTCTCCCCTACCCTGCGGGCAAGCCGTTAAGGACGCGCTAAAGCGCGTCAGTAGACTGCTCCCTTACAGGGAGAGTTAGTTGGACGAGTTCCTGAGGTCCAGGCGGCTTAGAGAGATCGCGCTGATCAGCCTGGGCGTGATCACACCCCTCGGCATCCTGGCCGTGAACGCCTCGGCGTTCGTGATGATTCACCTGACCCAGTTCCGCATCGGGATCGCCGCGTGCGCGGTCATCAGCGGCCTCGTCCTGAACGGTCTCACCGCCTGGTGGCTGCTGCGCCTGGCGAGCCGCAACGCTCCTCCCCTCTATCGCGAGTACCGGACCTGGGCGATCGCAGCGGCCACCTTGATCGTGCTGCTCACTGCGGGTGCCGGCGGCTACCTGACCTACCTCGGTCTGAAGGATCCGACGCGCCTGCCCGATCCGCTGTCGATCGTCGTGGCCACCTTCGCACTCCTGCTTCCCCTTGCCGTGGCAGTCGTGGGCAGAAGAATGGCAGGGCTGGGCGGAGTCTTCCCCGTGGACGGCTCTGGGCAAAAAGAAAAGAGCCCCTCACGGCGAGGGGCTCTTCGAAGGAGCGGTTAGCTCCTTACATCATGTCGGGCGACATGCCGCCCGGCATACCTGAGTTCTTCTTGTCCTCGGGCACCTCGGTCACCATCGCCTCGGTGGTCAGCACCATAGCGGCGATCGACGCGGCGTTCTGCAGCGCCGACCGGGTGACCTTGGCGGGGTCGACGATACCCGCCTCGAACATGTTCACGAACTTGTCGTTGAGAGCATCGTAGCCCTCACCGGCCTTGCTCTTGCGGATCTGCTCGACGATCAGCGAGCCTTCCTTGCCGGCGTTGAGCGCGATCTGCTTGACGGGCTCCTCGAGCGCCTTGCGGACGATCGCGACACCGGTCGCCTGGTCGTCCTTGAGGCCGAGTCCGCCGTCCAGCTTCTTCTGCGCGTTCAGCAGCACGGTGCCGCCACCCGCGACGATTCCCTCTTCCACCGCCGCCTTGGTCGCGCTGAGCGCGTCCTCGATGCGGTGCTTCTTCTCCTTCTGCTCGACCTCGGTTGCGGCTCCGACCTTGATCACCGCAACGCCGCCGGCCAGCTTGGCCAGCCGCTCCTGCAGCTTCTCCTTGTCGAAGTCTGAGGTCGTCTCCTCGATCTGGGCCTTGATCGACTTGATGCGGCCCTGGATCGCCTGGCGCCGCTTCTCGTCCTTCTCGATGTCGACCACGATCGTGGTGTCGTCCTTGGTGACGGTGACCTTGCGGGCCCTGCCCAGCTGCTCGATCTTGGTCTGGTCGAGCTTGAGGCCTAGGTCCTCAGAGACAACGGTTCCGCCGGTCAGGATCGCCATGTCCTCGAGCATCGCCTTGCGGCGGTCGCCGAATCCTGGCGCCTTGACGGCAACCGCGGTGAACGTGCCGCGGAGCTTGTTGACGATGAGGGTGGCGAGCGCCTCGCCCTCGACGTCCTCGGCGACGATCAGCAGCGGCTTGCCGAGCTGCACGACCTTCTCCAGCACGGGCAGGAGGTCGTTGATGGCCGAGATCTTCCGGTCGGTGATGAGCACGAAGGGCTCGTCCAGGACCGCTTCCATGCGGTCCGGGTTGGTGACCATGTAGGCCGCGACGTAGCCGCGGTCGAACTGCATGCCTTCCACGAACTCGAGCTCGGTCGTGATGGCCTGGTTGTCCTCGACGGTGATGACGCCGTCCTTGCCCACCTTCAGGTTGGCCTCGGCGATGAGCTTGCCGATCTCCTCCGACTGGCTGGAGATGGCGGCCACGTGAGCCACGTCTTCGCTCTTGTCGGCCACCGGCTGGGCGAGCTTCTTGATTTCCTCGACGACCGCCGCGACGGCCTTCTCGATGCCGATCTTGAGCTGCATCGGGTTGGCTCCCGCCGTCACGTTGCGGAATCCCTCGTTGATCATGGTCTGGGCCAGGATCGTCGCCGTGGTGGTGCCGTCACCGGCCACGTCGTTGGTCTTGGTCGCGACCTCGCGCAGCAGCTGCGCGCCGGTGTTCTCCATTGCGTCCTTGAGCTCGATCTCGCGGACGATGGTCACGCCGTCGTTGGTGACGGTCGGAGCACCGAACTTCTTCTCGAGAACTACGTTGCGGCCCTTCGGGCCGAGCGTGATACGCACGGACTGGGCCACCGTGTCGATGCCCTTCTTGAGGGCCTGCCTTGCGTCTACGTCGAAAGTGACTTGTTTTGCCATATACCTTTCCCTCTTGCCTTAATTACTTCTTGGCCTTGCCGTTGGATCCGACGACGGCGAGCACGTCCTTCTCCGAGACGATCAGGTACTCGATCTCGTCGTGCTTGAACTCGTTACCGGCGTACTTGGCGTAAAGCACCTTGTCGCCGACCTTGAGCTCCATCGGCACCTTGGTGCCGTTGTCCAGGATCCTTCCGGTCCCCA
>DATIOJ010000054.1:0-19020 GCA_035473355.1 Candidatus Limnocylindrales bacterium
AGCCAGCGACCAAGCCCAGCCTCTGGATCCGGGTCCCCAGACCGTGGCGGCGGAGGACCTTGAGCACACCACTGGCTGAGACCACGACGCCGCCCCACATCGGCAGCGCCAGCTGAGCGGCCACTCGCCGGGGACCCAGGCCTGGATGACCGAGCGCAAAGCTAAGGATTCGCTCCTCGATCCAGGGCGGTAACTGATTGGGCATCCGCGGCTGCCGGCGCTCCCGCGGCCGCAGCATCTCCAGGCCGTGCCGCTCCACCAGCGGCTTCCAGCGGTAATACCAGGAGCGGTGGTAGCCGAGCTCGCTGCAAGCCCGACTGACTCCCACCTCGGCTGCCTTTGCGAACAGCAGCAAACGATGGCGATAGAGCAGATCATCATTAGTCACGGCGGTACCTCCTCATGGGCGTCAAGCACCCACAGGATGGGCCGCCGCTTCTACATCTGGGAAGCCCCCAGGTGTCTACAGATCTTGTGAGCCGTTCACGCTAGGGCTCCGTTTTGGCTGGGGCCGGCGGCCCGGACTGGTCTAGCGAGCCGGCGCGGGAGGCTTGCCCGGAAGCCGGCGCCACTGCCGTGGCCCAACGCCGTTGTTTGGGTTCCCCGGCACGAAGGCGACCGCCGACGGCTTGACCATGCAGTTGTCCTTGCGCACGACGCTGCGCTCGCCGCCCTCGCTGTGCTCGATCACGACCGTCCGCTCCAGCACCGCCCGAACCCTGACTTGCTTTCCGTCGACGACCGCATTGAACCCGCCGCTGACTTCGTGGTTGGGAGGCGGGACGATCGTGGCCAGCGAAACGAGTTCGACGGTCTTGCTCATATGTTGGCTTCCCTCGGGCTAGGCGGCGGTCATCGCCGCGGAAATTTCAGCTACGCCGACGCGTGCGGCAGCAGCGAATGTTACCAGAGGCCGTTGCGCCGACCCCGAGCCGGAAGACGTGCTTTACGCCGCGGAGCTCTGCTGCTCCTGGAGCCGGAGCTGTCGTGCCGCCTCGCGGCCGCGCCGCGCCGCTTCCTTGCTCGCGAGGTGACGCACCCTCAGGTGCCGTGGGTTGACGAACAGGCGCCGGCGGTTGACCAGCACCTTGGGCTCGCCCGGGGCGGGCTCGATCACTGCCGTGCGCTCCAGCACCGCGGTCACCCAGACGCGCCGACCGTCGTCGACCTCAGCCTCGAAGTCCGGCAGGATCTCGTCGTCCTCGTCCATAGAGACGTTGTCCAGCCGAACCAGCTCGGTGGTTGCCTTTTCAGCCCTCTTACGGTTGGTTGTCATGCTCATATCCCACTTACCCGATAACGAACGACCCCAAACTGAATACCGCCTCTCGCAGCCACCAATATCTCCACGTATGGAATACCCGCCGGGTAACACCCGGTATTCCGACTAAGTTCGGACTGGGGCTCCCTCTGGAGATAGCCGCCGGGCGCCCCGCACGGTTGCCGCGGGAACCCAGTCCAGGTCCACCCCAAACACCTCCCCGAAGTGCGCTGCGTAGGTTCGGGCAGCCTCCCCGAGCTCGAACTGGCGGCCGCTCACGGCTGACACCGACGTTGGGCGGCGCTCGGCGTGGCCGCAGGGGACAATGCCGGAGAAGTACTCCAGGTCGGTCGTTAGGTTCAGGGCAAACCCATGGCTGACGACCGGGCGGTTGAGCTTGATCCCGATGGCGGCCAGCTTCTCTCCCTGGCGCCAGACGCCGGTGAAACCCGGCTCACCCGGCTCCGAATCGATGCCAACCTCGGCCAGGTAGGCGATCAGCGACCGCTCCAGCCTCTCGAGATACTGAGGGATGGTCAGCTCGAGCCGGCTCAGGTCCAGCACCGGATAGCCCACGAGCTGGCCCGGGCCGTGATACGTCGCCTCGCCGCCACGGTCGGACCACACCACCTCCACCTTCCGCCGTTGGCGCTCAGCCTCGTCCCAGAGCAGGTGGTCTGGGGAGGCCGCCTTGCCCATCGTGAACACGTGCGGGTGCTCGAGCAGGAGCAACGTGTCCTGGCCCGCCCCCTCGCGCAGCTGGCGCACCAGGGAAGCCTGGAGATCCCAGGCCTCGCGGTAGGGGACCCTACCCAGCCAGCTGGCTCTTACGCGCGGCAGGGATCTGCTCATCGGCGTGGTAGGACGACCGGACCAGTGGCCCGGCCTCGACGTGGCCAAAGCCCATCGCAAGCGCCTGTTCCTTGAGGCGAATGAACTCCTCTGGGCGGTAATAGCGAACGACCTCGGCGTGCTTCTTCGACGGCCTGAGGTACTGGCCGACGGTGAGCACGTCGATGTTGTGAGCACGCATGTTGCGAAACACCTCGAGCAGCTCGTCCTCGGTCTCGCCAAGGCCGACCATCAGCCCGGACTTGGTGACCATCTCTGGAGACAGCGACTTGACGTGCCGCAGCAGCGCGAGACTGTTCGCATAGACGGCCTTGGGCCGGATGCGCGCGTAGAGGCGCGGCACCGTCTCGGTGTTGTGGTTGAAGATGTCCGGTCTGGCTTCGACCACGGTACGCACCGAGGTGTAGTCGCCCTGGAAGTCGGGGGTCAGGACTTCGATCGTCGTGCCCGGGCTCCGGCGCCGGATCGCGCGGATGGTGCGTGCGAATATCCCCGCACCGCCATCCCTGAGGTCATCGCGGTCGACGGACGTGATGACCGCGTGCTTCAGGCCGAGCTCGGCGACCGACTCGGCGACGCGCAGTGGCTCACCAAGGTCGAGCTCGGACGGCCGGCCCGACGTCACCGCGCAGAAGCGGCACGCACGCGTGCAGACGTCGCCGAGGATCATGAAGGTTGCGGTCCGCCGATTCCAGCAGTCGAATATGTTGGGGCAGCGGGCTTCCTCGCAGACGGTGTGCAGGCGCCGCCCCTGCACGATCTGCTTCAGCTCTTTGAAGTTGTCACCCTCGGTGACGCGGACGCGGATCCATTCGGGGATTGGCCCCAGACGCAGCGGCTCCGCGACGCTCACAGCCGAATGCTACCGGGCGTCCATTCCTCGAGCCGCTTCTTGATCGACCCGAGAAACTCTCCCGCCGTCTTGCCGTCGATGATCCGGTGGTCGAAGCTGAGGCACATGTTCATCATCTGCCGCATCGCGATCGCGTCGTCGATCACGACAGCCCGCTTCACGATCGATTCTGTGGTGAGGATCGCGGCCTGCGGCTGGTTGATGATCGGCTGGCTCGCAATCGAGCCGGTCGCTCCAGTGTTGTTGAGGGTGAATGTGCCGCCCTGCACATCGTCGGGCCTCAGGTGCTTGTTGCGGGCGCGCTCGACGAGGTCGTTGATCGCCTGCACCAGGTCGGTGAAGCCGAGGCGGTCGGCATCCTTCACGACCGGGACGATCAGCCCATCTGGGATGGCGACGGCGATGCCCAGGTTGACGTAGTGCTTGAGGATCACGCCCTCGGCGCTCCACGAGGAGTTCAGCCAGGGAAATTGCTTCAGGGCATCGCTCACGATCTGGGCGACGAACGGCAGGTAGGTCAGTGGCGCGCCGTGGCGGTTCTTGAAGCTGTCCTTCTCTGCCTCGCGGTAGCGGACGAGGTTCGTGACGTCGATCTCCTGCAGCGTCCATGCATGTGGCGAGGTGGCGAGGCTGCGCACCATGTGCTCCGCGATCGACTTGCGCATCACGCTGAGCTTCACCAGTTCCTCTCGTTTGCCGTCGACTTGCGCCGGAGCCGGCGCGGCAGGCGCGGGCCGCGTCTCGGCGGGGGTGGGTGCCTGCGCGCCGCCCAGCGCCGCCAGCACGTCGTCGCGGGTCACACGCCCGCCAAGTCCAGTGCCCTGGAGCGTGCCGGGATCGATGCCGCTCTCCGCGGCCAGCTTGCGCACGGCAGGCGAGAGACGGGCGCGCTCGCCGCTGACGGCGTTCGCAATTGCGGGTGCGGCAACAGGGTTCGGTGCCACGCCGACCGCGGGCTCGGGCGGCGCCTCCGTAGCGGCCACGCCCGCCTCTGCGGCCTTGGCCTGACCAGCAGCACCGGCTGCTGGCGCGGCGGTCGCCGTCTCGATCTGAGCGATCACGGCGCCGACCCGGACGGTCTCTCCTTCGGGGACCGCGATCTTGACGAGCTTCCCCTCATACGGTGAGGGGATCTCCGCGTTGACCTTGTCCGTGACCACCTCGACGATCGGCTCGTCGCGCTTGACGAAATCCCCCTCGCGCTTGAGCCACTTGTCGACCGTGCCCTCGGTGACGGATTCGCCCAGCTGGGGCATCTTGATCTGTGAGACGGCCATACACTCTCCTCGCTTGAGCTGCGGCTGAATTCGAGTGTAACCAACGTGCTCTAAGATCGCGGCGTGTCTGAGCAGCCGCCGCAGCCCCCGCCTCCGCCGGGCGCCATCGCCAACCCGGCCGCCCGTCCGACGGATGGGGGCGCGCTCGCCGCTTTCGTCCTCGGACTTATCTCGCCGTTTGGAGCGCTTTTCTATGGCCTCCCGGGGGTGATCATGGGCAGCGTCGCCGTGTTCCTTGGCTTGAGGGCCCGGGGCAGGATCAAGCGATCGGGTGGGACGCTGGGCGGCGGCGGCATGGCGCTGGCGGGTTGGATCGTGGGGCTGGTCGGGATCGTCATCGGGTTGGCCTGGGGGCTCTTCCTGCTCGCCCTCTACGCGGCGATGGTGTCCACGAGTCCCGGCAAGTGAGGCCTGCCCGCGCCCTGACCTGAGCCTCAGGTGTTTCGGGTTGGAGGCGACGCCCAGAATCGAACTGGGGATGGAGGTTTTGCAGACCTCTGCCTTGCCACTTGGCTACGTCGCCGCCAGGTTTTCGAACTCCGATTCTACCCGCGGGGTCGTGGCGCCCTACCCTTGCCCGAGATGCCAAACCAGGCCTTCCTGGACGCGATGGCGCGGGTTCCGGCCGGCGTGGTGCTCGTCAGCGCGCGGAGCGGCGACGAGTACAGGGCCCTGACCGCGAGCAGCCTCGTCTCGATCTCGCTCGAGCCTCCGATGGTCCTGGTCGGCCTGGAGCGAGCGTCGGCGACTCGGGCGGCGATCCTCGAAACGAAAGCCTTCAACGTGAGCGTGCTGACGCGCCCGCAGGAGTTTATCGCCGACCGATTCGCGGGCCGAGCGCCGGCTGTCGACCCGAGCTGGGCGACGCTGCCCCATCGCCTTGGGACCAATGGCATTCCGCTGCTCGATGGCGCCGCGGCCTGGCTCGAATGCAAGCTCGCCGAGGTCCATCCGGCCGGGGACCACGACATCTGCATCGGAGAAGTGCAGGCGGCGCAGCTCGGCGCGGGCGACCCGCTGATCCTCTGGGACCGCGGCTTCTGGTCCCTCCACTAATTAATAAGGAAGATCGTCCTCTTCCATCCCGAAGTGGTGGCCGACCTCGTGCAGGATCGTCCGCCGCACCTCCTCGACCAGCTCCTCCAGCGTCGCGGCGGCCCCCTCGTGGGAGCGCTTGTAGAGCGTGATGCGCTCAGGAAACCCTTCGCCAGCCGCCAGCGCGCCCGCTCCGTGATAAAGACCCATCAGACCTTCCGGCGATGACTCTTCGACGATGAACTCCGTGTTCTCGAGGTAGGGCTGGAACTCCTCTGGAATCGAGTCGATCGCCTGCTGCACCAGCCCTTCGAATTCCTTCATGCTGACCCGCATGCATGAATTGAAGCGCGTGCTGGTCATCGGCGCGGGGACGATGGGCTCCCAGATCGCGCTGCAGACCGCGCTGAGCGGTCGCCACGACGTGACCCTCGTCGACACCGTGGCGGGACAGCTGGATCGGGCGCGCGCCCAGAACCGCAAGCTGCTCGATCGCTCGGTGGAAAAGGATCGGCTCACACGCCAGGCCGCAGACGAAGCACTCGCGCGCATCGCCGATTCCAACGACCTCGGGCGCTCCGCGGCCAATGCGGATCTCGTTATCGAGGCGGTGATCGAAAACTTCGACGCCAAGAAGACCGTGTTTGAAGACCTCGGCCGGCACGCGAACCCCGACGCCGTCCTGGCGAGCAACTCGAGCACAATCGCCATCAGCCGCCTCGCCGACTTCACCGGACGGCCGGAGCTGTGCTGCAACATGCACTTCTTTCACCCGGTCACCGTGATGCAGCTGTGCGAGGTGGTGCGAGGCCCCAAGACCTCGGACGAGACGGTCGAGAGCGCGATGGATTTCGTGCGCAGCATCAACCGCACGCCGGTACTCCTTCAGAAGGAGATCTGGGGATTTATCGTGAACCGGGTTCTGTTTGCAGCCTCGGAGGAGGCGATGCGGCTGCTCGAGGGCGGCTACGCCAGCGCCGAGGACATCGACATCGCAGTGCAGAAAGGCCTCAACTGGCCGATGGGCCCGTTCCACCTCCTGGATTTCAGCGGCCTCGACATCTTCTATGGCGCGATGCAGGACCGCCATCGTCTGGGCGAAGGGCCCGAGCCGCCTGAGCTGCTGCGCAAGCTGGTCGACCAGGGCCGGCTTGGCCGCAAGACGGGGAAGGGCTTTTTCGACTACGGCTGAGCGCGCGATCAGCCGGCGAGGGCGCTTCGGCGCCCGGTCCCGCGCGCCTCTCGCCCACAATGGATCTTGCCCCCGTAGCCCAATGGCAGAGGCAGCCGGCTTAAACCCGGTCCAGCGCGGGTTCGACCCCCGCCGGGGGTACTGCGGCGAAGGGAGCCTACAATCTGACGACAATGCACCCGCGGTTCGAAGAAGATCCGGACGAGGAGCCCGACGAGCCGCGTCCCGCTCAGCCTGACGGCGCGCGGGGCGTCGCGGCGGGTCTCGTGCCCGCGGTCGGGCTGCCCAGCCGGGACTGGGAGTACTCGACCAAGGTCCTCAGCGTGGCCCAGGTGGCTGACGGCGTCACGGTGGTCAAGGTCCTCCAGGAGGCAGGGGCCGAAGGGTGGGAGCTGGCCAGCGTGCTCGACGGGGGGGAGAAACGCGTGATCCTGATGCGCAGACCAAAGCGCTCAGCCCGTGAGTCGCGACGGGTGGGTTTCGCGCCTCCGAAGACCGGCTGAGCACGGCGCCCCCGCGCCGCCGGCGGCGCATTCTCGTCGTGGAGGACGACGTTCCAGTCCGGATGCTGGTGGCCGAGGTGTGCCGCCTGCAGGGGCACGATGTCGTCGAGGCGGGGACAGGCGCGCAGGCGATCGAGCTCGGCCGCAGCTCGCAGCCCGACCTCGTGCTGGTGGACTGGGTGCTGCCTGACATCAGCGGCACGGAGGTCATCCGCGAGCTGCGCCGCCAGGGAGTCAACAGCCCGATGGTGATGCTGACGGGCCGCTCGGGCAGGACGGACGAGGTCGTCGGCCTCGAGGTCGGCGCCGACGACTACATCACCAAGCCATTCGATTCGCGCATTCTCGGCGCCCGCATCAACGCCCATCTGCGGCGCTCAGCGCTGGCCGAGACGGGCGGCCGCGAGGGCGTGCTCAGCATCGGCGCTCTCCAGATCGACAACGCCGCCCGCAGGGTGAAGGTGGGTGACGACGAGATCACCCTCACGATGACCGAGTTCAACCTGCTCGCCGTGCTCGCCGCCAACCCCGAGCGCGTGCTGACCCGGGCCCAGCTCCGCGACAAGGTCTGGGGCTATCCGCACGACCTGGACGACCACTCGGTCGATCCGCACGTGCAGCGACTGCGCCGCAAGCTCTCCGAGCGACCCAACACGGGGGTGAGCCTCGAGGCTGTGCCGGGACTTGGCTACCGCCTGTCGGTCAAGGGCTGTTGAGGCAGCAGGTCGACCTTTTCGGTCCTGCAGGGCCGGAGTTGCGGAAAGTTGAAGGCCTGCTGCGAAACCTGGTCGCAAATGATCCTCCCGAAGTCGGCAAGCCGATGGCCGAGCTCCTCGAGGCAGGCGGCAAACGAATCCGGCCCGGGCTCGTCCTGCTGAGCGCGATGTGTGGCACCTACGACCGCGATCGCACGCTGCCGGCGGCAATGGCCGTCGAGGTCACGCACGCGGCGACGCTCGTCCACGACGACGTCATCGACCGCGCACCGACCCGTCGCGGCCGGCCGACCGTAGCGGCCAGCCTTGGCGACGAGCCGGCCATAGTTGTCGGCGACTTCTACTTCGCCGAGGCGTATGAGCTCGCCGCCCGGACCAACACGCCTGAAGTGGTGGCCATCCTCGCCGACGCGGTGATGAAGATCTGCGCGGGAGAGGTGCGCCAGCAGGCGATCCGGTATCGCTACAGCACACGGGTCGAGGAGTACATGCAGCGCATCGAGGCCAAGACGGCAACCCTGCTTGCGGCGTGCTGCGACATCGGCGCCCTGCTCGGCGGCCTCGACGAGAGGCGGCGCGCGGCGCTCCGCGCCTACGGGCGATCCATCGGCCTGGCGTTTCAGATCGCGGATGACGTGCTCGACTACACAGGCAGCGAGGGCGAGGTTGGAAAGCCGATCGGCCACGACATCCTCGAGGGATTCGCAACGCTGCCGTTGATGCTGGCGTCGCTGCCGCTCGACGACGGTCGCAAGCTCAGCGACGACGAGGCGCGACGCGTCGTCGAGGACGTGCGCCGCAGCGACGGACCTCGAAAAGCCCTCGAAGAGGCGCGCCGTCATGCCGATGACGCGCGCGATCATCTCGATGCGATGACGCCTGGAGATGCGACGAGCGCGCTCATTGCCATGGCGGACTACGTGGTCACCCGAAAGCTCTAATCTGTCTCCCCGTGTCCCGGGGTGGGATGGGCAAGGTGATATGAGCAGGGTGAGGCTGGTCGGTGTTGGTCCGGGTCATCCAGGCCTGGCCACGGTGCAGGCGGTCGAGGCGATAAAGCAGGCCGACGTCATTCGCAACTGCGATGGCTGCGGTGCGGGACTGCTCCACCTCGCGCCCGCCAACGCCGACATCGCGCCCATGCAATCGGTCGACGAGATCGTGCGACTCGCGCGCAGCGGCCGCAACGTGACGGTCCTCTTTCCGGGCAACCCGTACGCGTTCTCCAACGGCAGCGAGGTTGCGGAGCGACTCGAGCGCGCGGAGATTGATTTCGAGGCGGTGCCGGGAATGATCGTCGAGCTCGCGGCACCGGTCATGAGCGGCATCCCCCTCACCATCGAAGGTCTCTCGGCCTCAATCGGATTCGGTCTCGTCACCGGCGGCGAGACTGTCGTGCTCCGGCTGGCGTCGGGATGGTGGGAGTCGGGCATATCCGCTCTGCTACAGAACGGGCGGCCCGCGGAAACGCCGGCTGCTCTGATCCTCAACCCGGGGCTGCCCGGTCAGCACCGCGTGAGCGCGCCGCTGGGCGAGCTGGCGCGCAAGGCGACGACCTACGGGCTGCGCGGTGACGCTCTGCTCGTGCTGGGCCCTGGCGTAGAGATGGCCGAGCGCCTCGACACGCTGTCCAGGCGTCCGCTGCACGGCCGCCGCATCCTGATCACCCGAGCTCGTCACCAGGTGGATCCGTTTCGACGTGAGCTGGTCGATCTCGGCGCGGCGGTGGTCGAGGTCCCGACGCTCGAGATCAAGCGGTTGCCCGTGGACGACCGCGTCCGCAACGCGATCAACAAGCTGAGGCGGACTGCGCTCGTGATCTTCGCGTCAGCGAACGCCGTCGACATCTTCTTCCAGATGCTGCTGACGACCGGCCTCGACGCGAGGGCGATGCATAACTCGAAGCTGTGCGCGATAGGGCAGGAGACAGCGGACGCGCTGGCCGGTCACGGCCTGCGCCCCGAGCTTGTGACGTCGGAGTACACCGCGGAGGGCCTGGCCAACGCGCTCGAGGGCTGGGAGATGCAGGGCATGCGCGTCCTCGTGCCGCGTGCGGAGATCGCGCGCGACGCCTTACCATCGCTGCTTGCCAATCGTGGTGCCGAGGTCGAGATCCTGCCCGTCTATCGCTCCGTGTGCCCGGCCGATGCCGCGCCGGCGCTGCTTCGCCTTTTCGACGGTGAGGGCGTGGACGTGATCACTTTCACGAGCTCGTCGACCGTCGTCAATTTCGTGCAGGCGTTTCCCGACGACCGCCTGCCCGCAATCCTCGGCGACGCCGAGGTGGCCTGCATGGGCCCGGTCACCGCGGATACGGCGCGCAAGCTCGGGCTCGACGTGTCGATCGTTGCGCGCGAGTACACCACGCACGGTCTCGTCCAGGCGATCGCCGAGGCGGCCGCGCGCAAGTGAGCCAGCCCAGGCCGTCGCGCCGGCCGGCCCCGATCGCGGTCGACGATCATGACGTCCCCGTCACGTGGGGCCGCCAGACCTGGATCGCGCTGCTGGTCATGGGCGCTCTCATCGCCGCGGTCATCGGATCTGGGCTTCTGATCAAGCACGCGCTGGACCCGGCCGTACCTTCCGCGCTGGCCGACTGCAAGACGTCGGTCCAGATCGCGCCGCACGAATTCCTAGGCCCGCAGCCGATGTGCATCACCGCAAGCCAGAAGCTGCAGGCGACCATCACCACCTCCGCGGGCGACATCGTGGTGCAGCTGGCGCCCGAGGTCGCGCCCGTGACCGTCAACAACTTCGTGGTCCTGGCCACCCACGGTTACTACAACGGCCTCCTGGTCTGGAAGAGCGAGGACTGGGTCGTCCAGACCGGCGATCCGCTGGGCAACGGCACCGGCGGTCCGGGCTACAACCTGCCCGAGGAGCCAACCACGACCCCGTGGGACGTCGGCGCGCTGGGCATGGCGCGGGTGCCTGGAGGACCGATCAACGGCAGCCAGTTCTTCATCGAGAAGGCGGCCTGGCCCGGCACTGGCCCGACGGCCGTCTACAACCGCTTCGGCACGGTCACATCGGGCCAGGACAAGGTCCAGGCGCTCACCGTGACCGACACGATCATCTCGATCACGATCAAAGTTTCTTGATCGGTGTTTGACGGCTCCTTCACAGACCCCGGCCTATAATCGCCTCAAATGCCAATTCATCCGCTGTGGCTGGTCGTCATCCTGGTGATCGTCCTGATCATCTTCGGCCCCGGTCGATTGCCGGAGCTCGGCGCCGGGATCGGCAAGGCGATGCGAGAGTTCCGCAAGGCGACGTCTGAGATCACCAACGAGGTGACCGCGGCCACGCAGCCGAAGCCCGAACCCGCGACGTCTACCGACAGCGGCGCCAAGGCCTCGACGTCAGAGACTAAGCCGACCGGGACCTAGCGCCTCCGGTGGCCATCCTCGACCGGGTCCTGCAGCGCGGGCCTCGGACCAACGTCCCGGTCGACGAGGAGCGAATGTCGATCATCGAGCACCTCGAGGCGCTTCGCCGCGCCCTCATGGTCTCGCTGGTCGCGTGGGGCCTGGCGACGATCGGCGCCATCTTCGTCGCCGGTCACGTCATCACGTTCCTGATCGTGCGGGCCGGGATCGGCCACGCGATCTATCTGCAGCCTGGCGGCGGTGTGCTCCTGCAGCTCAAAGTGGCGCTCTACATCGGAATCGTGTTGGCGTCCCCGGTGATCATCCAGCAGGTGTGGTGGTTCGTCAGTCCCGGACTGCATCCACACGAGAGGCGTTTCGTGCTGCCGCTCGTGGTGGCGACGATCATCTTCTTCGCCCTCGGGGTGAGCGTCGCGATGTTTGCGCTGCCGCTGTACATCAAGGTCCTGGGCTCGCTCGCGCCGGCAGACGTCACGTACCTACCCGACATCAGCGAGCTCGTGAGCTTCGTGCTGATCATGGTCATTGGGTTCGGCCTCGTCTTCGAGCTGCCGGTCGTGCTTTTCGTGCTGGGCATGCTGCGCATCATCAGCTCGCGTTGGCTGAACAAGCGGCGGCCCTACTGGTTTCTGGCACTCGGTTTGCTGGCGAACTTCCTGACTCCAGGCGTGGACCCGCTGACGCCTATGATCATGTTCGTCCCGCTCTACGCGTTCTTTGAGGGCACGGCGCTATTACTGAGAATTCTCGGACGGTGACCGGGACGGCCGCGCGCCGCGATGGGCGCGCGCCGGACCAGCTGCGGCCGGTGAAGATCGAGCTGGGCGTCAACGTGCACGCCGAAGGCTCCTGCCTCGTCGAGATGGGACGCACGCGCGTGTGGATCACGGCCAGCGTCGAGGACCGCGTGCCGATGCACCGTCGGGGCAGCGGCCAGGGATGGATCACCGCCGAGTACTCGATGCTGCCTCGCGCCACGCACGATCGGGGGTCTCGGGAGGCGATCCAGGGCCGCATCGGGGGCCGGACGCACGAGATTCAGCGCCTGATCGGACGCTCACTCCGCGGTGCGGTCGACATGGGCAAGATCGGTGAGCGGACTATCACGCTGGACTGCGATGTCCTGCAGGCGGACGGAGGCACACGCACCGCCTCCATCACGGGAGCGTTCGTGGCGCTGTACATCGCGGTCAAGCGGATGAAGGAAGCGCGGATGATCCCGGAGATCCCAGTGCGGCAGCATTTAGCGGCGGTGAGCTGCGGTGTTGTCGACGCAACGCCGGTGCTCGATCTCGACTACTCCGAGGACTTCCAGGCGTCGACGGACCTGAACTGCGTGATGACCGAGGATGGCCGGCTCGTCGAGCTGCAGGCCACGGCCGAAGGCGCGCCCTATACGCGCGGGGAGCTGGACTCGATGCTCGCCCTTGCGTTCAAAGGCATCAAGGAGCTGATCGTGGCCCAGAAGCGCGCGCTCGCCGCTGTTGGCTGATCGCCCGCGACTCGTCATCGCCTCAGGCAACGCCGGGAAGATCGGGGAGTTCAGAGATCTGCTCGCGGATGCCGGTCTCGACCTGGTCGCGTTCGACACCGACGTCGACGAGGTGGGGAAGACGTACGCGGAGAATGCCGCTCTGAAGGCGGAGGCCGCGGCGTCGCGAACCGGCCTGCCGGCGCTGGGCGACGACTCGGGCGTCGAGGTCGACGCGCTCGGCGGGTTTCCGGGACTGCGGTCGGCCCGCCTCGGGCCCACTCAGCAGGAGCGCACGGCGGAGCTGCTGCGACGCCTCGACGGGG
This sequence comes from Candidatus Limnocylindrales bacterium, assembly GCA_035473355.1. GTDB lineage: Bacteria > Chloroflexota > Dormibacteria > Dormibacterales > Dormibacteraceae > 40CM-4-65-16. Next base: position 12,876 of record DATIOJ010000054.1, read on the forward strand.
TTCCGAGGCCGTGGAGCGGACGGTTCGTGTCCGTCATCGCGCTCGCGGCGCCGGGCCGCGAGACGCAGTTTTTCGAAGGCGACGTCCGCGGCGAAATCGTGCCCGAGTGGCGCGGCACGGCGGGATTCGGCTACGACCCGATTTTTGTCGTTCCAGGCACGGGCAAGACCTTTGGCGAGATGCCGCCGGAAGAGAAACGCAAGTACAGCCATCGCGCCCGGGCGGCGCGGGCGCTGCTCGAGTCGGGCGCGCTGCAGCGGCTGTCGGATTCGATCGATGCGAGAGGCCGGCATTGATCGCTCTCTTCGCTGCCCTAGGCCGCAGTCAACGCTTCGTGGCCGGCGTTCCGAGCTGGCGCAGCCACGCCAGCGTCGGCTGCGTTTTGAGCGCATACAGCTTTCTGAGCTTCGCCAGTTTGTTCAGCATCGGGAGCGCCGGCTCGATCTTCAGCATCGGCAGCGCAGGGTCCATCCTGAGCATCGGAAGCGCGGGGTCGATCATGAGCGTCGGGAGCGTCGGATCGATCTTGAGCATCGGCGGCCGAGGCTCGCGCCCGAAGCTTTCTAACTAGAATTCGTCGGCGCGGGCGGTAGCTTAGCTCGGTAAAGCGCCTGGTTTGGGACCAGGAGACCGCGAGTTCGAATCTCGCCCGCCCGACCAAGCGAGTCGCGTCGGCTCGCCGCCGGAAGGCGATCGGTGAGTAGTACCGTAATCGGGTGATCGAGACCAGGGTCCACGGCTCGGTTGAGTCTGGATTCGAACCGGTGCAGCAAGCCTTCGCCGCCAACTTCGAGCGCCACGGCGAGGCCGGCGCTGCGTGCAGCGTCTACGTCGGGGGCAAGAAGGTCGTCGACATCTGGGGCGGCACCTACGCACCCGACACGCTCCAGCTGGTGATGTCGACCACCAAAGGCGTCGTCGCCGCGGCCGGGCACATCCTGGCGCAGGAGGGACGTCTCGACTTCGATGCGCCCGTGACCGAGTACTGGCCCGAGTTCCGTGCCGAGGGAAAACAGGATGTCAAGGTGCGCTGGCTGTTCAGCCACCGCGCCGGCCTCCCGGCGGTCGACCGACCGCTCACGCTCGACGACGTGCTGGCGTGGGACCCGGTTGTCGACGCGCTCGCCGCCCAGAGGCCACTCTGGGAACCAAACGCCGGCCACGGCTACCACGTGGGTACCTACGGCTGGCTCGCCGGCGAGGTCATCCGCCGCGTCGCCGGAGTGAGCGTCGGCCGCTTCGTTCACGAGCGGATCGCCCAGCCGCTCGGCCTCGACCTCTGGATCGGCCTCCCGGAAGACAAGATGTCGCGCGTCGCGCCCATCCTCCCGGCGCCGCCACCGGCTCCCGGGCAGCCAGTCGACGTGTTCACCGCGCGCCTGCTCGACCCCACCACGCTCCTGCATCGCGCGTTCGTCAATCCGCCGCTGGCGGTCACCGTGTTCAACACGCCGGCGTTCCTTGCGGCCGAGATCCCGGCCGCGAACGGCATCACCGACGCGCGCTCGCTGGCGAGGATGTACGCGGCGTGCATCGGCCAGGTCGACGGAGTGCGCCTCCTGACCTCCGACACGCTGGCCGGCGCCTCGCGGCAGCAGGCGTCCGGCGAGGACCTCGTCCTCGGCTACGACACGCGCTACGGGACCGGCTTCCAGCTCTCCTTTCCGTTCCGCCCGATGGCGGGAGAGGGCTCCTTCGGCCACTACGGAATGGGCGGCTCGGTCGGCTTTGCCCATCCCGAGCGCGGCCTGGCCTTCGCCTACGTGATGAGCCAGATGCTGCCGTCAGGCGGCGTCGACCCCCGCACCAGGAACCTGGTCGACGCCGTCCTGGGCTGCCTCTAGTCGCCCTGCAGGGCCGTCGCTGCGATCCTCGTCCTAAGATGCAGTCGCTGGTGCTAAGGGCGTGACCACGGCCGATCTGGTCTTCGGCGGCTGCCTCCTCATAGGGGGCGGGCTCCTTCTGCTGACGCTCATCTTCGACGACCTCTTCGGCGGTTTCCTGAACGCGATCCACTTCGGTCTCGACCTCGGCGGCGTTTCGCCAACCCCGGTCCTTCTGGGCTTTGTCGCGATGTTCGGCGTCGGTGGCCTGCTGGGGATCCATGGCTTTGGGGTGGGCGTTGGCTTCGCCACTCTGATCGGGGTGGTCGCCGGGTTCATCGGCGCCGGTGTTGTGCTGGGGGCGTTCACGGCGCTACGAAGAGCCGAGTCGACCGACACGTTCAGCCTGCAGGACATGGTCGGTTCGACCGGCCGCGTTTCCGTCGGGATTCCGGCGAACCACTTCGGCACCGTTCTCATCAGCTTCGCCGGCGCGTCGCACAACATGACCGCCACCGCGGACGTCGAGATCCCGGCGGGTCGCGTGGTGAAGGTGGTGGCCGTCGCCGGCAATAACCTCGTCGTAGCGCCTACCTCAACGGTAGGCACCGAAGGAGCACGATCCGATGCCTGAATTCTTGACGTCAACTCCGTTCCTCGTGGTGACGGCGGTTGTGATCCTCCTGCTGCTGATCGCTTTCGTCGCCAGCCGCTACCACGTGGCCGGCGCCAACGAGGCGCTGATCGTCGCCGGATCCCGCGGCGCGAAGGTGCGGGACGAGCGCGGCCAGGTCGTGGCGAGCCCGGGCGACAAGGGCGTGAAGGTGGTCGTCGGCGGCGGTACCTTCGTGCGTCCGCTGCTCGACCGTGTGGGCAAGCTGAAGCTCACAGCTCGGCAGATCAGCGTGCAGCTGACCGACGCGGTGACCAGCCAGGGCATCAAGGTCCAGGTCCAGGGCGTCGCCACGTTCAAGATCGGCCGCGACGTCGAGTCGCTGCGCAACGCGGCTGAGCGCTTCCTCGACGCCAAGCCGGAGCAGGTCGATTCGATCGTCAAGAACGTGCTCGAGGGTTCGCTGCGGTCGATCGTTGGCACGCTGACCATTGAAGAGCTGATCCGCGACCGCCAGAAACTTCTGCAGCAGGTCCAGGACGCGGCCAAGGGTGACCTTGCCACCAGCGGCCTGCAGATCGATGCGTTCACGATCCAGAGCTTCTCCGACGAGTCGAACTACATCGAGCTCCTCGGACAGCAGAGCGTGGCGACGGTCTCGCGTGACGCGCGCATGGCCAAGGCATCGACGGACCAGGAGGCCGCCGTCCGGGAAGCCCAGGCGCAGCAGATCAAGATCAACGCCGCGCGCGACGTCTCGCTCCGCGAGGCTGAGACCAGGACGCAGGTGCAAGCTGCGCAGGCGCGGGCCGACCAGGCCGGCCCGCTGGCCCAGGCGGAGGCGACGCAAGAGGTCGTGCGCAAGCAGACCGAGCTGGCGCAGCTGGAGGCGGAGCGCAAGGAAAAGGAGCTCCTCTCGACCACCGTCAAGCCGGCGGCCGCGGACGCGCAGGCGGTCATCGCCCGCGCCGAAGGCGCCAAGCGCGCGCAGATCGCTGCCGCAGAGGCTGACGCCGAGACGACTCGACTGGAAGGTGGGGCGGAGGCCCAGATCGTCCTGACCAAGGGTGAGGCCGAGGCCAAGGCGCTCGCGATGCGCGCCGACGCTTACAAGCAGTTCAACGAAGCGGCCATCATCCAGACCGTCCTGGCCGCGCTGCCGGACATCGTCCGCGCCGCGGCCGAGCCGATGAGCCACATCGACTCGCTGACCGTGTTGAGCTCAGACGGAGCCTCGGACATCGTCCGCAACGCGACTCGCGCCATGATCGAATCGACCACCGCCATCAAGGGCCTGACGGGACTCGACGTTCCGAGCCTGGTCGGCGGAGCGCTGGGGCGTGGGTTTGGCGAGAGGCTGCGCACCGGGGAAGGGATCGACAACGGCGGAGCGTCCGGCGAAACGGCTACCGATCGCATAAGCCAGATCGCCGGCGAAGGGTTGACCACCTTGAAGGCCCGAGCGGCGGAAACATCGGCTGCCGCGAAGGCAGCCGCCGACGAAGCTGCGGCCAAGGCCGAGGCCGAGGCGCGGCGGGTGAAGGAGGCCGCGGAGAAGGCGGGGGCGGTCGTCGAGACGAAGACCGCGGCTGCCGCGGCCAAGGTCGCGCCCACCGACGGCAACGTCAAACAGTGGGCGAAGTGGATGGCCGATCAGCTGCACCGCGTGCCCGACATCAAGTCGTACGGCATGCTGCGGCTGGACGAGCTCGTCGACAAGGGTCCCGCCTCCGCCCGCAGCGTGTGGGCCACCGCGAAGGAAGTGCTGGGCCACGACTACGGCAAACTCACCATCGACGAGCTGCTGGCGCAGTTTCAGGGCCTGCAGAAATAGGCGCCGCGACCCGCGACTCGGGGCCTGGAAAGAAGGGAAGCCCGCTTGCGCGAGCTTCCCAGGCTGGGGTGGGGGCGTGGATTCGAGCTCAGGGCCGCTTTATCGGCCGACGATATGGTAGCACGGTGATTCGCTGTCCACAACATATAGACACCTGGGGACAAGTCCTGTGAAGCTGCCCGTCAAGCAGGACATGGAGCCGATGCTGTCCGCGATCTCGGACAACGGGATCCCGAAGGGGGACGGGTGGGAGTACGAGCCCAAGTGGGATGGCTTCCGGACCCTCGCCTTTCGCGACGGGGACGAGGTGGAGCTGGTCAGCCGGGGAGGCCGGCCCATGACGCGGTACTTTCCCGAGGTGCTCCCCGCCTTCAGGGCGCTGCGTGAGCGGAAGCTGGTGCTCGATGGCGAGCTGGTCGTCGTCGGGGCGAACGGCCTGGACTTCGGCGCCCTCCAGCAGCGCGTACATCCCGCCGAGTCTCGAGTCCGGATGCTCAGCGAGGCGACGCCGGCCTGGTTCATCGCGTTCGACCTCCTGGCCGAGGGCGCCGACGACCTGCGCAAGCTGCCCCTGGGCGAGCGTCGAAAAAAGCTGGAGAAGCTGTTGAAGGGCGTCAAGCCGCCGATCTTTCTCACACCGTACACGCGCGACCCGAGCACCGCGCAGGAGTGGTTCGAAAAGTTCGAGGGCGCCGGTCTCGACGGAGTGATCGCGAAATCGTGGGACGGTGCCTACGTCCCCGGCAAGCGCCTGTGGGTCAAGGTCAAGCACCAGAGGACCGCGGACTGCGTCGTGATCGGCTGGCGCAAGACCAGCGACGGAAAGACGCTGGGAGCGCTGCTCCTGGGTCTGTATGACAAGAAGGGCACGATGCACTACGTCGGCCACACGTCCTCGTTCAACGCCGCCGAGCGCAAGGAGCTCATCGCCAAGCTCAAGCCGCTCGAGACGGAGATCCCGGAAGAGGAGTGGCGCGCGAATCCCGGCCGCATGCCCGGCGGGGTAAGCCGGTGGTCGCGGGGCAAGACCAAGGACGCGGAGTGGGTCGCGGTCAAACCGGAGCTGGTCTGCGAGGTGACCTACGACAAGCTCGAGGCTGGCGAGCGCTTCCGCCACGCGACGGGATTCGTGCGTTGGCGCCCGGACAAGCCGCCAAAGAAGTGCGGCTTCGATCAGATCGCGTCAGCGGCCGAGTTCGACGTCCGGGGCATTTTCAGCAGCAAGTAGCAGCGGGCGCGCCCCAGGTCCGCCAGGGCCGTAGTAGCGCATGGCCGCGCGACCGAGCCCGCTGACGGCCACCCAGTCAAACCCGGCACCCAGCCCGACACCCACGCCCAGCGGCACGACGCGCGCCGCGACCTTGGCGGCGCCGGTGGTTGCGAATCGGGAAAGAATCCGCGTGATGATGCGCCCGCCCGAGTGGCGAAGTATCAGGGCCGGAAGGCGGCGAAATGTCGCGATGGCCAGGCGTTCGCCGCCCGCGACGATCACGTCCTCACGCAGCTTGACGGTGCCGCTCGTGATGCCGATGACGACGAGCGCCTCCAGCACCCGGTCATCAGATCCGGAAAGCTCGTGGCCGTAGATCATCGCGATGCCCAGCACCAGCTCGATCTCCTGCTCCAGCGCGTAAAGGGTCTGGCTTGTGATGGTGCCCAGGGCCAGGGCGGTGCCCACACCCGGCGCGATCGCCGCCGCCCCGCTCAACGCGCCCGTGGCGGCCACGCGCCGTCGAGTGGAACGGATGAGCGCGCGCGCCAGTTGGTCGCTGGTGTGGGCGGGATGGACGGCGCGCAGATGCTCGACCCTGGCGCGGATGCCCGGCTCTCGGCCCCTGACCGCGGCGTGCAGCCCCCGCACAACGGCCCTGAACT
>DATIOJ010000055.1:0-14123 GCA_035473355.1 Candidatus Limnocylindrales bacterium
CGCCTGACCGTCGGGTCCTCGAACCTCGACGCCTAGTAGGTGATACACGCCGCCCGTCCGCCAGCTGCCCGACCACAACGGCAGGGAGTCGGGTCCCGGGTGGGGAAGCGGATCAGGTGACTGCGGCACGTCGACCGCGGCCTTCCTGATGCGCAGCGCGGTTGCACGAGCCGCTTCCTGGTCTCCGTTCCAAAGCGATGCCTCGACCAACTGCACCTTGCGGCCGGGGCGCACCACGCGACACCTCACCTCAAGAGGTGTCCTGCCAACTGGGCGCATGAGCTCCACCGTGAGCCGCGCGACCAGCATCTCCTGCTCGGCGGGAAACGCCTCGATGGCGCGCGCCATCAACATCGTCGGCGGACTGCCGTGCATCGCCTGGTCCGACCAGGGGCTCAGCGCGGCTTCAGTGGCAATGAAACGATCGCCATCGAGTGGTTCGAAAATGGATTCCGGCACAGTCCGTTGCACAGTCTGATTCGAACGGGCAAACTGAGTTAACAGTGCCAACTGAAACTTGGGCTCCAATAGAATCGGGTGCCCAGTTCGCTGACGCAAGGAGGATGTGTCCATGGCGCGCACGCCGCTGCTGAGTCGGTTCCAGGCCCTGGTCCAGGACTTCCGCGAGGCCGAAAGGTCTGGACGTCCCATCGAGGCAGTCCAGGCGGAGCGCCGTCAAAGGCTGACTCGCCGCGACTTCATCAAAGTCGGCGGGGCCGCCGTGGGCGCACTGGCGCTCGCGGGTCGGATCCCGGCGTTTGCCCAGGGCGCTCCGCGCATCGCGATTGTCGGCGGCGGGATCGCCGGCCTCAACGCCGCCCTGACCCTGCAGGACCATGGGCTCGCCTCGACCGTCTACGAGGCATCCGACCATGTCGGCGGCCGCATGCATTCGGACACGACCTCATGGCTGAATGGCCAGGTCAGCGAGCACTGCGGCGAGCTCATCGATACCGGCCATGCGACCATCCGGGCCCTCGCCCAGCGATTCGGCCTCCCTCTCGCCAACCTGCGCGCGGCCGAGCTGTCGGGTTCCACTGACACCTATTTCTTCGACGGCACCTACTACCTGGCCGCCCAGGCCAACCAGGACTTCAAGCCCGTCTACACGGCGCTGGTCAACGACAACAACGCCGCGCCGTTCCCGACCCTCTACAACAGCTTCACCCAGGCGGGCTTCGACCTCGACCACATGAGCCTCTTCGACTGGATCGAGACCCGGGTGCCCGGCGGCCACGCGTCGATGATGGGACAGCTCCTCGACGTCGCCTACAACATCGAGTACGGCAACGTCACCCAGCAGCAAAGCTCGCTGAACATCGTCTACCTGCTCTTCAACACGAAGCAGTTCAAGATCTTTGGAGCCTCCGACGAGAAGTTCCACATCAAGGGGGGCAACGAGCTCCTGCCCAGGGCGATCGCCGCCGCGCTGCCTCCGAGCAGCGTCAAGCTGCAGACCGCGATGGACGGCGTCGTCCAGAATGGGAACGGCACCTTCACCCTCGACCTGATCAACCCCAACGGTTCGCACTCCTTCAAGACTTTTGACCACGTGATCCTCGCGCTGCCGTTCTCGGTCCTGCGCAACATCCTCGACGACGACTCGGATTTCCGCGACGCCGGCTTCAACTCGCTCAAGCAAACCGCGATCAACCAGCTCGGCTACGGCAAGAACGCCAAGCTGCACCTGCAGTTCGACACCCGGTACTGGAGGCAGACCGGCCATCCGTGGGGCAGGACCACGGGCACCAGCTTTGCCGACACTGGCTACCAGAACAGCTGGGACGTGACGCGCGCGCAGAACGGTACGACCGGGATCCTGGTCGACTACACCGGCGGTGGCGTGCCGCTCGCCTCGTTCACGGGCGATCCGAACGATCCGGCCGTCGTGGCGCAGTTTGCGCAGACGTTTCTGGACCAGATCGAGAATGTGTTCCCCGGCATCTCGGCGCACTGGAACGGCCGCGCCACGCTCGACGTACCGCTGACGAACCCCAACCTGCTCGGCTCCTACTCCTACTGGAAGGTCGGCCAGTACACGAAGTTCAGCGGCTACGAAGGCGTGCGGCAGGGCAACTGCCACTTCGCCGGCGAGCACTGCTCGACCAACTTCCAGGGCTTCATGGAGGGCGCGGCAGAGGAAGGCGACCGCGCGGCGAAGGAGATCCTCACCGACTACGGCATTCCCTTCTGAGCCTCTGACGGAATCCGCAGCGCCATGGCGCCCCACGCCATGGCGCCTGCGGCCAGGATGCCCGGCACGAACGCGAACAGCGCTTTGCCTGACGCGTCCCAGAGAGCCCCGGCGATCAGCGGGACGATGAACGCCGTCAGGTACTGAAGCGTGAAGATGGCGGCGCTCATCCGGGCCACCTCGCCCTTCGGGGCGACGCGGGGCGGCAGGCTCAGGACGACCACGAAGGCGAGAGCGGTGGCGAAGCCGAGCACAAACGCCCACGCCAGCACGCCCGCGCCGGGGGTCAGCACCAGTCCCAGCTGGGCCGTTCCCATGATGGCGGCCGAGCCGATGAAGCCGGCGCGCCCGGTCAGGATGCGCGGCCAGAGCGCCACGACCGGCGCGGTGAGGAGCTGGGAGGCGTTGAGCAGGGCGAGGGTGGGGGAGATCAGGTTGTGGCGGCCGGTCTGCTCCAGGAAATCGGGGATGTAAGCGTTGGCGCCGAAGTACGCAGCCGACGCCATCCCCATCACGATCCCGATTCGAATCGCCTGACCCTGGCGCCAGTCCGGCCACCACCCCGCAGGCCTCGCGGGACCGGTGGCGCGCGACGGAGCAGCGACGCTGATCGCGATCGCGCTGGCCGCGACAAGGACCGACCACGATCCCAACGCCCACCGCCAGTCACCGTGCGCCAGCGTGAGCACGCCCACCGGCGTGGTCAGCACAGTCGGCAGCGTCTCGCCGATCAGGATGCCGTTGCTGTAGACCGCGGTCGCGATGGCGATGCGGCGGGGAAACCACTCGCGGACAAGCGATGGAAACGCAGGCTGCGAGACCGCGACTCCGGCACCCATCAGAAACGTGGCGCCAAAGAGCACGGGAGCGCTTGGCCCAAGTCCGCGCAGCGCCCCGAACACCGCGACCGCGCCGAGGCCGGCTAAAAGGGCGCCGCGGATCCCGAGCCTGGCGATGAGCAGTGAGCCGGGAATCGCCGCGAGAGCAAGAATGAGCACGGGTCCTGAGACGAGCGCTCCGACCGCTTTCTCGTCGAGGTTCAGCTCTCGGTGGATGAGGGGGATCAGCGGCGGCACCGCGAGCATCGTCAACCTCAGGTCGATTCCGCCGAGCCAGAGGAGAAGCAGGCGCACCCAGTCTGCGCGCGTGAGCCTCATCGAGTGGCCATACTGAGCGCGATGTCAGGATTACTGATCGTCACAGCGACAGGCCCCGAAGACCCCACCCGCGCGAGCGTCCCATTCCACATCGCCGTCAACGGAGCGAGGCCGAACGGAACGGAGGTCGCGGTCGCGCTGGCCGGCGATGCGGCCGAGCTGGTCAAACCCGACGTGATCGCCAACGTGCTGGGCCTGGGCGTACCGCCGCTGCGTGAGCTGGTCGACAAATGCCTGGATCAGAACGTCCGCGTTTACGTTTGAAAAGGCTGCGCCGAGGCCCGTGGGGTCTTGCCGGAGATGCTGACACCGAACATGAAGTACATCACGCCGCCTGACCTGGTCCGAATCACCATGGAGGCGGAAAAGGTCCTCAGCTTCTAGTCGCTCCGATCGCCGCGAGCGCGCTCGGGTTCTCCAGCGACGAGAGGTCGCCCGGATCCTTGCCCGTGTAAACGGACTTCACGACGCGCCGAAGGATCTTGGCGTTGCGCGTGCGCGGAAGGTCGGTCACGAAGTGCACGGCCTTGGGCCGGAGCGGCTTGCCCAGGGCGGAGGCGACGAGGTCCTGCAGCTCCAACGCGAGCTCCTCGCTCGGCGGATAGCTCGGCCTCAGGATCACAAAGCAGACCAGCGCCTCGCCCTTCAGCTCGTCGGGCACCCCGATGGCCGCCGCCTCAGCGACCGCTGGATTGCCAACCAGCACCGATTCGACCTCGGCTGGGCCTAGGCGCTTGCCCGCGACCTTGATCGTGTCGTCGGATCGGCCGAGCACATACCACAGGCCGTCTTCCGGGTCCACATACGCCCAGTCGCCGTGCACCCAGATGCCCTCGTAGCGGCTCCAGTACGTTTCGAGGTAGCGCTGCCTATCGCCCCAGAATCCGCGCGTCATGCCGGGCCATGGATTGCGAATCGCCAGCTCGCCGACCTCGCCCCGGATCGAGTGGCCATCGGCGTCGAGGACGTCTGCCGCGATGCCCGGCACCGGGCCCGCGAACGAGCACGGCCGCAGCGGTGAGAGCACGTTGCCGCAGAGGATCCCGCCCGAGATCTCGGTGCCGCCCGTGTAGTTGATGACCGGGATCCGCGCGCCGCCGATGTGCTTGAAGAACCACTGAAACGGCTCGGGATTCCAGGGTTCGCCGGTGCCGCCCAGGATGCGCAGGCTCGACAGGTCGTGACGCGCGGGCACGTCGTCACCGTGCGTCATGAGGCCGCGGACCAGCGTGGGCGAGACGCCGAGCACGGTGACGTCGTGCCGGTCGACGATGCTCCATAGCCGGTCGGCCGACGGGTAGTCGGGAGTCCCCTCGTACAGGAGCATTGTCCCGCCGAGAAGCAAGCTGCCGAAGATGAGCCACGGGCCCATCATCCAGCCGATGTCGGTGTACCAGAACACCGTGTCATCGGGCCCGACGTCGAAGCAATGCGCCATGTCCTGCGCCGTCTTGATGGGAAAGCCACCGTGCACGTGGAGCGTCCCTTTCGGCTTGCCGGTCGTGCCCGAGGTATAGATGATCATCAGCGGGTCTTCGGGGTCGAGCTCTTCGGTGCGCGAGCGGTCCGGCTCATCCTCGAGCAGGACCTCCCAGACCTGGTCGCGGCCGTGCGTCCATGGGATCTCGCGGACCACCCGGCGATGCACGATCACCTTCTTCACCGACGGGCAGCTGACGAGGGCGCGGTCTGCCGTCTCCTTCATCGCGACGACCTGACCGCGCCGATAGAAGCCGTCGGCGCAGATCAGGAGCTTGGCCTCGCCGTCGCGCAGGCGGGTCGCGATCGCCTCCGGTCCGTAACCTGAAAACAGGGGAATGATCACGGCGCCGATCTTGGCGGTGGCCAGCAGCGCGACCGCCACCTCCGGGCACATCGGCATGAAGATGCCCACCCGGTCGCCCTGCATCACTCCCAGCCGCCTCAGCGCACCGGCGAGTCGCGACACTTGCCGGTCCAGCTCGCGGTAGGTCAGCTTCCGCACGTCGCCAGGCTCGCCTTCCCAGATCAGCGCCGTTTTGTCACTGGAATCGCCGTCGCGGTGGCGATCGAGACAGCTGTGCACGATGTTCATGCGCGCGCCGATCCACCACCTGGCCCACGGCTTGCCGTCGGAGAGGTCGACGACCTTGTCGTACTCGCGATAGAACGCGATATCGATGTCCCTGACCGCGGCGTCCCAGAACCACTCGATGTCCGAGTCCGCGCGTTGCAGGAGCTCCTGGAAGGTGTCGATGCCGTGCCGGTCCATGAAGCGTCTCAGGCGGCTCCGCTCGATCACCTCGCGGCTCGGCTTCCAGATGACGTCCCCGATCACGACCGGCTGCATGGGGTTTATTGTCGCCAGAAGACCATGGGCAAGCTCCCTGACGACTTCGCCGGCAGCCTCGTGCGCGTGCTCGATCCGGCGCACCACGAGTCGGCGGCGGAGATCATCGAGGCGGCGACGATGCTCGACGACGTCGGGCTGCGGCGATTTCTACAGCTGTTCGCGGCTCGGATCCGCGCCTCAGACGCGCCGGTCAGGGCCGACGAGCTGAGAACGTTTCTCCAGCAGGCCGCCCGCTGAGCTGCTGGCGGATCCGCTCGGCGTCCTGGACCAGCAGCCAGTAGTTGTTCCATGCGGCGCGGGCGATGGCAAGCGCGAGCAGCGGTTTGACGCGCAGGCGCGCGGCGCGAAGGGCCTGGTGATGCGCGTAGCACCAGCGGTCCCAGGCCCGCTCGACAGTGGATTCGACCAGCTCCAGCCATTGCGCCTCCTCACCGTTCACCGGTGGCGGAAGGCTGAGGACCTTCCACTTGCGGTCTTCGCGTACGACGGTGATCACGGGCTGACCGCTCGGCCGGTTGGCGTGGCGCGCGGGCCGCGGATTTTTGGGATTGGCCGACATCAGGCGCTGCTGGACCGCGAAGACGAGGTCGTGCGCCGCGTCCAGGGTCGCCGCCGGGACGGGCGGGTTGCGGCGGCCGAGGCGGATCTGAAGGGCCCGGATCGCTTCGCGCAGGCGAAGCGGGGCCTCCGCGGCATCGTTGAGCCGAAGCGTCTCGACCTCGTCGAGCAAGACGTCTGACTCGGCGAGCAGAACCCTGCGCCGGGTGTCGGCGGCGGCCACGCGGACACGATTGGCCGGAGCGGCCCCGCGTGTCAAGCAGCCATTTACAGGCTAGGCGATGCCGAGTAGCCTCTTGCCGTTGCCCATGAGTAGCTTCTCCAGCACCGGCGGTGGAATGTCGAGGCCGGCCAGCTCGTCGAGGCAGCGCTGTGGCTGGATGAACGGGTAGTCGCTGCCGAACACGAACTGGTCCTGCAGCCGGCCCTTCATGTCGCGCAGCACCTCGGTGGGGATGTAGCGCGGCGCCCAGCCCGAGATGTCGATGTAGATGTTCGTTTTGTGCAGGGCCATGGCCAGAAGCTCGAGGTGCCACGGATAACCGAAGTGCGCGGCGATGATCCGCAGATCGGGGAAGGCTGCCGCGGGGGCGTCGAGCCAGATCGGCCGCGCGAAGTCGATGCGGATGCCCTGGCCACCGGGCTGGCCCGCGCCGATTCCGCTCGTGCCGGTGTGGAACAGCGTGATCAGGCCCAGCTCCTGGCACTTCTCGTACAGCGGCCAGTGGCGCTCCTCGTTTGGGGCGAACGCCTGCAGCGACGGATGCAGCTTCACGCCCTTCAGGCCGAGGTCGGCGATCCGGTCGAGCTCTTCGACCGCGCGGTCGCCCTTCAGCGGGTCGACGCTGCCGAACCCGACGAACGTCTTCGGGAACTCGCGCACCGCCTGGGCCACGAGGTCGTTCGGCACCCGGGGCCGGCCCGTGGCCGTCTCTGCGTCCCAGGCCAGGAGGACCGCGACCACGTCGAGCTCGTCGTACTCGCGAGCCAGCTCCTCGAGGGTCTTGCGGGCCACCTTGGAACGGAAGTACGACTCCGCCGCCTCCACGTAGCCCCTCATCGAAACGTCGAGCCATTCGGGCGTCGGCAGATGGACGTGAAAATCGATCGCTTTCAAAGCGAGACTTATCGTGATGGAAGCAACGCTGCTCGTGCTTGCCGGGGGAATGAGCCGCCGCATGGGCAGGCCGAAACCCTGGATCGAGGTGGGGAACACGATCCTGCTGCGCTACGTGGTGGACCGGCTCGCTCCCGCGTTCTCCGAGGTAGTGGTCTCCTTCAGCGAGCCCGAGCAGATGGAGCAGCTGGTGCCGTACCGCATCGTGTTCGACCGCAAGCGGAACGCGGGGCCGCTGGCGGGCCTCGAGGCGGGGCTCATTTCCGCGCACCATGACGTCCTGTTCGCGGTCGCTTGCGACATGCCGTACGTCGCCCAATCGACGGCCGAGCTGGCGGTGGCGGCGGCGCGCAACTGCGACGCTGCGATACCTCGCCATGACGGATTGTTCGAACCGGTCTGCGGCGCGTATCGGAAGACGGCTCTGCCCGCCATCGTCGGTGCGCTCGACGCCGGCAACTATGTCGCGCACGACGTCGCCGAATACCTCGACGTCACGTGGCTGGAGGGTCTCGACCCGGCTCAGTTCGAAAGCCTGAACACCCTGGCCGACCTCGAGCGCTTCCATGCCGCGTTGTGCTAGGGGCCCCCACGAAATCAAGGCGAAGCCTCCGATTTTCGTGGGGATCTCGGCGCAGCGATAATTGATCCACACGCTTTGAAAATCGTCGTCACTGTCAAGCAGGTTCCCGACCCGAACTCCAATCTCACGCTCGAGGCTGACAACTCGATCTCCAGAGAGAAGGAGGTCGTCCTCGACCCAGGCGACGAATGCGGCGTCGAGGAAGGCCTCCAGCTGAAAGAGGCGCACGGCGGAGAGGTGATCCTCGTGTCGATGGGACCCGAGCGGGCCAGAGACGCGATCCGGAAAGGTTTGTCCATGGGCGCGGACAGGGCGGTGTTGATCTCTGATCCGGCACTGGCCGGGGCAGACGCCCTGACGACTGCCAGGGTGCTCGCCGCTGCGATCACGCCGGAGCAGCCCGACCTCGTGATCTGCGCCACCGAGTCATACGACGGGAGCACGGGCATGGTGCCGCCGATGCTCGCCGAGCTGCTCGGCATGCCGCAGCTCACGTTCGCCAAGAAGGTCGAGATCGACGGATCGACCGTCAAGGTGCACCGCCAGACCGCCGATGGATACCAGGTGGTCGAAGCGTCGACGCCCGCCCTCGTGACGGTCACGGCGGCCATCGCGGAGCCGCGCTATGCGTCGCTCAAGGGCATCATGGCCGCGCGGTCGAAGGAGATCAAGCAGGTCGCGCTGAGTGACCTCGGGGTCGAAACGCGTGAGTCCGCCGAGACCATCGAGGGAGTCGCCGACGCCGAGACTCGCAAGGCCGGTGAGGTGATCCAGGACGACGGCAGCGCTGTCGAAAAGATCGTGCAGGTCCTCACCGCCGCGAAGGTCTTGTAGCTCTTGGCCAGCATCCTCGTCTACGCCGAGCTCAGCGAGGGCAAGGTGGCCTCGGCGTCGCTCGAGCTCCTGACCAGGGCGCGCGACCTCGGGGACGTGTACGCAATGGCGCTCGGAACGGGCGCCAAAGCCGCCGCCGGCACGCTGGGCAAATACGGCGCGAAGGTCGTCCACGTCAACGAGGACGCCGCCTTTGACGAATACATCGCTGAACCGCACACCGACGCACTCGCCTCCCTGTACGAGCAGCAGAAGCCCGACCTCATCCTGTTTGGCTTCACGCCGGACTCGCGCGAGGTGGCGGGACGCCTCGCGGCACGACTGGGCTCAGGGCTGATCGCCAACGCCAGCGACGTCGTCGCTAAGGACGGTGGATTTGGCGCGATGGTGCCGTACTTCGGCGGCGCGAAGATCGCCTCCATGAAGGCCAACGGGAAGCCGCCCATCATCCTGGTCCGTCCGAAATCGTTCGAGGCCTCGGAGTCGGGCGGAGCGGCCGAAGTCAAGCAGCTCGACGTTCCGGTGGCCGCGGAGTCCAAACGCGCGCACATCGCAGACCGGGTGGTCGAAGCGTCAGCGAAGGTCAAGCTGGAGGACGCCCGCATCGTGATCAGCGGCGGTCGCGGCATGGGGGGACCGCAGAACTTTCCTCTCCTGGAGGACCTCGCCGGCGCGCTCGGTGGCGCGGTGGGCGCCAGCCGCGCGGTGGTCGACGCGGGATGGGTGCCCTACTCGATGCAGGTGGGGCAGACCGGCAAGTCGGTGCGGCCCGGCGTCTACATCGCGGTCGGCATATCCGGCGCGATGCAGCACACGGTGGGCATGAAGACGTCGAAGATCATCATCGCGATCAACAAGGACGCCGAGGCGCCGATCATGAAGATGGCCGACCTCGGCGTGGTGGGGGACGCGCTGAAGATCGTCCCCGCGCTCACCGCAGCGGTCAAAGCCAAAAAGCACGGATAGGACCGAGGCCCAAAGACTTCTCGACGAGCGCGTGGCTCACCGGCGAGCGCGCGATTTCACCGCCGCGGATGCGATTCGCCAGCAGCTGCACGAGGGCGGCTGGGACGTCGTCGACAGCGCCACCGGCAGTGAGCTGCAAGCGATCAAGGCGCAGCCGGATTCCGGGGCGCAACCAACCCCTCGCGCCGTCACGCTGCTGACCGTCGTCCACGGATGGCTGCCGGATGTGGAGCGCTGGCTGCTCTCGGTGTTCACGTACACCAAGGCGGACTTCGAGGCGGTGGTGATCGACAACTCGGGCGATCCGCGCATCGCGGGAGCGCTGAAGCGGCGCGCCGCCGAGCGCCTGCGCGTGATCACGCTCGACCCCCCGCTTGGCTTCGCCGCCGCGGTCAACGCCGGCATCGACGCGGCGGCGGGAGAGATCGTGGTGCTGTTCGATCCTGGGGTCGAGCTGACGGGCGACGCCATCACGCCGCTCGTCGACGCCCTCGGCGATCCATCCGTGGTCGTCGCCGGACCCTTTGGCTTGCGCGGGCGCGGGGGAATGAAGGAGTTCGCGCAGAGCGACGGTCCGGAGGTGGACGCCATCGAGGGGTACTGCATGGCGTTTCGCCGCTCTGACGCGCAGGCCATTGGAGGATTCGACCCGAAGTTCCGCTTCTACCGCATCGCCGACATCGAGTTCAGCTTCCGGCTGCGGGATCGCGGCGGCCGAGCGCTAGTGATTCCCGACCTGCCACTGCATCGGCACGAGCACCGGTTGTGGGATTCCACCGAGCCCGGCGAGCGAGAGAGGCTGTCCAGGCGGAGCATGTACCGCTTCCTCGACCGGTGGCGAAACCGAGAGGACCTCCTGGTCGCTAAGTAGGATTCTCGCCATGGCCGACGACTACGAGACCCAGGTGCACGAGCTCCAGGCGAGGCGCAAGAAGAACCTCGCGATGGGCGGTGCGGAGAAGGTTGCCAAGCAGCACGAGCGCGGCAAGCTCACCGCGCGCGAGCGGATCGACCTCTTCTTCGATGCCGGAACCTTCGTCGAGCTAGGCCTGCTCGCGCAGAACCGAGATGGCTCCGACAGCGCCCCGGCGGACGGTGTGGTCACAGGTCACGGCGACGTCGACGGCCGCCAGGTGTGGGTCATCGCGTACGACTTCACCGTGATGGCCGGATCGATGGGCGCCGTGGGCGAGCAGTTCAAGGCGGCTAGGGTGCGTGAGCTGGCGCTGCGCTACCGCAAACCCATCGTGTGGCTGCTCGACTCCGCCGGAGCGCGGATCCAGGAAGCGGCCGGCTCGACCTTCGCCGGGACGGGCTGGCTCTTTGCCGAGCAGGTCTACATGTCGGGTGTCATCCCGCAGGTCGCGGCGATGCTCGGGCCGTGCGCCGCGGGCACGGCGTACATCCCAGGACTGGCCGACTTCGTGCCCATGGTCAAGGGCACGTCGTCGATGGCCCTCGGTGGGGCGCGACTCGTCAAGGCCGCGACCGGTGAGGAAGTGAGCGACCACGACATGGGCGGATCTCAGGTCCACTGCTACGAGTCCGGCGTGGCGGACAACGAGGTCGAAAACGACGCTGACTGCATCGAGACCGTGCGCCACTTCCTGTCCTACCTGCCCTCCAGCAACGCCGAGGCACCGCCTTTCGTCGACGGCGGCGATCCAGCCGACCGGCTGGTCGCAGGGCTCGACAAGATCGTGCCCGTGAATCAGCGCTCCGCGTACGACGTGCGCAAGGTGATCAAGGCGGTCTTCGACTTCGATTCGTGGTTCGAGGTCAAGCCAACATGGGCGAAAAACATCGTGATCGGGTTGGCGAGGGCGGGCGGCCACGCGGTCGGCGTGGTGGCAAACCAGCCGATGCAGAAGGGCGGCGCCCTGGATTCCGATGCCGCCGACAAGGCGGCGCGGTTCATACGCATGTGCGACGCCTTCAACGTGCCGCTCGTTTATCTGATGGACGTGCCTGGATTCCTGGTCGGGTCGCAGGTGGAGAAGGAGGGCATCATCCGGCACGGCGCCAAGATGCTGTACGCGACCGCAGAGGCGACCGTCCCGAAGGTGACCATCATCATGCGCAAGGCCTACGGCGCGGGCTACTACGTGATGTGCGGCAAGGGCTACCAACCCGACACGATCGTCGCCTGGCCATTTGCCGAGATCTCCGTGATGGGTCCGGAGGGCGCGGTCAACATCATCTTCAACAAGCAGGTCGAGGCGGCCGACGACCCGGAGGCCACGCGCGCGCAGCTCATCGACACGATTCGGAAGTCGATCAACCCGTACCTCGCCGCCGGCTGGGCGATGATCGACGACGTGATCGATCCCGCCCAGACGCGCCGCGTGATCATCAACGGGATCCTGCAGGCGAGGGACAAGAAGGTCGACCGTCCGTGGCGGAAGCACGGCAACATTCCGGTATGAGATCCCCACGAAATCGGAGGCGTCGCCGAGATTTCGTGGGGGCCCCTAGATGAAGCCGGTCGTCATCACCGCCGCGCTGACCGGAGTGCTGGCGACGCGCGAGCAGTGCCCGGCGATTCCCTACACGCCGCGACAGATCGCCGAGGAGGCGAAGCGGGCGGCCGACGCAGGCGCGGCGATCGTGCACATCCACGCCCGCACGCCGGAGGGCGGGCCGGACTGGAGCGTCGAGACGTTTCGCGAGATCCGAGACGAGGTCCGCGCGCGCAGCGACGTCATCATCAACTTCTCGACCGGCGCCGTCGGAGTTCCGGCCGAGCAGAGGATCGCCCACATCCGAGACCTCCGGCCCGACATCGGGGCGCTGAACATGGGGTCGATGAACTACGCGATCTACTCCGAGAAGAAGAAGACCTTCTACCAGGACCACGTGTTTGCGAACCCGTTCAAGGACATCCAGTACTTTCTCGACGCGATGAATTCGGCCGGCGTCAGGCCGGAGCTCGAGTGCTTCGACACCGGCCACATCGCCAACACCGCTCCGCTGATCGATATGGGCGTGCTGCGCGCGCCCTACCAGTTCAGCCTCATCATGGGGGTCCTCGGCGGCATCCCCGGCACTACTCGCCACCTGACCAACCAGATCGATACCCTCCCTGATGGCTCCCAGTGGCAGGTGATTGGGGTAGGGCTCAAGCAGTGGCCCCTGGTCGCGGCCGCGCTCTCCTCGGGCGGCAACGTGAGAGTCGGGCTGGAGGACAACTTCTATATCGAGGAGGGCCAGATGGCGAAAAGCAACGGCGAGCTGGTCGACAAGGCGGCGCGCCTGGCTCGCGATCTGGGCCGCCCGGTCGCTTCGATCGAAGAAGCCCGCACAATTCTCTGTTTGAAAGCGAATGACTGAGATCAAGGCCGAGCTGGTCGGCAACGTATGGAAGATCAAGACCGCGCCTGGGGCGCAGGTCGCCGAGGAGGATGAGCTCCTGGTCCTGGAGTCGATGAAGATGGAGATTCCCGTCACGTCTCCGCGCGCCGGCACCGTCAAGGAGGTCCGCGTCAGGGAAGGAGAGGTCGTCAAGGAGGGCCAGGTCCTGGTCGTCCTGGAATGAAGCCGGCGCAGCTCTTGCTGGCGTACCAGCGGCTGATCGAAAAGGAACGAGAGCTGCGGGACAAGATCGAGCGAGTCGAGTCTCTGCTCGCGGTGAACCCAAACGTCGTGGCCGCGGAGGAGGGGCTCGAACGCGTGCGGGCGGAGCAGCAGGCGATCCAGCTTCGGCTTCGCGACTCTGACCGGGACCGCGAGGCCCACCGAACGCGTCTGCGGTCGCGGGAAAAGGAGCTGATGAGCGGCCGGATCCGGAATCCGACCGAGCTGATGCAGATGAACCAGGAAGTGCAGCACATGAAGGCGAGCTTCGCCGAGGAGGAGGACGCTCAGCTGCGCCTGATGGAAGAGGGCGAGCTCGCGGAGGCCGCCGTGCGCGAAGCGTCGGACCAGCTCGACGAGGCACGCTCACGGCACGCAGGCGATGAGCCAGGACTACGACAAGACCTGGAGGCATGGCAGACCGAGCTCGCCTCGGTGAAGGGGGACAGCGACGCCATTTGGGCGCAGGTGCCGTCCGCGGCGCAGAACGCGTACCTCAGGGTGCGCGCGCATCCGCCCGTCGCGGAGGTGGACCGCAACCAGTGCCTGGCGTGCCGAGTCACCGTCACGTCGTCGGGCATGCAGGTCCTGCGCAAGGGTGACGAGATCGTCCACTGCGACAACTGCGGCCGGATCCTGGTGATCGCCTGAAGGTTCTCCGTCTTCGTACCGACGGCGCCGCACGCGGCAACCCAGGCCCCGCCGGTGCGGGCATCCTGATCGAAGATGCGCAGGGCATGAGGCTGCGCGCACTCCACCACTGGCTCGGGCGGAAGACGAACAACGAGGCCGAGTACCTGGCGTTGATC
>DATIOJ010000056.1:0-9941 GCA_035473355.1 Candidatus Limnocylindrales bacterium
CCGAGCTCGGCACGAATCCCGCCGCGGACAAGGCGTTCGTGATCACTGGGCAGGCCCAGGTCGAGCGCCTTGAATGGCTCATCCGCGAGCTGGAGGAGGTCGCCCCGATGCCGGACGGTTTCATCCTGCCGGGCGCCACGCCCGCGTCGGGCGCCCTCGACCTGGCCCGCGCGATCACGCGGCGAGCAGAGCGGCGGTGCATCACGCTCGAGCGCGAGGGAGGCCTGTCCAACCCTGCCGTGCGGCAATGGTTGAACCGGCTCAGCCTCGTGCTGTTCGTGCTGGGCCGCTACGAGGAGAGCCTCTCGGGCCGGCGCGCGCCCGGCGCAAAGGGGTCAGAGACGAAGCGTTCTCGGTAAGCTTCGAACGAGGTGCCACTCCTCACCTACGCGGCCCTCGTCATCGGTGCGTTGGCGTTCCTCGGCGTCGTGCTGTCGTACGGGCTGTACCGGCGCGCGTTCGTGCCGCCGCGACCAATCTGGCTCGACGATTTCACGTTCACGCCGTTCGAGTTCCAGGTGGATTACGAAGAGGTGGACCTGACCACGGCCGACGGCGTGAATTTCGGCGCGTGGCATTTCCGCCAGCCGGGATCGCCGCAGACGGTCGTCATCTCGGGCGGCCACAAAGGTCAGCGCCAGGGAGCGCTCGGCATCGCGGTCGCCCTGTGGCGGAAGGGGTTCAACGTCGTCCTTTACTCGTATAGGGGCATGCCGGGCAGCGACCGCGCGCCCATCACGTTCGGCATCAAAGAGGTGCTCGAGCTCCAGGCGGCGATCGCGTTTGCGCGCAAGCGCATCCCGAACGCGCGCATCGGCCTTCTGGGTTACTCCATGGGCGCCGTGGTTTCGCTGCTGGGAGCGGCGGGTGAGCCTGGCGTCCAGGCGCTGGTGCTCGACAGCCCGTTCAGCGACCTGCGCAAGCTGCTCGTGGAGAACGTGCGGAGGGCGAGCAAGCTGCCCGGGACGCCGTTCGTGTTCCTCGCGGGCTTGATGTTCTGGGTCCGCACACGGTGCTCGCTTTCGGCATGCAGCCCGATCGAGGTGCTCAGCTCGCTGGAGCCGCGACCGCTGTTCTTCATCCACGGCGGGGCGGACGCGATGACCAATGTGAACCACAGCCGCCGGCTGTATGACGCGTACCGCGGTCCGCGCGAGATCTGGATCGTGCAGGGAGCGCCGCACACCGGCGCCTACTTCGCGGATCGTCCTCTATACGTGGAGCGGGTGGCCGGCTTTTTCGCCCGCCACCTCGGTCTGGACGTGAGCAGCCACTTGCGCCTGGTCGAAGAGGAAGAAGTCTCCTAAGGTCTGCGTGTAACAAACCGCCTGTCAGCAGACAGGAATAGGTGAGACATGCAGCAGGTGGCCGAGCTCAAGCCGTTGCCGGTCAGCGAGTCGACGTTCGCCGACCTGCTCAAGCCGCTCATCGAGCCAGGCTTCCGGCTCGCGCTCGCCATGCTCCACGACTCCCAGGCGGCCGAGGACGTGGTTCAAGAAGCGTCCTTCACCGCGTGGCGCAAGCTGGGGCGCATGCGCGACCAGGGCCGGCTGCGTCCCTGGTTTCTTGGCGTCGTCGCCAACAAGTGCCGCAACTATCGCCGGAGCCGATGGTCGGCCACGGTGGAGCTCGGCGTTCCCGAGCGGATCACCGTGGTCTCAGGTGAAGACCGAACACTTCACGGCGCCGATCTGCGTCGCGCCATTGCTCGTTTGGGACACGACGACCGTCTGGTGGTCGTCCTGTATTTCTATCTTGACCTCCCGGTCGACGAGGTGGCCAGCGTCATCGGCAAGTCCGCGGGAGCTACCCGGACCAAGTTGCACCGGGCCGTAAAGAAGCTTCGCCCCGACGTCGCGATCGAGGAGGCACTCAGGTGAGCCTGCGCAGGGAAATTCATTCGGCATTCGAAGTGATCACGCCGCCGCTCGGAGGCATGCCCGAGCGGGTGGTGCAGACGGTGCTGGCCCAGCACAAGGGCCGGCAGAGGAAGGAACGAATGGTTACCCGGCTTCGGATTTCGGTTGCCCTTGTCGCAGCGGTGCTGCTGGTCGCGGTTGCCGTGGCGGCGATCATCTCGTGGAACTCATCGCACAACAACGTCGCGCCGGCCGGCGTGGGACTTACGCCGCTGCAGCAGCTCGAGGCGCGGCCCATCCGACTGCAGGTGTTCAACAAGTCGGTCCTGGACTGCAAGACCGGCCCTTACAACGCACAAGGATCGTTTGGTGCAGGGCCGATCTATGGCGACGGAGGGTCAGCTGTGCGGACCAACTGGGGTGAGTACTTTTACAACGTTGCGTCCGCCGACACCGTCATCAGCGGCCCCATCATCGTCCGCGTTGAAGATGTCTACAAAAAGAACGTGCCGATGGTCTTTGTGGGCCCCTTCGCCGGGGGACCCACCGTCGGGACCGACGTGGTCGACGGGACCCAGTACAAGCAACACACCGAGCTGGTGTTGGACGAGAACCAGGTTGATGCCGTTGCCAGGCCCGGCTGGCCCACCGAGCAACACCGTTTCGTCTGGGACTTCCTGATCGGCATCCCGGGGTCTGCGTCGGGCGGGACCGGCTGGCAGATCGACGGGCCTGGCTTCAGTGAGATCTTCTACGCCTGCTAGCGGAGCGTGCTCGACATCAGGATTCCGTTCGCCCAGTAACGACCCGTGGCGCCGGCGGGCAGTAGGTCATAGGTCCGCCCGCCGGCGTACGGCACCAGCTCCGAGGTCGTGATCGTCGAGCTATCGAGCTCGCCGCCCGCCCGGAGAGTCCCGACCGGGCGGCCGTCGCCGGTCTTGTGGCCCGGTGAGACCAGGAGCTCGCGGCCGTCGGCGAGGACCAGGTGCACCATCTGATGCTCCGGGGGCGCCTCCATGCTGCCGACCTCAACAACAGCCGCAGCCAGACGCGCGCCGTCTGCGGCCTGGGTCCATACGATGGTGCCCTCGCGGACATCGGTGACTCGGACCGATCCGCTCGGCGTGTCGATCATGGTGGCGGCTGCCAGGCAGATCGGGCAGGCCGGCGGCCCGCTCGCAGTCCTCGAGGTGACGGTCACCACACCGTCGACCCGAACCTTCCCCGCGACCGTCTCGTAAGAGCCGCTCGACGGCTTGATGCGGTAGTCAAAGGAGTAGTCGGGGCCTGCTGAAGTCAGGCCGACGAACCGCAGCAGCTTCCAGGCCCGATAGACGACGAGCTTTTCGGCCTCGGTCAGGTCGCCCGATGTCAGGTGCTCGTGCGCCACGATCGCGGCATAAGACGCCGCGTCGGCCTTGATCTGGGGATACATCGAGATCGCGTTCGCCTCCTCGCCGCCCTGGCGCGCGATGGGATAGAAGTCGGGATCGCAGAAGACGGGCTTGCCGACCGAGTCCATCACCGCGAACTTGAGCTGCGGCACCGTGAGGGGCGATCCGACGGCCGGCGCCGGAATCGCCGAACCGCACGCCGTCGCGGCCAGGACGATCACGGCAAGGCGAAACCTCATCTCACAGACAAGACGCAGCGCGAGCTGCCTTGGTAACGGGTGACACAAATCTGGCTCCCGGTGACGTGAATAGGCAGCAATCGAGCAGCGGCGCCAAACGCTCGCCACCCAAATGAACCACAAGGAGCACTCACCACATGCAAGCCACCGCACCGTTGCGCGGAGCGCAGGTTTCGGCCGCCGCCTTGCGTTTGTTCATCGTCGCCCTGCTGTCGGCCTTCCTTCTGGGTGGGGCGGGCGGCTACTTCGCGAAGGCCTGGAGCTCTCCAGCCTCGAGTCCGTCGACGGCCGCGACGTGCCCCGCGGGCAGCCACGCCGTCGTGTCACACACCGCACAGGTGTGGGGCTGCGTCCCCGGTGCGGTGGCGCCTCAGCCATTCGTTACCGAGCCGGCGCCGTACAGCACGCCGTCCTCGGCCACCTGCGACCGGGCTGCCGACTGCGGATCCCAGGCGCAGCCGACACGCATCCCATCGGGACGCGCGCCGTTCTGAGCAGGCCCAGACTGATGGAGCGAGTGGCGGTCCAGTCGGTGACAACGATCCAACGGGTGAACGAGCAGTCCTTCACGGATCTGCTCGTCCCGCTGGTTCAACCTGGCTACCGCCTGGCCTGCGCCTTGCTCCACGATCCGGAGGCCGCGCAGGACGCGGTCCAGGAGGCGTCTTTGATCGCGTGGCGCAAGGTCGGCCGCCTCGGCGACCGCAGCCGCCTGCGCGCCTGGTTCCTCGGCATCGTGGCCAACCAGTGTCGCAACGCCAGGCGGCGCAGGTGGCTCACCCGCGTCAACTTTGGACTCCCGCCGAACCTGGCGGTCGTTTCGGGCGAGGAGCAGTGGGTGAGTCGCGCCGATGTGCGTGAGGCGCTGCGGCGCCTCTCCCACGAGGATCGACTGGTAGTCAGCCTCTTCTTCTACCTCGACATGCCTCTGCTCGAAGTGGCCGCCGTGGCCGGCACGTCGGTCGAGGCCGCTCGCAGCCGCCTGTACCGGGCCGTGCGTCGACTGAGGCCCGACCTAGAGATCGAGGAGGCCCTCCGATGAGCATGCGGACCCAGATCCACGACGCGGTCGACGAGGTAGCACCGCCCGCGCCGAGTCTCGAGAGAAGCGTCACCGCCTTCGTGCTCGCCAACGACCATGATCGGCGAAGCCTGACGCACGGGCGTCGCGCCGCATCGTGGCCGATTCGATTCCGGGGCATGGCGACCCTCGTCGCGGCGGTGCTGGTCCTGCTGCTGGTGGGTGGAACCCTCATCGGCATTCAGATCTGGCGCAATGGAATGAATCGAGAGAGCTCGCCGGCGGGTTCGCTCAACCAGTCCGAGCTGCACGGTCTCGAGGCCAGGCCAATTGTCCTGCCCGTGGTCCAGCCAGGAGCACCTTGTCCTTATACGCAAATCGTTGGAGGTGGACTTGTCCAGGGCGATGGGCCCGTGTACTTGCTGTCGGCTTCGACGGTGGCCACGACGAACCAGGGTGACTGGTTCGCCCCCACGCTCTACTACGCCGCCAAGCGTCCGGGCGTGGTGCTCGTCCGGGGTAGAGATCTGGTGACCAATCAGCCGTTGGTATTTGCTCAGTTTTCGTATGGGCCGAGCGGGGTGATCGTCGCCGGTCCGTCACTCGGGACAGATTTGGTGAACAAGAAGGTCCAGCTACATCCAGAAGCGGTCGTCCCTGATTCCTGGCACCAACCGGCCAATGAGGATCTGATTCTCATGTTCGCC
Source organism: Candidatus Limnocylindrales bacterium (assembly GCA_035473355.1). GTDB lineage: Bacteria > Chloroflexota > Dormibacteria > Dormibacterales > Dormibacteraceae > 40CM-4-65-16. The sequence goes on from DATIOJ010000056.1 coordinate 5,221, forward strand.
GTTCCTCGTGCCACGCTGTGCTGGGGCTTTCAGTTCGACGGCCCGGACTTCACCGAGACCTATGTCAATGGATGGGATTCGAAGTGGTCGACGTCCGGTTGACGGCCCGGGCGGCGAGAGGGGTACAGATATCCACGGGAACCAAACCACCCCCTCAGCCGTATTCAACTGAGATGGGTGACCGCAATGGCGAACCTATAATCGCGGGAGTGGCAGCCGAAGTCGTCACCCGGGTAGCCGACTCGTTCCTCTCCAACGTCGGTCGCGCGATCGTCAACAAAGAGGAAGAGATCCGGCTCTGCCTCGTCACCCTGCTCTGCGAGGGCCACCTCCTGATCGAGGACGTGCCAGGCGTGGGAAAGACGATGCTCGCCAAGTCGCTCGCCCGCTCCCTCGACTGCACGTTCCGCCGCATCCAGTTCACGCCCGACCTGCTCCCGTCCGACGTGACGGGCGTCCGCGCGTTCAACCAGAAGACCAACGAGTTCGAGTTCCGGCCCGGCCCGGTGTTCGCGCAGATCGTGCTCGCGGACGAGATCAACCGCGCCAGCCCCAAGACCCAGGCTGCACTCCTCGAGGCGATGGAGGAGCGCCAGGTGACGATCGACGGCGACACGCACGTGCTGCCCAAGCCGTTCATGGTCATGGCCACGCAGAACCCGGTCGAATACTCCGGCACCTTCCCGCTGCCCGAAGCGCAGCTCGACCGGTTCCTGATGAAGGTCAAGCTCGGCTACCTCAGCGAGAAGGAGGAGGCAAACCTCCTCAACCAGCACAAGGTCGAATCGCCGATGGAGGAGCTGCAGCCGGTCGTGTCACCGAACGAGCTCAAGGCGGCGCAGGTGGCGGTGCGTGAGGTGTTCGTGAAACCCGAGCTGCGCGAGTACATCGCGCGCCTCGTCGGCCGCACGCGCGGCAACCCCGAGGTTGCGCTCGGCGCGAGCACGCGCGGCACGCTCAACCTTTTCCATGCCAGCCAGGCATTCGCCGCCATCCAGGGCCGCAGCTTCGTTCTCCCCGACGACATCAAGGTGCTCGCGGAGCCCGTTCTCGCGCACCGCATCATCCTGCGACCGAATGCGGAGATGCAGGGTCAGAGCGCGGGCAAGCTCGTCGCCGGCCTCCTCGAGCGCGAGCACGTTCCTCAGATGGCCTTCGACGGATAGCGACGAACTAGAGGGGGTCCTGTGAGCAAGCTCGCGCTCGGCGGTGCGCTCGGCATGCTCCTGTTCTTCACCTACCTCACAGCGATCCGGACCGCGTACGCATTCGCCTACGGGCTGTGCCTTCTGTTCCTCATCGCGTGGCTGTGGCCGCGCCTCGCCATCCGCGGCGTCTCCGTCACGCGCCGTGTCGACCCGGGCACGCCGACGGTCGGCGAGGTGTACGAGGAGACGTTCGAGGTGCGCCGCAAGGGTTGGGTCCCGGCGCCGTGGGTCGAGGTCCGCGACCTGAGCCAGATCAGCGACTACCAGCCCGGACGCGTGATCTCGCTCGGCAGTGAGATCGTCCGGTGGAAGGCGCGGGGCGTGTACCGCCGCCGGGGCTGGCTCGCCCTGGGACCAACGTCGCTCAGGGTTCGCGAGCCGTTCGGGCTTTTCGATCGCGAGCTCAAGCTGACGCAGCGGACGTCGATCCTCGTCTATCCGCGCGTGCGCCCTGTCCCCGACCTGATGACGCCGAGCGCGCAGCAGGTCGGCAGCACCACCGCCTTCGGCGCGTGGGCCGACTATCCGCCGGAGACGGGCGGCGTGCGCGACTACACGACGGGTGACAGCTTCGGGCGCATCCACTGGCCCCTGTCGGCCAAGCATCAGCGCCTAATGTCGAAGACCTTCGAGCAGCCGCTCACGACCGACCTGTGGATCCTGCTCGACCTCGACAGGGGCGTGCACTTCGGCGAGAACGAAGAATCGACCCTCGAGTACGGCGTCAGCCTCGCCGCCTCGCTGTCGGCGCAGGTGCACAGCCGCGGCCGCCAGGTCGGACTCATCGCCAACGACTCGCGAGGCACCGTGCTCGAACCGCACCGCGCGGTCCGCCAGGACCGGCTCATCCTCGACTACCTGGCGGTCTGCCAGGCCGACGGCCGCACGCCGCTGACTCAGACGCTGGCCTGGGACCGGATTCGCCGCCTCCCCCGGCGCGCGATCGCTGTCATCACGCCGAGCGCGGACCCGGCGTGGGTGCGTCTCCTGCAGGCGGTCAGGGGCAAGCGGACGACGCTGATCGTCTTCTATCTCGACGCGATGAGCTTCGGCGGCCCCGACCAGAACGTGAGCTTCGACCTCGGACAGGACGTCGACCTCTACGTCGTGAGGCGTGGCGATGACTTCGCGCGTCTCGTGAGGACAAGGGATGCGATCCGTATCGCATAGCGTCCTGGCCCGGCCCGACGGTTTCGACGAGGGCGTCGGCGCCTCGGCCCTGATGGAGCGAGCGCGCGAGTGGCTGGGCGGAGGCCGATTCTGGTCGGCTGCCCTCGTCCTCCTCATGACGGTCACCATCGCGAAGTCGACGACGACGGCGCACTGGGTCGACGGGCTCGACGTCATCGTCCCGATCGCTCTCGCCGGCTCCATCCTGCTGGCGATCTTCGCCATCCTGCCGCTGCGTGAGCCCATCGGCCTTGGCATCGGCGCTCTCCTCGCGCCCGTGGCGGCGGTGGTGGGCGCGTGGCCCCGCATTCACGCGGCCCACCCCTCAGACGTGCTCGGCCTCCCGCTGATCAACGTGTGGTGGACACGGATCCAGACCGGCGAAGTGACGTCAGACCCCGCCTTCTTCCTTGTGCTCATCTGCCTGCTCATGTGGGTGACCGGCGCCTGGCTCAGCTGGTGCGTGCTCCGCTGGCGCAAGCCGATGCTGGGCCTGATTCCGGGCGCAGCCGCTTTCGCGACCAATGTGCTCAATTTCCCGGTCGATCAGAACGGCTACGTCCTCACAATGCTCATCCTCACGCTCGCCCTCCTTCTGTGGACGAACTACACGAGCTCGATCGCGAACGCCGGCCGCGCGAGGGTGAAGCTGACGGGCGATGCGAAGTGGGACTTCTGGGAGAGCGGCCTCGTGGCGATGGCGGGCTTGATCGTCCTCGGCATCATGCTGCCCCCGCTTTCGACGTCAGACCGCACGCTCGACGTCGAGTCCGGGCTCTTCACGAGCTGGGCTCAGCTCCAGCAGCGTCTGAGCAGCAATCCAGGGATCTTCTCGAGCAGCGGCGGGCACGGCGTGACCGGGTTCACAGACGACGTGAAGCTCAGCGGCTCGTTGCAGCGGACTCGCGACGTGGTTTTCGAGTACACGATCCAGGGTGGCGACTACGCCGGACCTCGGTACTTCCGCGGCGTGAACGAGACGTTCACCAGCGGGAAGGAGTGGCGTTACGCGCCGCAGAACGGTTTCCAGGAGGTACTCCCCCAGAACAGCTTCCCCGACTACATGGAGAGCTACCAGAAGCTGGCCGGCAAGACCATCCACGTGACGATGCGAGCTCCGCCGGTTGGCTTCCAGACGGTGCTCTTCTACCCCGGGCAGCTGTTCAAGATCGATCGCACGACGCTGGCCACCCAGGTTCCGGTCGGTGGCGGACCACAGGACGGTCTGGAGTCGATCGATCGGCTCGACAGCGTCAAGCCGGCGAACTCCGCGGGCAACTACGCGGTGACTGTCGATTTCTCGACCGCGACCACCAGCGATCTCCAGAACGCCGGGACCGCGTACCCCGACTGGGTGGCGCCCTTCACGTTTCTGCCATCGGTGGGCTACCGGAGCCCGGAGGTGCAGAGCGCGATTCACGACCTCGCCCTGCAGATCGTCAACAGCAAGAACGCCACCACTCCGTATGACATGGCAAGCGCGATCGAGAGCTGGCTGCGCGACGGCAACCACTACAGATACAACCTCGCGGCGAAGCCGCCGCCCGGCCAGGATCCGATCTACTGGTTCCTCTTCACCGGGAAAGAGGGTTACTGCGAGTTCTTCGCGACCGCGATGGGGGACATGCTGCGATCCCTGGGCATCCCCACGCGCCTCGTCAACGGTTTTGGACCGGGAAACTTCAACCCCCAGACCGAGGACTACGTCGTCCGCGGCGAGGACGCGCACACGTGGGTCGAGGTCTACTTCCCGAGCTACGGATGGATTCCCTTCGAGCCGACCGCCGATGAGCCCGGCTATGGCGCGATCCAGCGAGGCGTGACAGGCACCAACCCATGTTTCCGCGACTCCAACTGCGATCCCTCCCAGATCGTCGCCGGACCCGCCGGCGGCAGCACCGCGACGCCGAAGTCACGGCCCGGTCTCGTCGAGCCCATCGTCGGCGTCGGCGGCACCGGCTTCTCCGTCAGCTCTGTGACCACCGGCATCCTCTCCAAGGGCCTGGCGGTGATCGTCGTGCTCTTGTTACTTCTGGCCGTCCTCGCGTTGCGCTATCTGCGGCCCCGCACCGTCAGTGCGGTGTGGAGACGCATGCTGGTGCTGGCCAACCTCGCCGGCGCTGAACGCCGGCCGGGAGAGACTCCGCTGGAGCTGAGCCGGCGCCTGCAGAGGTCTTTCCCCGAAGCCGCGGAGCCGATGAGCGCCCTCACCGGCGCGTACGTCGTCGCTGCTTACGCGCCGCCCGAAGAGGCGTCCGCGCAGCGCTCACCTGTGATGGAGGCGTGGGTCGCGCTGCGGCCGCTGCTGCTGCGCCGCATCCTCGCGCGGCTGAGACCAAGCAG
>DATIOJ010000057.1:0-9346 GCA_035473355.1 Candidatus Limnocylindrales bacterium
AGCCCGCGCCATCGCGGCCGCCGCGCAGGAGATCATCGACGGCAAGCTCGACGGCCAGTTCCCGATCGACCTCTACCAGACGGGGTCGGCGACCTCGAGCAACACCAACGCCAACGAGGTCATCGCCAACCGCGCCACCGAGATCCTCGGCGGCGAGCGCGGCTCGAAGCTCGTCCATCCCAACGACCACGTCAATCTGGATCAGTCGTCGAACGACGTCATTCCGACCGCGATCCAGCTCGCCTCGGCGATGGCGATCCAGGACGAGCTGGTGCCCGCGCTGCAGCGGCTGCAGCGCGCGCTGGAGGCGAAGAGCAAGGAGTTCTGGCCCGTCGTCAAGACGGGGCGCACGCACCTTCAGGACGCGACGCCGATCCGCCTCGGCCAGGAGTTCAAGGGGTACGCGGGCCAGATCGAGGAATCGATCCGTCGCGCGCACGGGGCGATCGACGAGCTGGCGCGAGTTCCGCTCGGTGGAACCGCGGTCGGCACGGGGATCAACTCCCATCCTCAGTACGCGAAGCTCACCGTCGCGCGGCTGGCGAAAACAACCGGCCTCCCGCTCAAGGAAGCGGCGAATCACTTCCATGCGCAGGCGACGCTCGATGTCCTGGTCGCTGCGCACGGCGCGCTGCGCACGATCGGCACGAGCCTGTGGAAGATCGGCTCCGACATCCGCCTGATGGGCACCGGACCGATCGCCGGCCTTGGCGAGCTGAGGCTTCCGGAGACGCAGCCGGGCTCGAGCATCATGCCGGGCAAGGTCAACCCGGTGATCATCGAGTCGATGCTGATGGTGATCGCGCGCGTCTACGGCAACGACGCGACTGTCCTCGTGTCGGGCCAGGCCGGCAGCATCTTCGAGCTCAACGTCATGATGCCGGTCGCCGGCCAGGCGATGCTCGAATCGATCACGCTGCTGGCTGCCGCCACGCGCAACTTCTCCGAGCGCTGCGTGGAAGGCCTGCAGGCCACCGATCGGGGACCAGAGCTGGTCGAGCGCAGCCCGATGCTTGCCACGGCGCTCAACCCTGTGATCGGATACGACGAGGCGGCGAAGCTCGCGAAGGAATCCATGCGGACGGGCCGCTCGATCCGCCAGCTGGCCCGAGCCCGCGGAGTCAGCGAGCGAGAGCTGAACCGCGTGCTCGACCTCGGCAAGATGACAAAACCAGGGCTCGAGGGTCCCGGCGGGGGCGGCGGATAACCCCACGAAATCAGAGGCTTCGCCGTGATTTCGTGGGGACCCCTTAAGTGCTTGATGATCGCCGTGCCATGACGCGGCTCGAGCATCCGCTCCGCCGTTTCCGCCTCGCGGGAGTCCTCCTCGGCATCGTCATAGCGGTCGGCGTTTCCGGCTACATGCTGATCAACGGGTGGAGCCTGCTCGACTCCTTCTACATGGTGATCATCACGATCAGCACCGTCGGCTACACCGAGGTGCATCCCCAGGGATGGCCCGGCCGGCTCTTCACCTCGGGCCTGATCGTGGTAGGCGTCGGCACGATGCTGTACGGCTTCGGCGTCTTCGCCGAGACGCTGGCGGAAAATGCATTCGGCAGGTATCGAAGGGAGCGCCAGTTGCAAAAGGATCTCGACCAGCTACGCGATCACTTCATCATCTGCGGCTACGGCCGCATCGGTACGCAGGTGGTCGCCGAGTTCGAGGAACACCAGGTCCCATACGTCGTCATCGATCAGACGGGGGAGGCGCTGGAGAGAATCCGCGCCGAGGGCAGGCTGCACATCGAAGGCGACGCGTCGAAGGAGGAGATCCTCAAGCAGGCCGGCATCGAGCGCGCCAAGGGCCTGGTCTCGGCCGTCGACTCGGATGAGCGCGCGGTCTATATCGTCCTCGCCGCTCGCGCCTTCAACCCCAAGCTGTACATCGTCGCGCGGGCCGGCCGGCCCGACTCGATCCGCCGTCTCGAGCTGGCGGGCGCGACGCGGACCATCTCGCCCTACGTCATGGCCGGGCACCGTATGGCGGAGCTCGCCATCCGTCCCGCGATGGTCGACCTGCTCGACACCCTGCACCACGGCGAGGCGGGGATCGGCGTCCAGGAGATGGTGGTGACGCTCGACAGCAAGGCCATCGGGAAGTCGCTGGAGGAGGCGGGGCTCGTCGCGCGCGATGCGGCCAAGGTGCTGGCGGTGCGCAAGCCCGACGGCACGGTGAACGTCAACCCACCGGCCAGCGCGAGGCTCGACGAGGATGACCTCGTCATCGCGCTGGGTACCGAGGAGCAGCTTTTCGCAACGGCCTCGAAGCTCCGCTAGAGACCGGGTGTGCCCAGGCAACCCCGGTCCAGGAGGGGCCCAAAACGTGCGCTTAAAGTGAAGCGGTGAGTCTCCTGGAACGCAGGCCGGAGCTGGTCGCTCTCGGCTCGGTCGTGATCGGTGTAGGGCTGGTGGTGGCCAAGCTCGTGGTCGGGCTGCTCACCGGAAGCCTGGGCATTCTGAGCGAGGCCGCGCACTCCTTCCTGGACCTGGCCGCTAGCGGATTCACCCTGGTGGCCGTGCGCACGTCGCGCAAACCAGCCGACACCGAGCACCCCTACGGACACGGCCGCACAGAAAATCTGGCCGCCTTCGCCGAAGGCATCCTGCTGCTGATCACGGCGGTCTACATCGCATTCGAGGCGATCCGCCGGCTGGCCGCGGGCGGAATCACCGTCAATCCCGCCGGCTACGCGTTCGCGCTCCTCATCGTGACGCTCGTGATCGAGGCCGGCCGCGCCGCCATCCTCCGGCGAGTCGGCAAGTTGGCATCCAGCGAAGCGATGCTCGCGGACGCGACCAACCGCATCTCGGACGTGCTCGCGACAGTGGGCGTGCTCGCCGGGCTTGCCGGTGTGCGCATGGGATTTACCTGGGCGGACTCGGTCGCCGCGCTGCTGGTGGCCGGCATCGTGGCTCGCGCCGCGGGCCTGCTCGCGTGGCGGTCGGGCGACATCCTTATCGATCGGGCTCCAGCTGGAGCCGAGGAGCAGCTGCGCCAGGCGATCGAGAGCGTCGACGGCGTGCGGGAGGTCCGTTCGGTCCGGGTGAGGCGATCGGGCCCGAACCTCATCGGTGACGCGAGCATCGCGACCGGCCGGATGCTCTCGGTCGAGGCGGCCAGCGCGCTGTCCAAGGCGGTCAAGGCCAAGGCGCGGTCGGCCCTGCCCCGCCTGGACCTCGCCGTTTCGGTAGAGGGCCAGGCCCAGCAGGAAGACCTGGTCGAGCGCGTCCACGCCGCTGCGGCGCGCAACGGCAGCGTTCGCGATCTGCACAACGTGACCGTCGAGCGCGAGGCCGACGGCTCTCTGCACCTCACGATGCACGCCAAGCTCCCCGGGGACCAGAAGCTTGCGGTCGCGTCGAAGACCAGCCGCGAGCTCGAGCGCTCGATACGGGCGGAGCTGCCCGAGGTCGCGCGCATAGACATCCACCTCGAGCCGATGGAGCCGCAGGTCGTGCCGGGCCAGGACGTGACCGCGCGCCGCAGGCAGCTCGCCGAGCGAATGCGCCAGGTCGTCGAGTCACAACCTGAGGTGAAGCGATTGGTCGACGTCGAGCTGAGCGATCGCGACAACCGGATCTACGCGCACGTCGTGGCCGAGGTGGCGGGCGAGATCACGCTCGAGCATGCGCACCAGATTGAAAGCGAGCTCGAGGAGATGATCCTGCGCGAGATCCCGGACGTGCACGAGGTGGTCACTCGCGTAACCGCATGAGGGGTCCTCGGTGAGGATCAGGCCCGGCAGGGTCGACGACGTGCCCGAGCTCGTCCAGCTGTGGCGGCACGAGGTCGAGCACGGAAGGCAGGACATCGCGCCGGGCGAACAGCGCTTGCGCGCGATGCTGGCGCACTTCGACTGGGGGTCGAAGTCCCGCGTGATCGACGACCACGGCAAGCTGGCAGGCGCGGTCCTGGTGATCGCACGCCCATCGCCCGACGGTGTCCTCGCCAACCTGTACGCCGGCGGACTCGGCTCTGCTTACGTGGAGATGGTCCGATGGGGAGTCGAGTTCTCGCGCGCGGCGGGCGCGTCGATCGCCCAGATCTACGTCGCCAAGGGGCTCGGCGATGGCCTGGAGCACATCGGCCTGCGGGCAGCGCGCCCGTGGTGGCGGATGGACCGCGGCCTGGGGGACGGGCTGCCTTCGGCGCCGGCCGTGGCGGGCTACGAGGTGGTCGACGCGACGGCGGTGCCGGCCGGAACCTGGTCCGACATGTTCAACCGGACGTTTGCCGACCACTGGCGATTCGTGCCTCGAGGCGAGGCGGAGATCGTCGCGGGCCGGACGCCGGAGCTGTGCCTGATGGCGGTCACCGCCGGGCGACGGGCGCCCGCCGCGATCACCCTCGGCGAGGTCGAGAAGTACGCCGGCGACCCGCGGCCGCAGCCGGTGGGATTGATCAGCTCCGTCGGCACGCTGCCCGAGCACAGGCGGAGGGGGCTGGCGGGGTGGCTGGTCGCGGAATCGCTGTGCCGGCTGCAGGCAGCCGGCGCGTCGACCGCGTCGCTGTACGTCGACGGCATGAACCCGCAGCGCGCCGATGCCGTCTACCGGAAGCTTGGTTTTGAGGTCGCCTTCGAGGCCGAGGTCTGGGAAGCTACGTTCCCGTGAACCGGGCGGCGATGGCGGCAATCCTTGTCGTGGCGCTGTTGGGGTGCAATCCTCCCCACGCTTACCCTCCCCAGCAAGTTGGGACAGGACTGGTGACGGAGAAAGCGATTCCGAAGCCGGCGCCGACCTTGCTCAACGCGATCCGGCACTCGACGCGGCTCGGCCCCGCAGACGCCTCGACGGCTATCTCGCTCAGCATCGGCCTCAAGAGACGCAACCAGGCTGAGCTTTCGACGCTCGCCGCGTCGGGGCGGACGGTGACCCCCGCGGAGTACGCGGCTCGCTTCGGGCCTGACCCGGCCCTCGTCTCGCCCGCGGTCGGAGTGCTGCGGTCGGCCGGCATCAGCGCAGCCTGGCAGTCGCCATCGAACCTCATCGCCGCCGACGGTCCCGCGCCGGCCGTGGCCACGCTTCTCGGCGTCGACATCGAGAACTACAGGCTCCCGAACGGCACGACCTTTTACGCCACGCTCGACCAACCTTCGCTACCCGCGCCGCTTGCGGCCGTGGCCGAAGGCGTCAGCGGCCTGGACGACTACGGGGGCGCCCACGGCTACGCGGTTCGCCCGGGCGGTCTGACGCCGGTGGATGTGCTGGGCTACTACAACATCAAGCCCCTGCGCGACGCCGGGCTGGACGGTACGGGCCAGACGATCATGCTGCCCGAGATCGACGACCTTCCCAACCTCAGCGACCTGGATAAGTTCGCGGCAACGTTCGGCCTGCCGGCGTTCGGGCCGCTGCTCACTTTGAAACGCGATCCCAACTGGGGCACGCCCGAGAAGCCGGCCGGCGAAACGGTCCTCGACCTGGAGATCGTCCACTCGGTCGCGCCGAACGCGAAGCTGGTCGTCTATCTCTCCGCCCCCGACTTCGGGCACAGCGACCGTGCCTTCGACCAGATGGTCACCGACCATCTCGGCTCGATCATCTCGGAGAGCCTCGGCTCGTGCGAACCGGAGACCCCCAACGGGGCGCGCAACAACTATGCCTCGATCCAGGATCGAGCCGTGGTGCTGGGTATCACCCACTTCGTCGCGAGCGGCGACACCGGCGCGTACACGTGCGGCCTGGACCAGCAGGCGGCCGCCAGCTTCCCGGCGACCCTGCCGAGCGTCACCGCCGTCGGCGGCACGACCGTTTTCGAGTCGCAGCAGGGGACGTACTACAGAGAGTTCGCGTGGGGCAGCCCCATCGACCAGAGCGGTGGCGGCGGCGGAGCGAGCCAGTTCTACGCGGCGCCCGACTTCCAGCGAAACGAGGCGCAGCCGGGCGCCCATGGCGAGCGGCAGGTGCCAGACGTTTCGGCCGACGCCGACCCGTCAACCGGCTTTCACATCGTGTTCAACGGCCACGACGAGCAGGCGGGCGGGACGTCGGCGGCCACTCCCCTCTGGGCGGGCACCGTCGCGCTCATCAACCAGGACCTCAAGCAGAAAGGCCTGCGCCAGGTCGGCTTCGCCAACCCGGCTCTCTACTGGATGGGCGAGAACTCCTCCAGGCTGAGCCCGCGGCCTTATCACGACGTGGTCTCTGGCAACAACCTCTTCTTCGACGCTGGCAGCGGATGGGACTTCGCGACCGGTTGGGGGAGCATGGACGCGGCCGCGCTGGACGCAGCCTGGATTCGCTACATCAAAGGCGGCGGCTCGTGAGCGAGCAGACCGAGGGACCGCCGCTGGTCACGTGCCCCCACTGCGGGTCGGTCGTCCCCGCCGGCGACTTCTGCGGCCACTGCGGCGCGCACCTCGTCTCGGACAACAGACGCCGCACCCACGCATTCGCCGCCGTGCCGACCGAGCGCGTCGCGCAGGTCTCGATAGTGACCACCCTGTTCCCCCACCTGCCGCATCGCAGCGGCGCAACGTTTCGCCTCGCGTTGCTTGCGGCAGGCGCGCTGGTCCTGCTGCTGGCCGCACTGCATCTCTTTGCGCTCGCAACGACCGCTGCGGTGTTCGCGCTGCCCGTGCTCTACCTCATGTATCTCTACGAGGTCGAGGTCTACGAGTCAGAGCCTTGGCTCGTGATCGGCGCGACCATGGTTGCCGGCGGGGTGCTCGGCGCCGCCGCGACCTACATCTTCGGCGGATCACTCGCCGGGCGCCTGGTCACGGGCGACCGCGACGCCGCGCTGCTGCTGACCGCGATCGTCATCCCGGTGGTTGGCCAGGCGCTGATGCTCGCCGGACCGCTGTTCCTCTACGAGTTTCGGGAGCGCTTCCGCGAGCCGCTTGACGGCCTCACGTTCGGCGCTGCGTCCGCGCTCGGCTTCACGCTCGCGAGCTCGCTCACCCAGTTCTGGCCGCTGCTCATCGGGCCGCTCGTGGGCACCGGCTCCACGCTCGACTGGGCGGTCAGACTGACGCGCGCCGGCCTCCTCGTGATGCTCATCAACGCGTGCACCACCGGGCTCATAACCGCTGCCATCTGGCTGCGGCGTTTCGACCGGCGGAGGAAGGACCGGCCGTGGCGGTCGAGCATCCCGGCGGCGGTCGCCATCGGGTTCGGGGTGCAGGTGCTGCTCGGCCTCATGGCATTCCTGATCCCGGACCTGGTGCTGGACGTCGGGATCCTCGTGGTGGTCGCGATCGCCCTACTGCTGTATGTGCGGCTGGTGATCCACGAAGCCCTCCTGGTCGAAGGCGCGGAGCACGAGATCGGGCCTGACGGGCCCTGTCCGGAGTGCCACCGGATCGTCCCGACGATGGCCTTCTGTCCCGCATGCGGCGCGGCCCGGTCGGCGGCTCCGAAGGGTCGTCCGAAAGTGGCGGGAGGCGCCTGATGGCCTACCAGCCGCCCGGCCCGGTGTGCGCGCGATGTGGCGCGCCTCTGGCTCCTGGCGCGATGTACTGCGGACGCTGCGGCACTCCGGTGGCCATGCAGGCGGTCGCCGCGCCGCCGATGTATCGCTACCCGCCGGCGCCTCCGGCCACGTATCCCACGGCCGGCCGCTACAGGTTGAGGCCGGCGCTGGTCGCGGGCGGCCTCGTCCTCGTCCTGATCGTGGTCGCGGTCCTGGTCGGCGGGTTGGCCGTCGCGCAGTTCACGTCCGGCAGCCACTCGACGTGCATCTCCAACTGCTCCCCGAAGGTGATCACTCCCCTCGCCGAGGAGGCGACGTTCCAGAGCGCACGGTTCAAATTCCAGGTCAACTACCCCGCGCGCTGGACCGTGCGGACCCAGGGTGACGCCGGCGTCACGCTGGCGACGAAGCTCGGCTTCGTGTCGGTCACCGGGTCGAGCGGCGCGAACGCCGACCAGGTCCTGCAGTCCGTCGTTTCTGGGCTGCCGTCTTCCCAGTACCAGGACGTCACGCTGGTCGCCGGGCTGAAGGGCGCGCACATCGGAAACCAGGATGGCATCGGCCAGGTCTACGCGGCCAACCTCGTCGGTCCTTCGCAGACCGCGACCAAGGTCCGCTTTGCGGTCATCGTGGCGAGGCAGCGCGGCGTGACAGTGGCGATCTTCGCGCTCAACCCAGCTGACCCCAAGAACTATCCCAACGGAATGCCGGAGGGACAGTCGATCGATTACCTGTGCACGGAGTTCGTCTGGCCCTGAGCGTCCGCTACACGCGTTCCAGGGCGAGGCGCGCGCCGAAGCCGAGCAGAACCACGCCGGTCACTCTCTGCATCCATTGCCTGACCCGCGGCGCGGTGATCACCTGGCGCAGGCGCGTGACGAACAAGCCGTAGACGTTCATCCACACCCAACCGATGACCGCGAAGGTCACGCCCAGCTCGAAGAGCCTCGGCAGCACCGCCTGTCCCGGCTGCACGAACTGCGGCAGGAACGTGACGAAAAACACGCCCAGCTTGGGGTTGCTGATGGCCGAGAGAAATCCCTGGCGAAACACCGCGTGGGCCGGGGCCGCCGGCGGGGTCGCGCCGAGCAGGTCGCCGGGCTGGGCCCGCGACTCGAGCAGAGTGCGCACCCCGAGATACGCGAGGTAGCAGGCGCCGACGATCTTGAGCACCAGCAGGACCTCACCAGAGGTTCGCAGCAGCGCGGACAATCCCACCGCGGTCGCGGTGACCCAGGTCACGAGCGCCAGTCCGATGCCGCTGGTGGTCAGGATTACGCCGCGCCGGCCGTGCGCCAGCGCGTTCTTGGTCACTACGGCCATGTCCGGACCCGGGGTCACCGCCAGCAGCAGCGACACGCCGGCGAACGCGAGGATCTGCGTGTCCATCAGCCCAACCCGGGGAGGTCGAACGAGATCTCGTAGACCCCTCCGCTCAGCCGGGCCTGGTGGATCCAGCCCATCTTGCGCAGCAGGCCTAGCATCTCGCGATTCTCCGGCAGCACGATGAGCTGGAATGACTTGATCCCGTGCACCCGCCCGACCCTCGCCAGCTCGCCGAGCAGGACGCTGCCAAGGCCACGGCGCTGGAACTCGTCGATCACGGCCACGGCCACCTCCGCGACGTCGGTTCCATGAGCGCGGTCGTAACGCGCCACGCCGACGATCCTCTCCTTTCCGCTGGGCCGGTGGGTGGTCGCGACGATCGCAAACCGATCGTTGTAGTCGACCACGGCCAGCCGGTGGGCCAGCGCGTCGGACATGCGTTTGATGGGCGAGAAGAAGCGAAAGTAGACCGTCCGCTCGGACATCGCCGAGACCGCCTCGTGCAGCAGCGGCTCGTCCTCGGGAACGATCGGCCGCAGGTGCACCTTCGTTCCGTCTCGAAGCTCGACGGTTTTCGCGTCAAAACCCGTGGAGACCATG
>DATIOJ010000058.1:0-69555 GCA_035473355.1 Candidatus Limnocylindrales bacterium
GGTGGGGCGCTGCGAGCCTGCTCTTTCACGGCCTGCGCGCGGCGCTCCACATCGGCGGGGTCGCCGAGGTACCTCCACGACCTGGGGCGCAAGGCGGCGTTGAGCTCGTACACGCGCGGCACGCCGGTCGGGATGTTGAGCGCGACGACCTCGGCCTCGCTCAGTCGGTCGAGATGCATGACCAGCGCCCGCAGGCTGTTCCCATGCGCCGAGACGAGCACGCAGGGATGCAGCAAAAGGTCCGGAACGATCGCGTCGTACCAGTACGGCAGCATGCGCTCCACCACGTCGTTCAGACATTCCGCGCTCGGCAGGAGCTCCGGCGGGAGCGTGGCGTAGCGGGGATCGTGCGACGGGTGCCGCTCGTCGGATGAGTCGAGGTCCGGCGGGCGAACGTCGTAGCTGCGCCGCCACACGTTGACCTTGTCCTCGCCGTACTTCTCCGCGGTCTGCTGCTTGTTGAGCCCCTGCAGCGCGCCGTAGTGGCGCTCGTTGAGACGCCAGCTGCGCCGGACAGGGATCCACGACATCTGCATCTCCGCCAGCGCGAGCTGGGTTGTCTGGATGGCGCGTAGGAGCAGCGACTCATGGACGATGCTCGGCCGCAGGCCGGCGGCCTTCATCAACCGGCCCGCCTCCTTCGCCTCCTGGACTCCGCGCGGGCTGAGCGGCACGTCTGTCCAGCCGGTGAACAGGTTCTCCAGGTTCCACGTGCTCTCGCCGTGGCGAAGCAGGACGAGGGTTCCCACACTGTCTTCCCCGCTTGCGGGGAAGTCCGGCCGCAGGCCGGGATGGGGCTGGCCGGCGCTACCGATGACCGTAGACCTCCGCAGTAACGCGCACGATCCCCGCGAACTCTTGCGCGTCCAAGCTCGCTCCTCCGACCAGCACGCCATCGCACAGGGGCAGCTCCACGTACTGCTGCACGTTGTTCGCCTTGACGCTGCCGCCGTACAGGATCCGCACCTTGCGCGCCGCGCCCGCGCCGATCATCTCGCCGACGATCCGGCGGATCAGCCGCATCGTCTTGTAGGCGTGCTCAGGGTCGGCGTTTCTTCCGCTCCCGATCGCCCAGACCGGCTCGTACGCGATGACGAGCCGCGCCGAGTCGTCAGCGGAGCAGTCGGCCAGGCCGGCCTTCACCTGCGCAGACACGACCTTATCCGACGTTCCTGCGTCGTAGTGGTCGGCGAGCTCGCCGACGCACATGATCACCCCGAGGTCGCTCGACAGGGCGGCCGCCGTCTTCTTCGCCACCATCTCATCGGTCTCGCCCAGGTACAGCCGCCGCTCGGAGTGGCCCACGACGACCCACTGGCACAGACCCTTGAGCATCGCCGGCGAGACCTCGCCCGTGTAAGCACCGGACATCTCCCAGAAGCAGTCCTGTGCGCCGAGCTTGACCCCGGACTGGTCGAGCACCTCGGACACGCCGAGCAGCCACGGAAACGGCGGGATCACGACGACCTCGATGCTGTCCGCATGACCGCGCGCCACGGCAAGGACGCCGCGCACCAGGTCGAGCGCGTCGTCGATGTTGGTGGGGTTCATCTTCCAGTTCGCCGCGAGGAGCGGCATGCCTGGCGGTCTTGACGACAAAACTCAGCCTTCTTTGAGAATCGCGATGCCGGGCAGTTCCTTGCCTTCGAGGTATTCGAGCGTCGCGCCGCCGCCGGTCGACACGTGGGAGAAGCGAGTGGAGAGGCCGAGCGCCTCGATCGCCGCGATCGTGTCCCCGCCTCCGACCAGCGTGTAGCCGCCGGAGCTCGCGATCGCCTGGCCGACAGCCTTCGTGCCGTCGCTGAAATCCCTGATCTCCGCCACGCCGACAGGCCCGTTCCAGATCACGGTGCCCGCGCCGCGCAGCCGCTCGACAAACTGGCGGACGCTCTGCGGGCCGATGTCGAGGGCCATCCACTCGGGCTCGACCTTGTCGGCCGCCATTACGCGTAGCGGCTGGCCCGCCTCGATCTTCCGGGCGCAGACGAGGTCGACGGGCAGCACCAGCTTGTCGCCCGCCGCGGCCGCGACCTTGCGCGCCTCGTCGAGGGCACGGTCCTCGACCAGCCCGGCGCCCGTCGCCCAACCGCGCGCCTTGAAGAACGTGTTCGCCATCGCGCCGCCGATCAGCAGCGAGTCGACCTTCTTCAGCAGGTTCAACAGCACCCCGACCTTGGTCGAGACCTTCGCGCCACCTACCACCGCGACCATTGGCCGGCGCGGGTTGTCCAGGGCCTTGTGCAGAGCCTCGAGCTCCGACTCCATCAGCTCGCCGGCGTACGCCGGCAGGTACGCGGCCACGCCCACGACGGAAGCATGCGCGCGATGCGAGGCCGCGAACGCATCGTTGACGAACAGGTCGCCCAGCGAGGCCAGCCGGCGGCCGAAGGTGGGGTCGTTCGCCTCGTCCTCTTTGTGGTAGCGCACGTTCTCGAGCAGCAGAACCTGTCCGCTCTGAAGCCTGTCCACTGCGGTGAGGGCAGGCTCGCCCACGCAGTCCTCCGCGAACTGCACTTCGCGCCCGATGCGCCGGGCCAGGTCGGGGGCGACGGGCCTGAGCGAGAGGTCAGGCTCACGGTCCTTCGGCCGGCCCAGGTGCGACATGACGATGACCCTGGCGCCTCGCTGGGCCAGGTGTTGGAGGGTCGGTGCGGCGGCACGGACGCGGGTGTCGTCGGCGATAGCGCCGTCGGCGAGCGGTACGTTGAGATCTTCGCGGACCAGAACGCGCTTGCCCGCGACGTCGACAGCCGTGATCGAAGCCTTCAGAGCCGCTCGGCCATGTACGAGATGAGGTCGACCATGCGGCAGCTGAAGCCCCACTCGTTGTCGTACCAGCTGACGACCTTGGCCCAATCGCCCGACAGCATCAGCGTCAACGGTGCGTCGACGATCGAAGAGTGCGGGTCGCCCTTGAAGTCCGAGGACACGAGCTCCTCATGGCTCACGGCAAGGATGCCGCGCAGCTCGCCACTCGCCGCCTGTTCGAACGCCGCGTTGATGTCCTGCGCAGTCGTCTGCTTGCTGAGCTGAATCGTGAGGTCGACCACCGACACGTCGAGGATCGGGACTCGAAACGCCATACCCGCGAACCTCCCGGCCAGCTCGGGCAACACCTCTGCCACGGCGCGATTGGCGCCGGTCGATGTCGGTATGACGTTGTCCGCCGCGGCTCGCGCCCGGCGCAGGTCCTTGTGCGGAAGGTCCTGCAGCCGCTGGTCGGCCGTGTACGCGTGGATCGTGGTCATCATGCCGCGCTCGATCCCGTACGAGTCGTGCAGCACCTTGGCCAGCGGCACGAAGCAGTTGGTGGTACAGCTCGCGTTGGAGATCACACTGTGCTTGGCCGGGTCGTACCCCTTGTGGTTGACGCCCATCACAACCGTGTAGTCCTGGTTGGTCGCGGGCGCGGAGATGATCACCTTCTTCGCGCCGCCCTTGTCGATGTGGACTCTTGCCTTGTGCGCGTCCGTGAACAAACCCGTCGACTCGACGACGATGTCGACGCCGAGGTCCTTCCACGGCAGCTCACCCGGATCTTTCTGGCTCAGGAACTTCACGGCGTGTCCGTCGACGCGGATCGCTTCTCCCTCCGCCTTGACCGCCGGCGCAAACGTGCCCAGCGCTGTGTCGTGCTTCAGGAGATGGGCGAAAGTCTTGGCGTCGCCGATGTCGTTGACCGCGACGATCTCGAAGTCCGGCTTCAGGTCCCAGGCTGCGCGATAGATGTTGCGGCCAATGCGTCCGAAGCCGTTGATGCCAACCTTCAGTGCCATGGCGGCGCGCTCCTAAGTCAGTGTGGGGGCGAGAGGGGGACGGCCTAAATGTTATGCGGAGCGGCTCGCGGGCTTGGAGGGCCGGACCTCGCCGTGCGAATCGGCCAGCTGCTGCAGCCTGCGCAGGCGATGATTCACGGCCGACTTGGTCAGCTTCATGCGCCCGGCGAGCTCACCGAGGTTCAGCTCGGGGTTCTCGACCCTCCACCTCGCCATCTCCTGGAGCGCGGGTGGAAGCCGCTTGAGCTTGCCGTCGGCCTCGAGTCGCTCGATCGCGGCGGCCTGGCGCAGCCCCGACCCGATCGTCTTGCCGATGTTGGCGGTCTCGAAGTTAAGGCGCCGGTTGACCTCGCCGCTCACCTCGCGCACGACACGCACGCTCTCGAACTCCATGACGGCGCGGCTGGCCCCCATGACCGACAGCAGCCGCACGATCCCGTCTCCGTCCTTCACGTAGACGACCGATTGCCCTCCGCGCTCTGTTCTCCCGGCCTTGACGCCCGAGCTCTCGATCATGCGGAGGATCACCGACGCCCACGAGGCTGTCGGGGCGACGAACTCGAGGTGGTAGCGGGTGTTCGGGGCGTTGACCGAGCCGCAGCCGAGGAAGAGGCCGCGGAGCATGGCCTTGCGATCGCACGCAGCCTCGGGCATGGCCTGTACCGGCGGCTGGGAGAACGCGCGGACGAGCTCGGGGGGCAGCGTCAGCTCGATGGAGAACGACATTCGCTTCCTGGTCTTGACGGCCTGGTACTTCGCGTCCATCCGGCCCGCAGCACGACTGAGGCGCACCACCTTGCGCGCGACCGCGTTGCGGAGGAGCGAAAAGTAGGCTGATCGCCCGCGCGGGTTGCCGAGCAGACGTCCGCGCGAGCCGAAATAGATGCCGAGCAGCTCGTTCAGCTGACAGCAGGGGCGGGCCGGCATAAGGCCCGCCATCTCGTTCTTGACCTCAGCCGAGAACGAAATTGCGTGTACCTCCCAGGAAGGTGATTGCCCTCGCCCCTCTCGCTCGGAGTCTAACGCCCCACCGAACCAATCCAGCCGGCATAACTCCATATGGCGCGACAATTACCCGCGATGCCCGAGATGCGGATGATCGAGGCCGTCCGCGCGGCGATCACCGAGGAGATGGAGCGCGACGAGCGGGTCCTGGTCCTGGGTGAGGACGTGGGGCGCAAGGGTGGCGTCTTCGGGGCTACCGACGGGCTGTACGCGCGGTTTGGCGAGTCGCGCGTCCTGGACACGCCGCTGGCGGAGTCGGCCATCGTCGGGGTCGCGATCGGCGCGGCCCTCAACGGGCTGATCCCGATTGCGGAGATCCAGTTCGCCGACTTCATCCACACGGCGTTCGACCAGATCGTCAGCGAGGCGGCGCGGACCCGCTACCGGTCCAACGGCGAGTGGGGCGTGCCCATCGTGATCCGCACGCCGTTTGGCGGAGGCGTCCACGGCGGCCTCTACCATTCGCAGTCGATCGAGGGCTTCTACGCCCACGTGCCCGGCCTGAAGGTGGTGGTGCCGAGCGTGCCGGCCGACGCCCATGGCCTCCTCAAGTCCGCCGTCCGCGACCCTGACCCCGTGTTGTTTCTCGAGCACAAGAGGGTCTACCGGCTCGTCACGGAGGAGGTCCCCGACGGCGACCACCTCGTGCCCATCGGGCCCGCTGCGGTGCGGCGCGAAGGCGCCAACCTGAGCTGCTTCGCGTGGGGCCTGATGACGCACTACTGCCTGGAGGCCGCGCAGCAGGTGGAGGGCGAGGGGATCAGCGTCGAGGTCGTCGACCTGCGCACGCTGGCGCCACTCGATCGCGACGCCATCCTGGCGTCGGTGCGCAAGACGGGGAAGGCCCTGGTCGTGCACGAGGACAACCTCACGGGAGGCTTCGGCGCCGAGGTCGCGGCGATCATCTCCGAGCACGCCTTTGACGACCTCGACGGCCCGGTGACGCGGCTTGCCGCGCCGGACGTCCCGGCCATGCCTTTCAACACACCGCAGGAAGAGTTCTTCATGCCCAGCCCGCAGAAGATCGCCGAGGCGATGAGAAAGCTTGCCGCGTACTAAGAGGGTGACTTCACCTCCGCATCCCCAGCGTTCCCCGCAAGCGGGGAAGGCGGGTACTTCCCCACCAGTGGGGAAGAGTTTGCCAACTATTTCTCAGGCCGAGTACGGGTGGCGAAGGGAGAGCGTCGCCGCGGGCATGGAGGCCGCGGGCCTCGACGCGATGTGCGTCTTCTACCCCGCCCGAGTCGCGTACCTGACCGGCTTCCATCACATCCCGACCGAGCGACCGATCGCCTTGGTGATCGGCTCGAGCGGGCAGTCCTCGCTCGTCGTGCCCGCGGTGGAGAAGG
Organism: Candidatus Limnocylindrales bacterium; assembly: GCA_035473355.1. Taxonomy (GTDB): domain Bacteria; phylum Chloroflexota; class Dormibacteria; order Dormibacterales; family Dormibacteraceae; genus 40CM-4-65-16. The sequence goes on from DATIOJ010000058.1 coordinate 6,131, forward strand.
AACACGCCGAATCGGCGACCTCGGTCGACGAGGTCCGGATCTACTTCGAGTACCCCGGAGCGCAGCATCCGATGGAAACCGTCGCCGACGTGCTGACCGCGATGACGGCGCGAGCCGACCGGACCGGCGCGGACCACGACGGCTACGTCCCCTACTGGGGCTACCGGGGGCCCGCGCTCAGCGACCTGACGGGTGTCGAGCCGCTGGACTCCGAGCTGATCGTCGAGTCACTGCGCCGGGTCAAGTCCGCCGCCGAGCTTGCCTGCATCCAGCTCAGCTGCGACTGGGCGAACCGCGCGCATCGCCGCATGCAGGACGCGATCGTGGTCGGCAAGACGGAGATGGAGTGTTACGTGCCCCCGGCCACCGAGACCCTGTTCGAGATGGTGCGGGAGATGCCAGGCTGGCGTCCCCGCGGTGGCGACGACACCGGAATCATCGCCATGTTCGTCGGCGGGCGCGCGACCGCGATGCCGCACGGCTTCGTCAAGGGCCACGGCGTGCAGCCCGGCGACGTGCTGGTCAGCGGCGCGGGCGCGAACATCGACGGCTACCGCAGCGAGCTGGAGCGGACGATGATCGTCGGCGAGCCGACCGCGGCGCAGCGGCAAGCGTTCGCCGCGATGCTCGCGCTGCAGTCCAGGGCGATCGAGGTGATGGCGCCGGGCGTGCCGGCGGGCGAGGTCGAGCTGGCCACCGTGCAGCTGGCGGAAGACCTTGGCGTCGCCGGCAACTTGCGCCATCACGTCGGCCACTCGATCGGGCTCGAGGGACACGAAGCGCCGTTTCTCGACCGCGGCGACGACGCCGTGCTCGAGCCGGGCATGGTCTTCACGGTCGAGCCCGGCGTGTACATCAAGGAGCTGGGCGGCTTCCGCCACTCCGACACCGTCGTCATCACTAAGGACGGCTGCCGCCTGATGACCGACTACCCTCGCGAGCTGAAGGACCTGACGATAGGCGTCTAACCCGCCGCGGCCACGTCGGTCGGACGGATGTGGCTGCTGACGAGATGCAGCACAGGCACGCCCGCATGGACACGGTGGCGGACGCGATCCACCGCCAGAGGTGGCAGAACGTCCTGCTCACCCTGAACAACGACCGTCTCGTGCGGCCTCACCTCTGCCCACACCCTGCCGATTGCATCGCGCGGCAGGCTGCCGGGCACGTAGACGTATCGGCGGTGCTGAATGCGACCGCGGCTGCGCATCTCGGCGCGCGTGAAGGCGTCCTGCGCGACGTAATCCTTGAGATATGGATCGCTCACCTCCCACAGCTCCGCGGGGCCCGGCGGTGACTGGCCACGGTACAGAAACACGATTCGCTTGCCGTCAGCCGCAAACATGCCCTCGTCGATCACGGCGTCCGCGGTGTTCTGGTCGCGCGGCAGGATGACGAGCACGTCGGCGGGATTGCGCTGGAACTGCAATGCGATCGACTCGGCCGCGAGGTCCGGCCTGTATGGGACCGGGAAGACGGTCGGGCGCCGGCGGCGTCCGCGGTTGTAGGTCCACAGCCCGACGGCCAGGCCGATCAACGTGAGCCCACCGCCGAATGCCGTCGCGTACGGCTTGGCGACCAGGTTCACGCTCCAGCCGATCACGGTCAGGGCCGTCGTGAGAACGCCGATCCCAAACCACAGCCGGCGGCGCAAGGCGCCGTCCACCTTCAGCTCACGCCACCGCACCACGTCGAGCGAGACGTTCGTGAGGATGAACGATCCGAGCAGGCCGAAGGCGTACAGGTCGCCCAGGAACACCGCCGCGACCGGGCTCTGTCCGGCCACGTACACGAGGATCACCGGCGGGCCCATCGCAGCGAGGATCGCGATGTGCGGCGTCCGGCGCCACGTGTTCCGCTTCTCGACCACACGGGGGAGAAAGCCCATTCGGGTCAGGGCTAGGAAGACGTGGTAGCCACCGATGATGGCCGTGTTACTCGCGAAGATGAGCAGGATGGAGCCCGCCACGGCGACAAGGGCGGCAAGGGCCTGGCCCGAGAACTGCCCCGCTAGCAGCGACAGCAGCTGGTTGACGTGGTTCGGGCTGTTCGGGTCGGGAACGAGCGTGGTCTGCCACAGGGTGAGCAGCGGACTCGTGATGGTCATCGTGAGGATGACGAGGGCCATCGTGCGGTAGGCCGTCACGCGGCGCGGTGAGCGCATCGCGGGTGCGATCTGGGCGACGCTCTCCAGGCCCGAGAACGCCAGGAAGGCGGCGCCGAACCCGGTGAGGATCGTCAGCGGTGTGAAGGGTGGCGGACCCTGGGTCACTGCCGAAAAGCTGTGGAACACGCCCCCGAGTCCGAGGTGGACCGCGATGACAACGACCACGATCAGCTGGCTGGCGGCGGCGACGCTGGCCGCGACGAAGCTCACGGTCGCGCTCTCGCGGATGCCGTAGATGTTCAGGGTCGCGAGGAAGGCAAGCGCTACGAGTGTGCCTGGCACCGCGTTGCCGATGCCAACGACGGGGATGACGACCGCGAAGTAGGCGACCCCTGAAAAGGCGCTGATGGCCGCCGTCAGGTAATAGTCCACGATGATGAACAGTCCTCCGACCAGTCCAGCCAGCGGGTGCAGCGCACGCGATGAGATGGTCACCACGCCGCCCCCCTCCGGGTTGCGCCAAGTCACCTCGGCGTACTTGAGGGCAAGAAGGATGAAGACGAACAGCGTCATCAGGACGAAGATCGCCGCGCGTTTGTTGTATCCGCTCGCGGAGAGGATGCCGGGCACGTAATAGATCGACGTGCCGATGTCGGCGAAGACGATCGACCAGCACAGCAGCGGTCCGAGGCTCGCGCCATGGAACTTGACGCGGCGCCGGACCGCGGCGGGCGTGTGCATCAGGTGCTCGGGCGCAGGTCGACCAGGTGGCGCCGCAGGGCGTCAAGGTCCGTGCGCAGCTGATTGAGAGCGCGCGCCGCCGGCCTGTCGCCGACGTCCATCGATTGGACGGCGGCGAGGTAGATGTCCGCACGCTCCAGCTGGCGGATCGCGGCGCGAAGGACCACGCGATTTTCGCTCGCGGTCCTCGTGTTTGGAAGCTGCACGACTGCTGCACGCATGGATCGAACGTAGGAGCGCGCGCGTGAGGGATCCGTACGGAGGTCACGCAGATCCGTATGGATGCTGTATGGGTTTGCCGAGCCGATGAATTACGCTCGGTGCAGAGAATGACCTCCGAATCGGTGGCGAGGCGCGGCCGCAGGCCGGGCGACCTCCGCGTCGTCGTCCGCCGCCCCGCGAAGCTCCCCCGCACGCTTGGGGCCGGCGCGCTTTTCGCGGCCTGCTACGGCAACGTTGGTTCGAGCATCTACTACGCCCTCGGGGTCACCGCGGCCTTTGCCCTCGGCCTCACGCCGGTCGCGCTGATCCTCGCCGGCTTCATCTTTGTCACCACCGCGCTCAACTACGCGGAGGGCACGGCCGCCCTGCCGCACGCGGGCGGCAGCTCGAGCTTCGCCCGGCGCGCGTTCAACGCTCCGATCGGCTACATCGTCGGCTGGGTGCAGCTGCTGAACTACACCGCGACCGTATCGATCTCTTCGTACTTCGCCATCAGCTACCTGGGATTCCTGGGCAAGTACGTGCCGATGCTGGCGCCGCTGAAGGCGGACCAGAGCACGCATGTGGTTGCCACGATCGTGCTGATCGCGATCCTGATCGCGGTCAACGTCATCGGCATCCAGGAGTCGAGCGCCATCAACCTGGCCCTCGCCTTCACCGACCTGATCACCCAGTTCGTGCTCGTGATCCTCGGGCTGATCCTGCTCCTGAACATCCAGACGGTCATCCACAACGTGCATTTCGGCCTCGCGCCGACGTGGGGCAACTTCCTGGCCAGCATCTCAATAGCGATGGTCACGTACACGGGCATAGAAACGATCTCCAACCTGTCCGAGGAAGCGAAGAATCCGGGCCGGAACGTCCCCCTGGCGACGTGGTGGGTCATCGTCGCGGTGCTTTTCGTCTCGGCGTTCCTACCGACGATCGGCGTGAGCGTTTTTCCGGTGACGGTCGACCCGCAGACGCACAGCTTCACGACGCAGCTCGCGACGACGTGGAAGGCCGACCCTGTGGCGGGCATCGTGACCGGCTTCCCGCAGGAAGCGCTCCGGTTCTGGGCTCAGGTCTGGGTCGGGATCCTGGCGTTCACGATCCTCGTCATCGCCACCAACGCCGGCCTGATCGGCATCTCTCGCCTGAGCTACTCGATGGCCGGGTTCGACCTGCTCCCCCACCGCCTCGCCGCCCTGCACCCGAAGTTCAAGACCCCGTATGTGTCGATCGTCGTGTTCGGAATCGTCGCGGCCCTTCTCGTCTTGCCCGGGCTCATCGCCGGGAGCAAAGAGATCGACCTCATGGCCGCCGTTTACTCGCTTGCCGCGACCTTCGCCTTCTGCTCAGCCCATCTGTCAGTGATGCGGCTGAGGTTCATCGAACCATCGCTGCATCGTCCGTACCGGATGCCGTGGAACGTCAAGTTCGGCCGCGACAGCATCCCCATCCTCTCCCTTGTCGGCGCCCTTTTCATCGGCACGGTGTTCACGCAGCTTGTCTTTCAGAACATCTCCAGCTCGACCTTCATCTTCATGGGCTGGCTGGGACTCGGCGTGCTCGCGTACGTCGCCTACCGGCGCTACCGTCACGAGCCACTCTGGGAGCCGCTCGAGGTCCCGCCGCCGAGGGAACGCGAGATCGAGCACGTTCCATTCGAGACGCTGCCGCGCAGCGCGCGCTATCGCATGGGCCGGCGCGAGCGAATCACGGCGCACGCCGCGTCGCGCTCGCCCCGGGTCCACGAGCGCCACCGGCCGGCGTGGCAGCTCGAGCTCGAGCTGTTCTTCGCGCGCCACGGCGCGGTGCGCGGAGTCCTGATCGTCGTGGTGTTCGCCGCGATCAGCGGGCTGGCGGTCATGGTCGACCTCTCGCCGATCGACCCGACGGGTCTGGGGCTCGGGTGGTCGCCGGGCCTGGTGATCGTCGCGTTCATCGCGGCGTACCTGCTGAACCGGAGCCACTCCGAGCAATAACCTCGGATAGTCCGGACTATCCGGGCTCGGGCCGGAAGATCATCTCGCTTCGTCCGGACTATCCGAGGGTTACGCCTCCAGCCTGTACCCCACCCCCGGCTCGTTGACGATGTACCGCGGATTGGCGGGATCGTCGCCTAGCTTCTTCCGGATCTGCGCCACTACGTAGCGGGTGTTGTACTTGTCCCCCACCGCGTAGTCACCCCACACCTGGCGCAGCAGCGTGGTGTGGCTGATCGGCTTGCCGGCGTGCAGCGCGAGGTAGCGCAGCAGCTCGTACTCCGTCGGCGTGAGATGCACCGCCTGCCCCTTCACCGACACCAGGCGTCGCGCCAGGTCGATCTCCAGGTCGCCAGATCGAACGATGGGCTCACCGGACGTCAGGTTCGCCTGCCTCCGCAGAACAGCGCGAATCCGCGCCACCAGCTCCTCCGTCCCGAACGGCTTCACGACGTAGTCGTCGGCCCCCGCGTCGAGGGCTCGCACCTTGTCCTTCTCCCCCGGCATGACGCTGACCACGATCACCGCCGCTCGGGTCGCCGGCCGAAGCGCGCGAAGCGTCGCGAAGCCGTCCATGCCTGGCAAGCCGAGGTCGAGCAGGACGACGTCGGGACGCCACGCCGCCGCCTCCCGCACCGCCTCTTCCCCGCTCCCGACCGCGCGCACATCGAATTCGTGGTACTGCAATCCCGCGCGCAGCGCGCGCTGCATCTCGACCTCGTCGTCGACCACGAGGACCCGTCCGCTCACCTGCTCATCGGTACGCGTGCAAGGGGAAGCGTGAACGTGAAGCGTGGACCACGCCTCCGGTTCTCGGCCCGAATCGTGCCGCCGTGCGCCTCCACCACTCGTCGGGCGATGGCAAGGCCCAGACCGGAACCGCTCGACCGCGTGGTCCAGAACGTGTCGAAGACGTGCTCGAGGTCTGCGACTGCGATTGCAGGACCCTCGTTTTCGACCCACGCCTCGAAGTGGTCGTCGATGACGAGGGCGCCGATCTCGATCGCTCCGCCCGCGGACGCCCACTCGATCGCGTTCTCGAGCAGGTTGCCGATCACGCGTCCGACCTGCACCTCGTCCACCTCGACGGGAGGGAGATCATCCGGGATGCGCACGGTCACGTCGTGCCCCTGCAGCCGGCCCCTCAGCTGACCCACGGATCCGCCGACCAGGTCGGCGAAGCTGTGCGCCTCCTTCTCCGTCTCGAGGCCTGCCTCCAGGCGCGAGAGCGCCAGCAGGTCGCCAACCATGTGATCGAGCCTCGACGCCTGACGGTCGAGGTCGGACAGCAGCTCGCGCTGGTCAGGCTGCAGGCCGGCTTGTGGAGCGGCCAGCGCAGTGAGGCCGGCACGAAGCGACGCGAGCGGACTCTTCAGCTCGTGCGATAGAGACGACAGGATCGCGGCCTTCAGCCGGTCCGAGGCCTCGAGCCCGCGGGCTCGCTCCGCCTCCACCGTTGCCCGGCGCCTCTCGAGGAGCAGGTCGGCCAGCCCGATCAGCGCGGCGAGCATGCGCCGCTCTGCGTCGTCGGCGTCGCGTGCACCTACCGCCACCACGACGACGCCGCTGGTCAGCGGCAGGTACGCGGCCACGTCGTGGTCCCCATGCGTCCGCATCGGCACGACCACGCCGTCCTTTATCACTGCCCCAACCGACTTCCCGTTCTCGTAAGACCACAGCGCCTGCTTCAGCTCGTCCGGCGTCAGCGCGCTGCCCGCGAGTTGGACTGCCTGGCCCGACGCCACACCGACCACCGCGAACCGCGCCACCGACTCGAGCCTGCGCACGCGATCCGCGACCAGCGACAGCGCGGACGTGACCTCCTGGGTGCGCAGCATCGCCGTTGCGAGCTCGTACAGCGAGCGCGAGTCCCTGGCGAGCGCCTCGGCCACCGACTGAGCGCGCCGCTGCGACGCGGCCAGCTGGCTGGTGACCAGGGCGACCGCCAGCAGCACGACGAGCTCGAGCAGCTCCGCCGGACCGCGGACGCTGAAGGTGCCGAGCGGCGGCACGAAGAAGAAGTCATACAGCAGGAAGGCGGCGACGCTGCCGGCGACCGCAGGGCCGCGACCCCACCGCGCGCCAAGCCACAGGACCAGGAGAAGGTAAAACGCGGAGAGGCCCGAGACGCTGGCAACGGCCGTGACCAGGCCGATCGCCACCGTCACCGCGATCGCGCCGCCGACGGCGACCGCATACGGCGCGAACCGGCGCAGGGTCATTGCGCCGACGAGTCTACGTTCCAGCGCACCCCGGTCCCATGCGCCAGGGACGTGCCGACCAGCTCGTCGTCCAGGCGGACCTCGAAGACGGGATAGGCCGGCTCCATGCGGAGGTGAAACGCATCCGCCGATGCGATGGCGGCGTCGATCCGGCGCCGCTCGTCTTCCTCGACGTACTGGATGAACACGGAGTGGAAGACCACCGTGGCGACCTCGTCGTGAGGGACGCTCAGCTCGCGCTCGAGAAACTCCGCTGCGCCGGCGCGCTCAACCTCCACCGGCATGTCCGCGGCGATCTCGATCGCCCCGTCCAGCTGTGACATGCGACCCAGCTGGTCGGGCCACACGAAGGAGCGGAGCGTCAGAGCGCCTTCGGGTGTCGTCGGGTCGATGGGATTCAAGTCGCATCCCTTTCGCTCGACGACGTCTGCGGTCCGATTCATCGGCGGCGGAACCTCGAACGAGTGCGTGAAACGAACCGCCGAGGCGGGGTCGCCCCACGCACCCTCCGCCGACTCGTACCGGTAGCGGTCCCACCGCAGGTTCAGGCCTGCACTCGCACCCGGCTCGAGGATCCGCAGCGGTAGACGCGTGCGGTGCGCCACCTCGAGGAAGCCGCCCATCAGGGCGGCGCTCCGCCCGACCTCGTTGGTCTGGCACCCGTGCCTCAGCTGCTCGCGCATCCAACCCTGGTTGGCACCCACGAACTCTCTGAACAGCGGCCACGTCGCGGCGGCGTCACCGTCGCCGCCCGTCGACGGATAGTGGCGGTCGAGCTCGATCAACTCGCCCGCCAGCACTCTCCGATGCACGGGCGCGAGCAGCCGAAGGGCGATGGCCGACCCTTCCGATTCGTCTGCAAACCCACGCAGCACTTCCCACACGGGCCCACCGGCCTCCAGGTCGACTACAGCCGCGTCGAGCACCGACGCATAGAAAGGAGAGCCCAGGACCCTGCAAGACGCGGCCTGGAACCTGAGCCGGTTGGCCAGCGTTTCACGCGCGTCGGGCAAGCTCGAGCTCCTTGGCTCGATTCGCGTAACCGGGATGCGACGGCTGGGCGACGCGGTACCACGCCAGCGTTTCGGCGAGCGCGTCCTCGAGGGCGGATGGTTCGAAGCCGAGCTCTCGCCTCGCCCGCTCGAGGACGTACCCCGCCGAGCGGCGTGGGTCAGGGCCGTAGGGGCTCGCGCCCTCGGGCAGGTCGGAGAAAGGGATGGGATGCGGCCGCGCCGGAACGCCGAGCGCCTGAGCGATCCCGTCGATCAGGTCGCGCAGGCTCACGCCCTCAAACGCGGCGTTGTACGCCTGGTGCGTGGCGTCCTTGCGCAGATCGGACGCCAGCGCGCATGCGAAACCTATGTCCTTCACCCACGCAAGTCCAGCCTGCGACTCGTATGTCTCCGCGGGCACCAGGACCGGCCCTCCGTCCGCGACGCGCTGGATGTAGGCCGCGATGCGCAGGGTGTGGTCGGCCGCTCCGAAGACAGCCGGGGGGCGGATGACCGTCCACGGCAGATCCTCGTGCCGCGACAGCACGGTCTCGCACCAGCGCTTGCCTTCGCGGTAGTCGAGCTCGGCGGGCGGCTCGCCGGTCAGCGGGACGAAATCCTCTTCCCGCGCGGGCACGCCGCGAAGATCGGGATAGACGCCGGTCGAGACGAATATGTAGCGCGCTCCCTTGAAGTTCCGGGCCACCGCCTCCACGTCGCGCGGCTGGTAGCACGCCAGGTCGAGGAGGACATCGGGCTGCGTCTGCTCCAGCGCGCTGGCCAGCTGGTCCTCGTCCGTACGGTCGAAGGCGACGTAGCTGGTGAAGGTTCCGTACGGGCGATCCTTCCGCCCTGCGGCAATCGTCTCCACACCGCGCCGCATCAGCTCCTTGCACGCCGCGACGCCGATGAAACCGGCGCCGCCCAGGACGAGAGCGCGCGTCAATCCAGACCTTAGGTGTCGCGGGTCACGAAATCGACGTCGACGCCGTCCATGTCACGCAGGCGCTCAGCCAGCTCCGAGGCGAGGACGACCGAGCGGTGCTGTCCGCCCGTGCATCCAAACGCCACGACCAGGTGCATCCGCCCCTTCTCCTGGTAGAGGGGCAGCAGGTCGCCCACGATGCGCCGCACGTCGTCGAGCAGCCGGCGCGCGGCTGGCTGCTGCATGACGTATTCGACGACGGCCGGGTCACGGCCGGAGAGCGGTCTGAGCTCCGGCACCCAGTACGGGTTGTCGAGAAACCGTGCGTCGATCATGAGCGCGGCGTCGGCCGGCGGACCGTTCTTGTAGCCGAACGCGAGGCACGTGACCAGCGGCCGTTCGCGGCTGCGCAGGTGCTTGGCCAGCTCGTCGCGCTGGCCGGCCTCGATTCGGTGGTGCGCCCGCTCGTACGTTCCGCCGGCGTGGTGGTCGTCCTCGCCGTCGTGCACGAGCACGTACTTGAGCCCTCTTTGGTCCGCGTCGCGCAGCAGGTCGGCGCCACCGTCGCTCACTCCGAGCACGAAATCTCCATTTGTGATGCCGTCCAGCTCTCTGATCCGCCGGAAGCCGGCCATCTCGAAGGCGGCGAGCGCGTCCTGCATCCGCTGCTCGGTCGACGCGCCCACTATCACCAGTGTCACAGGGTCTCTTTCAGACGGGACGCCAGACGCTCGGGGATTCCCAGCTTCACTATCTCGTCCACCGGCGCCTCGCGGATCGCCTGCACCGAACCGAAGTGTCGCAGCAGCGCACGCTTGCGCGCCGGTCCGATGCCCTCGACCGAGTCGAGTGGGGACGTCAGGGCCTTGCGCGCCCGCACCTTGCGGTGGTGCGTGATCGCGAACCGGTGCGCCTCATCGCGTATGCGCTGGACCAGGAACATCCCCGGCGAGTTGCGCTCCTGCACGATCGGCTCGGCGCGTCCCGGCGCGAAGATCTCCTCGCGTTCCTTGGCGAGGGCGAAGGTGGGGATGTCCGCGTATCCCGCGGCTTCGAGCACCTCGAGCGCCGCGCTCAGCTGCCCCTTGCCGCCGTCGATCAGGATCAGGTCGGGCCGGCTCGTGAACGAGCGGTCGCCGACGATCTCGGCCTCCTCGCGCCGCTGCGCCGACTCGAGGCGCTCCAGCCGCCGGCGCAGCACCTCCTGCAGCATCGCGAAGTCGTTCGGCCCGGGTACGTACTTGATCCGGAAGTGGCGGTAGTGGTCGCTGCGCGGCCGGCCGTCCTCGAAGACGACCATCGAGCCCACGGCCGAATCGCCCTGGATGTTGGAGATGTCGTAGCACTCGATGCGCTTGGGCGGGCTCTCGAGGTCCAGCGCCGCCGCCAGCGCGGCCAGCATCGGCTCGGTTCGGCTGCGGTCGTAGTCGGCCTGGATGCGCAGCTGCTCGAGCTCCTGCTTCGCGGTCTCGGCGAGCTGGATGACGAGGGCGCGTTTGCGTCCGCGCTGCGGCACCTCGAGCTGCACCGGGCGCCCGCGCTTCTCCGTCAACCAGCCGGTGATCAGCTCCGGCTCTTCGACGCGGCCGGGCAGGATCACCGTGCGCGGCACGTGCGTTGCGCTCGAGTAGTACTGGAGCATGAATCCCCGCAGCAGCTCCGGCTCGGTGGCGTCACCAGCCCCGTCGAGCGCGTGCCCGTCGTGGCCGACCATCTTGCCCTGCCGCACATACGCGACCTCGACGAATACGTCGTTGCCGCTGCGCGCGTAGGCGACGATGTCCTGGTCGTCGCGGCCGCGCGTGAGCACCTTCTGCCGATCCGCGATCCGCTCGATCGACTGCAGCTGGTCGCGGTATCGGGCCGCGTTCTCGAAATCCAGCCGGTCGGCCGAGGCCTCCATCCTCTGCTCGAGCTCCCGGACGAGCAGGTCCGAGCGGCCCTCCATGAAGAGCGCGACCTCGTTGATGCGCGCCTTGTAGTCCTCGGAGCTGATCCGCCGCTCACAGGGGCCCGGGCAGCGCTTGATGTGGAAGTCGAGGCACACCTTGCCTTGCTTGAAGATCTCGTCGGAGCATGTGCGGAACGGCAGCAGCTGGCGGATCGATTTGACGGTCGACCGCAGCGACTGCGCCGACGTGTAAGGGCCGAAGTACAGCGCCCCATCGTTCTGCACCCGTCGCGAGTAGTGGACGCGCGGGAACTCCTCGGTGACCGGCAGCTTCAGGTAGAGGTAGTTCTTGTCGTCCTTCAGCCGGATGTTGTAGCGGGGCCGGTAGTTCTTGATGAGGTTGTTCTCGAGGACGAGCGCCTCGACCTCGTTGGCCGTGGTCACGAACTCGAAGTCGTTCGCCCTCCGGATCAGCTCCGCGACCTGCGCCGTCGGCGCGTAGCCGGGCGTGAAGTACGACCGCAGGCGGTCGCGCAGGCGCAGCGCCTTGCCGACGTAGATCACCTGGCTCCGGTTGTCCCGGAACATGTAGACGCCAGGGCTCTCGGGAACGGCCTGGAGCCGTCGCTTGATCGTGTCTTCGAGTGTCACCGACATGGGTCAATGGCGATTTTAGGAACACGTAAACTCAATGCCCGTGAGCACGAACCCGCCGACGCCGCCCTCCGGACCGCCGAGCACGCAGATCGCGGGCCAGCAGTCGACACCGAGCACGTCGGTGCCGTACACGCCCGGCCTGCAGAGCTACGCCCAATCACGCGAGCACACCAACACGATGGCAGTCATCAGCCTGGCCACGGGCGTGATAGCCTTTTTTGGCCACATCGCGCTGCCCGGAATCGGAGGCGGCACGCTCGCGCTGGTCGCCATCGTCACGGGCTTCATCGCGCGGGGTGAGATCAAGCGCACCGGAGAGCAGGGCAAGTGGATGTCGACTGTGGGGATCATCCTCGGCATCTTCCACCTGGCTCTGATCGCGCTGATCTTCATCCTGTTGATCCTGGGCGTGTTCGTTTTCGGAGCCTGGGCCATCTTCCACAAGTAGCGAGTACGTCTTCCCCGTTTACGGGGAAGTACCGCCGAAGGCGGGGATGCGGCGGAATGGATTCTAGAAGTGGATCCCGCGCATCAGGTAGGCCATGGCCGCGGCCTCGACTGAGATGTCCTCTTCGGCGGACTCGGCCGCGCGCTGACCATCCTTCGGCGCCGTCTCCGGAAACATGTGGTACGCGCCCGTCATCACGAACTGCAGCAGGCCGGGCGCCACGGTGTTGACGCTCTCACCGATCTTGCCGAGGCGCGTCGAAATCTCGGGCGCGCGGGTCAGGATCGCGCCCGCCACCATCTCCGCAGCCTCCTCGGGTGAGCTCGTCGGAAAGTTCTTGTAGATCCCGGTCGGCGCGATCATCGGCGTACGCACCAGGGGCATGTGGATGTTGGTGATGGTCACGCCGTCGTCTGCCACCTCGGGCGCGATGCACCGGCTCAGCGCGGCGAGGGCCGACTTCGACGCCACGTAAGCGCCGAAGCGCGGTGGGTAGGTCTGCACGCCGATGCTCGAGATGTTGATGACATGGCCGCGGCGCCGGCGCCTCATCTCGGGCAGCACCGCCAGAAGGAGCCTCACGGCTCCGAAGTAGTTGAGCTGCATCGTGCGCTGAAAATCGTGGAAGCGGTCGTAGGAGGATCCGATAGACCGACGGATCGACCGCCCCGCGTTGTTGATCAGGATGTCGACGCGTCCGTGTTCCTGCAGGACCTGGCGGATCATGGCGTCGCACGCGTCGAGGTCGGAGAGGTCCGCGGGGTAGACGGATGCTCGCCCTCCCGATTGCTCGATCTCCTCGCGCAGCGCGTCCAGCTTCTCCCGCGTGCGCGACACGAGCATCACCTGTGCGCCGTGGCGCGCCAGCAGCTGCGCGGTCGCCCGTCCGATGCCGCTCGAGGCGCCGGTCACCACGACGACGCGGTCCTGAAGCTCTCGCCGCAGGTTCTTGTCGGTAAGCGCCTCGGGGTCCATCTGCCGCTCCCAGTAGTCCCAGACCTTCCACGCATAGGTCGACAGCGGTGGGCACGCCACGCCGGTGCCCTGGAGCGCCGCCTGGGCATTGGCGCAGGAGAACCGGGCGCGGCTCGAGGCGAAGCGAATCGCCTCCTCGGGGATCCTCAAGCCTGCGAGGAGGCTGCGCTTCAGCGTCTGCGCCACCCGCCAGTGCTCGAGCATCGTGCGTGCGTCCTGGGGCAGCATCCGTCCCGCGCGGCTGTCGACGCGAAGGGTGAACTGCGGGGCGTGGGCCGCGCGGCAGAACTCGTTCGTCACGTCGCCGAGACGCTGGGGCGATGGGTCGGTCAGGTGAAACGTCAGGCCGTCGAGACCCTCTCGGTGCCCAATCGCATCGAGCGCCCGCGCCACGAAGTCGACCGGCACGATGTTCACCTCTCCGCCCTCGATGCCGATGAGGGGGACCCACTGCGGGACGGCGTTGCGCAGCCGCTGGATCAGCTTGAACGCGTAGTAAGGGCCGTCGATCCGATCGGCTTCACCGGTCTCCGAGGACCCCACGACGAGTCCCGGGCGGTAGATCCGAAATCGCAGGGACGACGACCGGACGATCTCTTCCGCGTCGTACTTGGTCCGGTAGTAAGGATGGTCTAGGGCCTGGCCCTCGGCGAACATGTCCTCGCTGAACGGACCCTTCCAGCGACTGCCCGCGACCGCGATCGAGCTCATGTGATGGAGCCGGGCGCCGATGCCCGCGGCCAGCTCGGCGACGTACCTCGTGCCCTCGACGTTGGCCCGGCGGTTGTCCTCTTCGGACGCCTCGAGGTCGTACACGGCCGCGAGGTGGTACAGGTCTGCGCCCTTCAGGCGCTCCTGGTCGGCGGCGGTCAGACCGAGCCCGGCATGCGTGATGTCACCCTCGATCGGGCGCAGGCTATCCCTGGCGCCAAACGACTCGATGAGCGCCTCCAGCCGCTCCCGCGACGCGGGGCGGACGAGCACGAAGGTCAGGCCGTCTCTCCGGGCCAGGAGGCGCAGGAGATGCCGGCCGATGAAGCCGGTCCCGCCCGTGACCAAGCGCACCATCGACCGAACTCTAGAGCTTGCACGTTGGCTAAACCGAGGATGAAATTGGAGACCTGCTCGCTAGGATGCCGCCATGTCTGACACGTCACCGGCCTACCCCTCGCCGCCGCCGCAGAGCATCCCTCCTCCCGTCTATCAGCCGCCCCCCGGGTCGGCCGTGCCGACCTACCAGCCGCCACCCATGGCCCAGCCTCCGGTCGGGTACCCGCAGACCTGGCAGCAGCAGCCATGGCAGCCGCCGCAGGCAGGGATCGGAGCGGGAGCCGCGACCGCCGGAGTCCTGTCCCAGTTCACGGGGTCGGCCCTGTGGGCCTGCATCATCGGCCTGATCACGATCATCGTCCCGTTCGCCTTTGGTCGCGTCTTCTTCTTCCTTCCCATCATCGGGGTGATCACAGGCGTGCGCGCGGTGCAGCAGGGCAAGCTGATCGGCGGCCTGGTCGGGATCGTGCTGAGCGCGATCGGAGGAGTCCTCACGCTGATCGGCCTTTTCGCCTAGCCCCAACAGCCTTAGGATTTGCGCGATGTCAGATCAACCGTCGGGATTTCCGCCGCCCCCGCCGCCGAGCGAGCCTCCGCCGGGTCCGCCGCCGCCCGCGCCACCGTCGTCTCTACCGCCGCCGCCCGCTGCCTACCAGCCGCCGCCAGGCACCTACCAGCCGCCTGGAACACCGCCGCCCGTCATGCCGCCGAGCATCGGGCCCGCCGCCGGCACCGCTGGGGTCCTCTCCCAGTTCACCGGCTCGGCCGGATGGGGCGTCCTGGTCGGCCTCGCCTGCATCGTCGTGCCCTTCGTTTTCAACCGGGTCTTTTTCTTCCTTCCGATCATCGGTTTGATCCTGGGCATCCAGGCCATTCGTCAGGGCAAGCTGATCGGCGGCATCGTGGCGATCGTGCTGAACGTGATCGGCGGCATCATCACGCTCCTCGGGCTGTTCGGCTAAGCAGGAGCCAGGTTCAGGTCTCGGATCCCGAGGTCTGAGCATCGCTGCCGCCAGACCTCGGCGGGCGTCTCGCCGCGAGCCAACCGATCTGCCTCGACGAACGGTTCCACCGTCGTGTCGTCCCGGCGCATGACGATGGGACGGCCGGGCAGCGACTCGGCCATCCAGCCCTGGCCGGCCAGCGCCACCGTGAGAGCGGCGCCGGCCAGGCCGATGCCGAGCGACCTGGCCTGCTCGGGGGTCAATTGAGCCGCGGCGGCGCCGGCCTCCGACTGGCCGAGGCGCTCGGCGTAGCCGACGAGCTCGGGCATCCAGCCGGCGGTGTAGCCGCGGAGCAGGTGGGCCTGGCGCCGCACCCTGTCCGTCAGCCCCGGAAGCAGCGCCACGGTGCCGGCGTCCTGCCACCGAATCCGCCTCATCTGCACGCCGGGCTGGAGCAGTCCCATCAAAAGGAAAGGCTCGATCGCATCGATGCCGTCGACCAGGCTGGCCGCGGCCGGGCCCGTGCCGTCGCCCGGCCCCGCTGGCATTGCCGCGAGCGCCGCGATGCGTTCGCTGTCCGGGGGATGGCTGTCGTAGGGATCGCCCCTCGATTCGGCGAGCATCTGCTGCGCGGCGCTGTGCGCCTTCCGCCAGATCTCGGGCTCGTTGATGAAGCGCTGGAAGCCTTCGGTGATGGGCGGCTGGAACCCCGCGTCGAGCAGCGGCACGACCTCGCTTCGCCAGTACGCGCTCCAAGCCACCGCTCCTCGCGCCAGCGCCCGCAGGCCCTCGATCATCGCCTGCGCGCCAAAGGTCCTCGCGGCCAGCGCATCCGCGGTGAGCTCCTGCCGGCGTGATATCGCCTGCGTGACGCGCAGGAACATGCGGCCGTAGAAGAGAAAGGGCAGCTGCAGGATCGCGCTCTGACGTGACGCGTTGCGGAGGATCCGCTCGATCGCCTCGCGCGTCCGGTAGATGAATGGACCCAGACGCGTGTCACCTCCGTGGTAGTGGCCGAACTCGTGCGCCAGCACCGCACGCATCTCGTTGACCGTCAGCACCTGCATCAGCGGCAGGCCGAGAACCATCACGCGGCGCCGTCCCCGCTGCAGCACACCGGCGTTCATCTCGGGCGAGATGTAGACCTCGGCCGGCATCGCTTCGCCGACGGCGCGCGCGACGTTCTGCAGTTCTGCGAACAGCCTCGGCTGGCCGGCCGGATTGAGCAGTGGGCCGGGAGGAACGAACCGCCGCGGCCAGGGAATGATCGAGATCGCGATGACCGCGATGGCCCCCAGGCAGAATGCCCACAGCCGGCCCGGCACGTTGGGCTGCAGGATCACCCATACCATCCCCGCGATCAGCCCGAGCGCAAGCGCGTAGAAGCCAATCGTCAGGGCGACGGCGAGGACGACGCGCTGTCTAAGGCTCATCTCTGGCCGGGATCAAAAGTATGGGAAAAATCGCCGCGGCTGCGACCAGCGCCACCGCCACCCAGAGCGCGCCGCTCAGCGACCACGCGATGAGCGGGCCCGCAACCGCGGATCCGACCGGCGCCCCGAGCTGGTTGAGGGCCATCGACACCGCGAACATCTGGCCGAACCGTGCCGGGTCGGTCCTGCGCTGGCGCAGGGTGAGAAAGGCGATGTCGAAGGGCGTCTCTACCAGCCCGACGGCGATCAGGGCCGCTGCCACCACCGCGATCGACGAGGCTCCGGGTAGGAAGGCCATCGCGACTGACATCGCGACGATTGATCCCGCCATCAATTGCCTTTCCCGTCCGCCGGTCCGGATGCGCCCCACGATCAGCGTCGAGACGAGGGCCGCTGCGCCGACCCCGCCCCATACGAACCCGACCGCCGCCGGGCCCTCGTGCAGGCGACCAAGCACCAGCACGGGGATAGCAATGACAAGGGAGCCCCAACCGGCGGTGAAGGCGAAAAACGTCAGCGCGAGGCCGACCAGCGACCGGCTCCGCAGCACATAGACAAGCCCCGACCAGGCGTCCGCCACGATTCCTCCGCCCCGGGTCTTCGCGGCGGGATCTCGGACACGCAGCATTGCCACGCCCGCCAACGCGAAGAGCACGGCCGAGGCGGCGAGCGCCCATTCACCGCCCGCGACGGCGACGATGAGCCCGCCGATCGGTGCCCCGACCACGGTGGCCAGCACGTCACTACTGGTGTCGAGCGCGTTCGCCCGCTCCCAGAGGTGGCCGGGGACGACGGACGGAAACATCGACCGTAGGCCGGCCCAGCTCAGCGGACCGGTCAGCGAGGCGACGCCGCAGATGGCCAGGAGCACCGGCGCCGGAAGCGCGTGGCGGGCGGACAGCCCCGCGATCGAGGCAAGTGCGGCCGCGGCGATCAGGTAGTCGAGGCTGATCAGCCGGGTGCGGCCGTGACGGTCGAGAAGCGCGCCGGCGATGGGCGAGACGAGCAGACCGGGGAACAGCAGCAGGAAGGTCGCCGCCCCCGCCAGTTGCGGCGAGTGATAGCGGGACAGCACGAAGAGGATGAGGCTCACCCGCAGCATCTGGCCCGCGATTCGACCCAGAAACTGGCTTAGGACCAGGCCGGGGAACCCGCGGACGCGCAGGAGTGCGGAGTAGCTGAGCTCGGTCTGCGCCGGCGGCGGTTGACTCAGCCGACTGCGACGCGCGAGCGCCGGGCTCGGCCGGCGCCGTTGGCCGACGCCGAGCTCCGCCGCGCTTTCGCGAGCGGTCCTCGCAGGAACTGGCCGGTCGCCGAATCGCGATTGGCAGCCAGCTGCTCGGGCGTTCCCTCGGCGATCACGTAACCGCCTTTGTCTCCGCCCTCCGGGCCGAGGTCGATCAGCCAGTCCGCCGTCTTGAGCACGTCCAGGTTGTGCTCGATCACGACCACCGTGTTGCCGTGATCGACCAGCCGGTGCAGGACCGCCAGCAGCCGCTCCACATCTACGTAGTGCAGGCCGGTCGTCGGCTCGTCCAGCAGGTACAGCGTCCGGCCCGTGTCGCGACGCGAAAGCTCAGAAGACAGCTTCACCCTCTGCGCCTCGCCACCAGAAAGCTGGGTCGCAGGCTGCCCGAGCCGGATGTAGCCGAGACCGACGTCGTGCAGCGTGCGCAGCTTGGTCTTGATCGGGGGCACGTTTTCGAACACGTCAAGCGCTTCGTCGACCGTCATCTCGAGCACCTCGGAGATGGAGTGGCCGCGAAACTTCACCTCCTGCACCTCGCGCGAGTATCGCGTCCCGTTGCAGACCTCGCACGGCACGTACACGTCGGGCAGGAACTGCATCTCGATCTGGATGATCCCGTCGCCCTGGCAGTTCTCGCACCGGCCCCCTTTCACGTTGAAGCTGAAACGCCCTGCCTTGTAGCCACGCATCTTCGCCTCGGGCATGCTCGCGAACAGGTCGCGGATGTGCGTGAACATCCCGGTGTACGTCGCGGGGTTGCTCCTCGGAGTGCGGCCGATCGGCGACTGATCGATATCGATCGCCTTGTCGAGGCTTTCCAGCCCTTCCACGGCATCGTGCGGCCCCGGCCTTTCCTTCGCGCGGTAGAAGTGCTGCGCGACCTTGCGGCTCAAGATGTCGGTGATCAGCGACGACTTGCCCGAGCCGCTGACCCCAGACACCGCCACGAACGTGCCCAACGGAAAGGTGACGTCGATGTCCTTCAGGTTGTTGGCGCACGCGCCGCGCACGACGAGCTTTTTCCCGTTGCCCTTCCTGCGCTGCGCCGGCACCGGGATCATCCGGTCACCCCGCAGGTAAGCCGCGGTGATCGACTTCGGGTTGCGCAGCACCTCGTCGACCGGTCCAATCGCGACGATCTCGCCCCCGTGCTCGCCTGCCGCCGGCCCGATGTCGACCATGAAGTCGGCCGAGCGGATCGTCTCCTCGTCGTGCTCGACCACGATCAGCGTGTTGCCGAGGTCGCGCAGGCTGATCAACGTGTTGATCAACCTCTTGTTGTCCCGTTGGTGTAGGCCGATCGACGGTTCGTCGAGGATGTACAGCACGCCCATCAGCTTCGATCCGATCTGGGTCGCGAGCCGGATGCGCTGCGACTCGCCTCCACTCAGGGTGTTCGCCGCGCGGTTGATCGTCAGGTAGTCGAGGCCGACGTCGATCATGAACTGCAGCCGCTCGCGGATCTCCTTGAGGATCTGACGCGCGATGAGCTGCTCGCGCTCGGTCAGGTCGAGACCGTCGAAGAACGCGATCGACGCGCTGATGGACAGCTCAGACACATCGGCGATGTTGCGGTCCGCGACCGTGACCGCCAGCGACTCCGGCTTCAGCCGCCGCCCCTTGCATGCGGGACACGGCTTGTCCGACATGTATCGCTCCAGCTCGGCCTTCAGGTATTCGGACTGCGTCTCCTCGTAGCGGCGCTGCAGGTTGGCGATCACGCCCTCGAACGGCGCCTCGTACCAGCGCGAGTGCCCGTACTGGTTCTTGTAGCCGAAACGGATCTTCTTGTCGCCCGTGCCGTTGAGCAGCACGTCGCGCTGCTGCTTCGCGAGCTTCGACCATGGCTTGTCCATGTCGATGCCGAAGTACTTGCTCACAGACTCCAGGAGCTCGGGGTAGAAGAACTGCGACCTGCTCCACGCCGCGATTGCCCCCTCGCGCAGCGACAACGACGGGTCGGGCACCACCAGGTCGCCGTCGACCACGAGCTGCGAACCGAGGCCGGTGCAGACGGGGCACGCGCCATGGGGGTTGTTGAACGAGAAGTTGCGAGGCTCCGGCTCGGGGACGCTGAGGCCGTCGATCGGACACATGAAGTCCTGCGACATGGGGATCTCCGCTCCACCGTCTGCGGGCGCGATGATCACCGACCCGTTGCCCATCCTGGTCGCGGTCTCGAGCGACTCGACCAGCCGCGTGCGCTGGTCCGGCCCGATCACGATGCGGTCGACCACGACTTCGACGTCGTGCTTCTTGTTCTTGTCCATGGGGATGGACTCACCGATCTCGTACAGGCTTCCGTCGACTCGCACGCGCACGAAACCCGACTTCCGCACGTCCTCGAGGAGCGACCGGTACTCGCCCTTCCGGCCTTTGACGACCGGGCCGAGCACCATCACGCGCGTCCCCCTGGGCAGCTTCTCCACCTGGTCCGCCATCTGGTCGACGGTCTGGCGTCGCACCTCGTGCCCGTTCGGGCAGTGCGGGTGCCCGACCCTCGCGTACAGCAACCGCAGGAAGTCGTACACCTCGGTGACCGTCCCGACGGTCGACCTCGGGTTCTTCGACGTGCCCTTCTGGTCGATCGAGATCGCCGGTGACAGGCCCTCGATGATGTCGACGTCCGGCTTTTCCATCTGGCCCAGGAACTGCCGGGCATATGCCGACAGCGACTCGACATAGCGGCGCTGCCCCTCCGCGTAGATCGTGTCGAAGGCGAGCGACGACTTGCCGGAGCCCGAGAGGCCGGTGAAGACGACGAGCTTGTCCCTCGGGATGGACAGGGTGACGTTTTTCAGGTTGTGCTCGCGCGCCCCGCGGATCGTGATCTGGTCAGTCGGCATCAGAGTCTCACTCAGAACCTTCGGTTATTCCTTTTCTCTCGTAACTGCAAACGTCCCGCTGGCGGTCGCGACCAGGCGGCCGCCCGGCCCCTCGACCCTGCATTCGGTCATGGCGGTGCGCCGCCCGGAGTGGATCACGCGCCCAGTCGCCCGCAGCGCCTCGCCGACCTTCGCGGCCGAGATGAAGCTCAGCTTGAGGTCGAAGCTCATCGCCCGCGCGACCCCAGGCTTGAGCGTGCGCAGGCTGCGCCCCATCGCCGAGTCGGCCAGCGCAGTGATCATGCCACCGTGGACGAAACCGCTGTGGTTGGCCATGTCCTCGGTAGGCGTCATCTCGACGGTCGCGCTTCCCTCTCCAGTGTCCACGAGGTTGATGCCGAGCCAGCGCCACGCCGGCGAGGTTTTTACCTCCCCACTTGCTGGGGAGATCGGCTCGCGAAGCGACCCGGGTGGGGGGATTCGAGCTTGTTTACTCACGGCCCTCGCCCTCCGGCACGGGCATGCAGGTCGAGGACGCGCGCGCCACCAGACGCTCCCGGTCGTCGAGGACGTCGGCCTCGCTGAACAGCAGCGTCTGGCGCATCTCGATCACCCGTCCCACCGCGCGCAGCCGGCCTTCGACGACCGGCCGGAGGAAGTTGATCTTGAGCTCGATCGTCGTGTTCCACATGCCGTCCGGCTGCAGCGTCGCGAGCGACATGCCCATGGCGGCGTCGGCGATCTGGGTGATCACGCCCCCCTGCACCACCCCGCCGCCATGCCGGTGCTCGGGCCCGGCGATCAGCTCGAGCACCACCCGACCCGGTTCGGCCTCGGCGATCCACGCGCCCAGCCTCTCCATCCACCCCTGCGGTTGTGCCTCCATGAGGGCTCTGGCCCGCGCCGCATTGCGGACTCCGCTGGCGAGCCCCTCAGTCGGCTTGCCCGACAGCTCCGCGCGAGTGGGGAGCATCCTTCCTTGAACATGTTCGTTTTCTCTTGACATTCAGATTCGGCTCAATTAGGCTCTGAATTGAACATGTTCAAGTTAATCCGTAGGCCGTTTGAACTGGGGTGATAACGATGGATCTTCGGCTTCTCGACTACCTGATCTACATCGGGGCCAGCGCCGCCGTCACGGTCTGGGTCGGCCGGACCCTGTACCGCCGGGGCCGTGCCTTCCTGGTGTCCGTCTTCAAGGAGGAAGGGCTCGCAGACTCGGTGAACCACCTCCTCGTCGTGGGCTTCTACCTCATCAACTTCGGGGCCGTCGCCCTGCTCATCAACTCCGGCGGCACCCCGGGGTCGGTGGCGGACATGGTCCAGGAGACAGCGACCCGCCTGGGCGTCGCGCTCCTCGTCCTGGGCGGCATGCACTTCTTCAACCTGTTCGTCTTCCACATGATCCGCAGGCCTCTGCGCCAGAAGGTCGTGCTCCCGCCGAACTACAACCCCTACCAGCCCGCGCCCGGAGCCTAGGTCTTGGCGATCGCGAGCCCCAAAACCAGGCGCGGCGAGACCTCGAGGGCGGTCATTCTCCAGGCCGCCCTCGACCTGTTCCAGGAGCGCGGCTACGAGGCGACCACGATGCGAGCCATCGCCGAGCGCGCCGGGGTGTCGCTCGGTGGGTCGTACCACTACTTCCCTTCCAAGGAGCACCTCGTGCTGGAGTTCTACCGGCACACGCATGAGCTGCACGCGGCCGCCATCGCGCCGCTGCTGACCCGGGAGCGAGACCTCGCCGCGCGCCTGCGCGGCACGCTGCGGGCGGTGATCGTCACGTGCGAGCCGTTCCACGCCGTCGCGGGCTCGATCTTCAGCACCGTCGCGAACCCCTCCAGCCCGCTCAACCCATTCGGGGCCGCCTCCAGGCCGCTGCGCGACGAGGTGGTGGCCCTCTACGCGGAGGTCGTGCGCGGGTCCGACGCCAGAATCCCGGACGACATCGCCGAGATGCTGCCGCTCACGCTGTGGCTGTATCAGATGGGGATCCTCTACTTCTGGATCTTCGACCGGTCGCCTGGCCGGCTGCGGACGCTCGAGGTGATCGACGAGACCACCGACCTCATCGTGAAGCTGGTCGGGCTCGCCAACCTTCCGGTGCTCCGCGGCTCGCGCAGGCGCGTCCTCTCGCTGATGAAGAGCATCGTCGAAGGCTAAGGACCGCGTCGCGTCTTTCTCCAGTTCCGGACGGTCGTCCTCTGCTTTGGAGCCGCGGCGATCGCCATCGCGACGTCGGCGTCGTCCTCGCCCTTCGCCACGTCTTCGCCTGAAAGGCGCCTGCGCAGCGCGATGATCTTGTCCCGGACGCGAGCGGCGTCCTCGAACTGCAGCTCCTTGGAGAGCCGGCGCATCTCCTTCTCGAGGTCGCGCACGATCGCGAGCAGGTCTTCGCGTGGCACACCCGCCCCCGCCAGGATCTCGACCGCGTCGGCCTGGATGTCGTTCTCGTTGATCTCCAGCGCGTAGATCGCCTTCTTCACCGACTCCGGCGTGATGCCGTGCTCGGCGTTGTAAGCGATCTGCTTGTTGCGCCGCCGCTCCGTCTCGTCTAGAGCCTGGCGCATGGAGTCCGTGATCGAGTCTGCATACATGACCACGTGGCCCTCGACGTTCCGCGCCGCCCGGCCGATGATCTGGATGAAGGACCTGTACGCGCGCAGGTAGCCCTCCTTGTCAGCGTCCAGGATTCCGATGAATGCAACCTCTGGGAGATCAAGCCCCTCGCGGAGCAGGTTGATGCCGACCACCACGTCGACGTCGCCCGTGCGCAGTGCGGTCAGGACCTCGATCCGCTGCATCGCGTCCAGCTCGGAGTGCAGGTAGCGCACCTTCACGCCGTACTCGCGCAGGTAATCGGCGAGGTCTTCCGCAAACCTCTTCGTCAGCGTCGTCACGAGAGAGCGCTGGCCCAGCTCGGCGCGCCTCTTGACCTCGGCGAGCAGGTCGTCGATCTGGCCCTCGGTCGGCCGGACCTCGACCGTCGGATCGACCAGACCCGTCGGGCGCACCACCATCTCAGCCGTGCGCTGCGAACGTCGCGTCTCATAGGTTCCCGGCGTGGCCGAGACGTAGATCACGTTGCTCGCGCGCTCCTCCCATTCCTCGAAGCTGAGCGGCCGGTTGTCGAAAGCGCTCGGCAGGCGGAAGCCGTACTCGACCAGCGCCGCCTTGCGCGAGCGATCGCCGCCGAGCATGCCGCCGATCTGCGGCACGGCGACGTGAGACTCGTCGACGAAGATCAGCGTGTCGTCGGGCAGGAAGTCCATCAACGTGTACGGAGCATCGCCCGGCTTGCGCCGGGTCAGGTGCAGCGAGTAGTTCTCGATCCCGGCGCAGGTGCCGGTCTCGCGCAGCATCTCGAGGTCGAAGTTCGTGCGCTGGCGGAGGCGCTGGGCCTCGAGCAGGCGTCCGTGGTCCTCGAACCACTTGCATCGCTCCTCGAGCTCGACTTCGATGTCCGCCATCGCGATGCGGAGCTTGTCCGCCGGCGTGACGTAGTGCGAGGCAGGGAACACCGTGAACTGATGGCGTGTCCCAAGGATCTCGCCGGTCACCGCGTCGAGCTCCTGGATGCGCTCGACCTCGTCACCGAAGAACTCGACCCGATAGACCTTCTCCTCGTTGGCCGGCACAAGGTCGACCACGTCGCCGCGCACCCGGAAGCGCAGTCGCGCCAGGTCGTAGTCGTTGCGCTCGTAGAGCATCTCGGTCAGCTTGCGCAGAAACACCTCGCGGCGAATCGACTGGCCCTGCTCGACCTTCAGCGACTCGCCCATGTAGTCCTCGACCGAGCCGATGCCGTAGATGCAGCTGACGCTCGCGACCACCAGCACGTCGCGCCGCGTCAGCAGCGCCTGCGTCGTCGAGTGGCGCATCCGGTCGATGTCGTCGTTGCGGCTCGAGTCTTTCTCGATGTAAGTGTCGGTGCGCGCGATGTAAGCCTCTGGCTGGTAGTAGTCGTAGTAGCTCACGAAGTACTCGACCGCGTTGTTCGGGAGCAGCCTGCGGAACTCTGCGCAGAGCTGAGCGGCGAGCGTCTTGTTGGGGCTCAGCACGAGCACCGGGCGCTGCAGCTGCTCGACCACCCACGCCATCACGTTGGTCTTGCCGCTCCCGGTGACGCCCGCCAGGACCTGCTGAGTCAGGCCGGACTGGACGCCTTCGACCAGCTCGGCGATGGCCTGCGGCTGGTCCCCGGCCGGCTTGAAGGGTGCGTCGACACGAAAGCTGGTGGGCATCGGTGAAGCCTAATTCTAAGGCGCACAAACGTTCGTCGGAGCGAACCAGATAGTCCGGACTATCCGAACATCCGGATTCGCCAAATCCCGGATAGTCCGGACTAACCGAGCGTCAGGGCAGCGCCAGGATCATCGCCTCGACCACCGTCCCCTTCTTAAGCGTCTGATCGCCGGCCGGGACGCGCACCAGCGCGTGCGCCCCGGCCAGCGACATCAACCGTGACGATGACTGTGAGCCGGTCGTCTCCGCGACCAGCTCTTCCCCCTCGCGATGCAGCGTCACCCGCTGGTACTCCGTGCGCTCGGCGGTCGGCCGGGCGTCGTAGCCCAGGCGCACGGGCAGCGTCGGCCGGCGCAGCTGGACGAAACCCTGCATCTTGCGGAGGGCGGGGCGCACGAACACCTCGAACGTCACGAGCGACGAGACCGGAAATCCGGGCAGCCCAAATGCAAGCTTCACCTCCCCATCCGGCCGGCCACTTCGTGGCGGGCCACCTTCCCCGCTGAGCGGGGAAGCGAGAGTCGCGAAGGTGAACGGTTTGCCCGGCTTGAGCTTGACTCTCCCCACGTGCACGTCGCCGAGAGACTCCAGCAGCGGCTTGACCAGGTCATGCGTCCCCACCGACACCCCACCTGACGTCACCAGTGCATCGGCGTTCTGCAGCGCCTCGACCACGAGGGCTCGCAAAGGGTCGGGCTGGTCGGGCGCGATCCCGAGCAGCCGTACGTCGGCCCCGGTCTCGCGCAACGCGGCCAGCAGCGCCCAGCGATTCGAATCAGGAATCTGGCCGGGCCGCGGCGCCTCGCCCACCTCGACGAGCTCGTCGCCCGTCGACATCAACGCCACCCGCGGCCGCCGCCCCACGCGTAGGCGCGCCCGACCCGTGGCGGCGGCGATACCGATCTCGGCCGCGCCTAGCTGCGTGCCCGCGGCGAGAACCGGGTCGCCGACCTTCAGATCGTCTCCGACCTTGTGAAAGTTCGTCCCTGCCCTGAGCCCCGACGGCACCGTGACCGTCTCGCCTGCGACCTGCACGTCTTCCACCATCACGACGCAATCGGCGCCGTCAGGGACCGCTCCGCCCGTAAGGATTCGGGCAGCGGTGCCGGGAGGGACGGCGCCGTCGAAGGGCCGGCCCGCGGCCGATTCCCCGAGCACCCGCAGCGACTTGCCGGCGTCGGCAGCGCGCACCGCGTAGCCGTCGACCGCGCTGGACGGAAACGACGGCAGCGGTGCCTCGGCGACCAGGTCCTCGGCCAGGACCCGACCGAAGCTGTCGGCCAGCGCCACGCTCTCACTACCGAGGACGGGAGTGTGTTCGAGCACGATCCCGGCCGCCACGTCCGGGTCGACCAGCGGATAGGTCGAAACCCTCACCTATTCGTAGCGAAGGGCGCGGGAGGGATCCTGGCGCGCCGCCCGCAGCGCGGGCAGCAGGCCGCTCACGGTGCTCAGCACGACGGCGATGATCACGGCGACAACCACGACCAGGAAGTCGGTGCGAAACACGTCGAATCCGGCGCTGGTCACCGACTGGATCAACCGGTCGACCGCCGCGTTGCCCAGCCGCGCCAGACCCACCGCGACCACTGCGCCCACAAGGCCTCCCGCCAGCCCGATGCCTGTGGCCTCGGCGAGGAACAGCAGCAGCACGTCGCGAGACCTCGCGCCGAGGGCCTTGAGGACGCCGATCTCCTTCGTGCGCTCGAGCACCGCGGTGTACATCGTGTTGGCGATGCCAAGACACGCGAGCAGCAGCGCCACGATGGCGAGCCCGAGCAGAGCGACGCGCAGCTTTCCGAGCAGCTCCTCGAAGTTGCGGAACTGGTCGCCGAACGTCTGAGTCTGGAACCCAAGCGCCCGCACGTTCTCGCGCACCCTGGTCACCGCGAGCCCGGAATCGGCGAGCAGCGTGATGCTCGAATACTCACCGCCCTTCCAGTTGTTGGGCCCCGCGAGCGTCGTCCAGTAAGCCCGCATCACGCCGTTCGGCGCGAGCGCGCCGGGCGCGCCGGCGGGCATGTAGTCGGTCGACACGATGCCAACCACCAGGAAGGTCATGGACACCGGCTGCGTGACCTGGTTCGTGGTCGAGGACGGCACCAGCGCCCCGGACGTGGCTGAGAACTTGACCTGGGTCCCGACCGCACCGGGCGGCGACCGGAAGCCCAGCGCGACCGCCTCGCTGTCCGTCAGCAGGACCTCGGTGGACAGGTCCGAACTGGGCAGCCGCCCCGCGGAAAGCGCCGGGAGGTTGCTCGAGGAGGCCAGGGGCGGCAGCGAGACCAGCTGTCCCGGCGCCTGCGCGCCCTTGTTGGTGGTCCCCAGCTGCGACCCGCCCGACGCGGTGAAGCTACCGGTCATGCCGACCTGGCCCCACGCGGCGCGCACGTGGGACAGCCGCGCGAGCGTGGCGAGGGTGGCCGCGTCGAAGGCCGGCGTCCTGGCGTCCGCGACCGGATAGACCGCCACCTGGTGGACCTGGCTCGTCGCGAGCGCGGGCGCGTCCAGCGCCTGCTGGAGACCGCCGGCGAGGGCACCGATCAGGCTCAAGGCCGCGATGCCGATCGCCACGCCCAGGGTCGTCAGGGCCGTGCGGAGCGGGCGGCGGCCGGCGCTGCCGAGCCCCACCTTCAACGTGTCCTTCCAGTGCATGCGAGCCGGCGGGTCGACCGGCTCCTGGCTCCGCACCGTCGCCTTGCCCGACTCGAGCTCGATCGCGCGGCCGTCGATCATGCGGACCACCCGCCGGGCGTGCCGCGCGACCTCGGGGTCATGCGTCACCAGGACGACGGTGGCGCCGCGCCGGTTGAGGTCGTCGAGCAGCGCAAGCACCGACTCCCCCGCCGCCGAGTCGAGGCTTCCGGTCGGCTCGTCGGCGAGGATCAGGCCAGGCCGGTTGGCCAGCGCCCGGGCCACCGCGACCTTCTGCTGCTCGCCACCCGAGAGGCGTCCCGCTCGCGTCCGGGCGCGGTTCTCGAGTCCGACCAGGGCCAGGAGGTGCCGCGCGCGCTTGCGCCGCTCCTCTAGCTCCACGCCGGCCAGGGTCAGCGGGAGCGCCACGTTGTCCTCGGCGGTCATCGAGTGGATGAGGTTGAAGGTCTGGAAGATCGTGCTGACGCGCTGCAGCCGGTAGTCGGATAGGTCGCGGTCGGACAGCTCGCCCAGGGGCAGGCCGGCGCCGTAGACGTGGCCTGTGGTCGGGCGATCGAGCCCGCCCATCAGGGACAGCAGGGTGCTCTTGCCGCAGCCCGAAGGGCCCACGATGGCGACGAATTCGCACGGTCCGACGTCGAGCGTGACGTTGCGCAGCGCGGCCACGTGCATCTCGTGGCGGCCGCCGAACTCGCGCGACACCGAATCGAGGCGAAGACCGACCGCCTGGCCGAGCAGGTCCCGGAACTCGTCCACGGCCTGCGGCTCGGGCTCGATCGCCGCCTGTGGCTCGGGCTGGATCGCCGGAACCGGCTCGGGCTGGATCGCGGGGGCCGGCTCGGGCTCGATCGCCACGACCGGCTCGGCGGCCTCGACCGCCGCGGTCAGGACCGGCGCCTGGAGCTCGAGAGCCGCGCCTGCGCCGTTCTGGGCGACGGCCGCCCTGGCGTCGCGGCGCGCCCGCCTGCGGCGCCGCTTGGAGCCGCTCGGCTCAGTGGGATCCCTGACGGCAGTAGCCAACCCAGCCCCTCCTTTCCCCGCAGTCTAAGTGTTGAGTAAACGACTAACGGCCCGGTTTGGCTACTTGCCTTTCCAGCCAATCGAGGTAGGCGGACGAGCCTCTCTCGATCGGGACTTGCAGGATCTCCGGAATGTCGTAGCCATGGTGCGCGCGTACGTACTCTTCGACGGCGCCGGCCTTCGATTCCAGCGTCTTGACCAGGAGCAGCGCCTCGTGCGTGCGCTGCAGCTGGCCGTCCCAGTAATAGAAGGACGCGACCGTGGGGATGACGTTGCAGCATGCGGCAAGGTGCTCGACGACGAGCCCCTCACCGATCTTTTCAGCGTCGTCGCGGCCACCCGTGGTGACCAGGATCAGTACCGCCTTCTCCCCCATGCCCGCCTTAATTCTGGTCTGTTCGAGGACGATCGAGCCACACCGTCGCCGCGAGCAACGCGATGGCGCCGAGGAGCAAGCCTCCGATGACGTCCGATTCCCAATGCACGTCGAGGTAGAGGCGGTCGAACGCCATCAGGATGATGATCACGATCGCAGCCGGCACCGCAAGAGCGCGCAGTGGCGTTGACGGCGACAGGCGCCGCACGACGAATGCGAGCAGGCCGTACACGATGACCGTCCGCATCATGTGACCGCTCGGAAAGCTGTTGCCGGCAAGGCTGCCGCCGAACAGCTGGCTCACGCTCGGACCATCCGGCTGCGCGAGCGATCGCGGCGGGCCGGGGTGGTGGAGGTTGAAGCGGTAGAAGATCTCGAAGCCCTCTGCCGCGAAGAAGGCCAGGACCGCCAGCGCGTCGGTGCCAAAGCCCTGCTGCCACAGGTAGAACGCGAGCCCGACCATGAGGATCGTCGTGAGCTCGATCCCACCGAGCTCAGCGATCACCTGAAAGATCCGGTGCAGGGATGGCTGCCACAGCGAGTGCATCGCCTCCGCCACCTGGTGGTCGAGGCTGTCGAACGCGCCGGCGGTGATCGCGATCGTAAACGCGACGAAAGCGATGCCGAGGACGGCCGTGGCGGCGAGGCGCGGCAGCAGCGCTAACGCTGGCAACGAGTGCAGAAAACGGTGGTGCGGCCGGCGATGCGGATCGCCCTCAGCGGGCGGCCGCACGTGAAGCACGGCTCGCCAGCGCGTCCGTAGACGAGAAGCTTTTCCTGCTGGCGGCCGATCTCTCCCCACGCGTCGCGGTACGTGTCGACGGAGCTGCCGCGATTCGCGATCGCGGCGCGCAGCGACTCGCGAAGCGACTCGTGCAGGCGCTGCGCGGATCTTCTGCTGATGGTTCCGGCGATGCGGTCAGGCCGTAGGCGCGCGCGGTGCAGAGATTCGTCGGCGTAGATGTTGCCGACGCCGGCGATCGCCTCCTGGTCGAGCAAGAACGCCTTCAGCGCGGTGCGGCGCTTGCGCAGCCGGCGGTAGAGCTCGTCGGGCGCAAAGGCGGGGTCGATCGGTTCCGGGCCGAGTCGCGGCATCTTCTTCGAATCGACCAGGCCGCTCTCAGTACCCAGCAGGAGCCGCCCGAATCGTCGCGGATCGCGGTAGCGCAGCTCATGGCCGCCATCGAGAAAAAAGACGGCATGCGTGTGCTTCTCCAGCGGTGCCGCCTCGTCGACGAGCCTCAGCTGGCCCGTCATGCCGAGGTGCACGACCAGCATCAGGTTGTGGCTGAGGTGGATGAGGATGTACTTCCCCCGCCGGCCCACCGAATCGATGCGCAGCCCCACCACCGCGTCGATGAACTCTTCAGGTTCGGGATGGCGGACGATCGTCGGGAACGCGAGCTCGCAGCGCACGATGGTGCGGCCGACCAGGTGCGGCCGCAGGTCCGCGGCGATCGTCTCGACTTCGGGCAGCTCGGGCATCTACGCGCGGACGACCGCGAGCTTCGTCATGTCGGCCCAGTTAGGGCCGGCCTTCATCTCGACCTCGATCCCCGTCTCGAGCTCATACGCGCCCGTCATGATCCGCGGCACCTTTTCCGCGAACTGGTCCAGCTCGCCGCGCGGGACCTCGAAGAGCAGCTCGTCGTGCACCTGGAGCAGCATGCGGCCCTCGATCTGATCGGCCTCGATCTCGAGATGCAGCCTGACCATCGCGATCTTGATGATGTCGGCGGCCAGTGACTGCATCGGAAAGTTGATGGCCATGCGCTCGGCCGCGCCGCGCAGCTGGAAGTTCGGCGAGCGCAGGTCGGGGATGGCGCGCCTGCGGCCGGTGGCACTGACGACGAAGCCCTCCTCACGTGCCTTGCGGCGCACGTCGTCGAGATACTCACGCAGCCTTGCGTAGGTGGACCAGTACTGGCCGAGAAACTCTCGCGCGACGTCGCCCGTGATGCCGAGCTGCTGCGACAGCCCGTACTCGCCCTGGCCGTAGATCGAGCCGAAGTTCGCCACCTTCGCGAGGCGCCGCTGGTTGGGATCGACCGTTTCGATCGGGATCTTGAAGACGGCCGCCGCCGTCGCGGTGTGGATGTCCTGGCCGGCCTCGAACGCCCCAAGCAGCATGGGATCGCCGCTCAGGTGCGCCGCGATGCGCAGCTCGATCTGCGAGTAATCGGCGGAAACCATGACGTGGTCGGGCCGCCCGGCCTTGAACGCGCGGCGGATGCGCTGGCCCAGCTCGGTGCGGATCGGGATGTTCATGAGGTTCGGGTTCGACGACGCGAGGCGGCCGGTCGCCGTGCTCGCCTGGCCGAATGAGGTGTGCACGCGGCCGCTCAACGGGTCGACCAGCTGGGGCAGGGCGTCGACGTACGTCGACTTCAACTTCGAGAGCTGGCGGTGCTCAAGGATCAGGCCGATGATCGGATGCTTCTCCCGCAGCGCCTCCAGGGTGTCCGCGTCGGTCGAGTAGCCCGTCTTGGTCCGCTTGCCCACCGGCAGCCGCAGGTCTTCGAACAAGACCTTGGCAAGCTGCTGCGGAGCGTTGAGGTTGAACTTCTGGCCCGCAACCTGCTCCACCTCCGACTCGATCGCCGTGAGCTGCGCCCCCAGCTCGTCCTGCATCTGCTTCAGGTAGGGGACGTCGATCGCGACTCCCTCCGACTCCATATCGGCGAGCACGCCCGCAAGCGGGAGCTCGATCTCGTGGAAGAGGTAGTCGACGCCGAGGTTGCGCATCTCAGCCTCCAGTCGCGGCCGCAGGTTGAGCACGGCCTCGGCGCGGCGGGCGGCAAACTCCGCCGCCTCTTCGTCAGCGACGGCCGACGGCTTGCGAGCGGCGCGGCCGGTTCCGAGCAGCTGCTCGACGGCGGTCAGCTCGACCCCGAGGAACTCGCGCGCCAGGTCCTCGAGCCGGGGGTCGCGTGACCCCGCGCCAAGGAGGTAGGCAGCCAGGTACGTGCTGAAGGCCCACTCGCGCCGGCCGCCTCCGAGCGACCGCAGCGCGAGCTCGGTCTCCTTGGCATCGTGGCCGGATATCGGCCGGCCGGAGAGCGTGCTGGCCACGGCGTCCATCGCCTCCGGATGGGTGACGTAGAAGGTCTTGCCGCCGCTCGACACCCCCAGGCCGGAGATCCGCGCGCCGCGACCAGCGCCCTCCGTGAACGCGAAGACGCCGACGTCGGGCGATCCGTTCAGCATGCTTGCCGCCTCCGTCGGATCGGTCACGATCTCCAGACCGGCGGGGCCGGGCGCGGGCTCGAACGTAAGGCTCGGCTGCACGGGCACCTGGTCGGGCGGAGGAAACCGGCTGAGGAGCTGACGGAACTCGAGGTGGTCGAAGACGCGCCGCGCGCGGTCGTAGTCATATCGCGTCCACCGCGCCTTCTCCAGCTCGAGCTCGATCGGGACGTCCTTGACGATCGTCACCATGCGCTTGCCCAGCCGGACCTTGTCGGCGTGCGAGCTGAGCGACGCCTTGAGCCGCCCTTCGGGCAGCTCGCCGATCCTCTCCAGCAGCGCGTCCACCGTGCCGTAGTCCTGGACGAGCTTGGCCGCCGTCTTGTCGCCCACGCCGGGCACACCGGGGATGTTGTCGGAGGTGTCGCCGCGCAGGGCCTTGAAGTCGACGAGCTGCGGCGGCTCGAATCCGTACCGCTGGCGGACCTGGTCCGGTCCGTACACGAACGTGTCGGTGATGCCGCGCCGAGGAACGAGGGCCTCGACCGACTCGGTCACCAGCTGGAGGCAATCCAGGTCGCCGGACACGATCGTGACGGAGTGACCGCGTTCGTCCGCGATCCGGGCCAGCGTCCCGATCACGTCGTCGGCCTCGAATCCCTCGACGCCGTAGATGGGGATCGAGAACGCCCCGAGCACCTCGCGCACCATCTCCACCTGCGGCCGAAGGTCGTCGGGCATGGCGCGGCGCCCGGCCTTGTACTCCTCGTACTCCTGCGACCGGAAGGTCGGCTTGCCGAGGTCGAACGCGGCGATCGCGTACTCGGGGCGCGAGGCCAGGACGATCGCGAGCATCGACGTGAAGCCATAGACGGCGTTCGTCACGCGGCCGTCCGAGGTGCTCATCGGCGGCAGGGCGAAGAACGCCCGGTAGATGAGGCTGTGGGCGTCGATCAGGATCAGACGCCCGCGTCTTCCCTTCGCCACGTTCGAAGTTTACGTAGGCCCGGAGCGACACCCGGCAGGGGGATCGCGCGTTCAACCAGGAGGGACTTGGAGGACCGGAGATTAGAATGGACCCGAGGATGAAAAACCTCATCGAGGTGTCCGTCGACAGCATCCGCATTCACATGCCGACGGCTCAGCATCTCGTGATCCTCAAGGAAAAGGAAGCCGACCGCTACCTCCCGATCTGGATCGGCTCGTTCGAGGCTCAGGCGATCGCCACGAAGATCTCCGGCAACACGCTCGGCCGGCCGCTCACTCACGATCTGATGGCCACCGCGTTCAGCGATCTGGGCATCAGCGTCAAGAGGATCGTGGTCACGCGCCTCGCGGACCAGGTCTACTACGCGCGCCTCTACGTCAAGCAGAACGGCCGCGATCTCGACTTCGACGCCAGGCCCTCCGACGCCATCGCGCTCGCGGTGCGCGTGGAGTGTCCGATCTTTGTCGCCACCGAGGTGATGGACACCGCCGGCATCATCCCCGAGGCAGACGAGATCGACGGCGAGAAGGAAAAGACTGAGACCGTCGTCGACGAAGAGCGACTGGCGGTCTTTCGCGACTTCGTGAACAGCCTGGACCTCCCGGAGCTTCCCGATGAGCCGGGTGCCAAGGATGAACCCGGCACTCAGGACAGGCCCGGAGGGCGGCCCGGCCGGGGCTGAAAGTCACGTCGATCAGCGGCGAGATCGACCTCGCATTTCGCATCATCATCGCGCTCGCCCTGGGCCTCGTCCTCGGCGCCGAGCGCGAGTTTCGCGGCCATCCCGCCGGCCTGCGCACCATGGCGCTCATCAGCGTCGGCTCGTGCATGTTCACGGCGCTCGGCCTGATCCCGGAGTTTTCCAAAAGCGTCGATCCCACCCGAATCGCGGCCCAGATCGTGACGGGAGTCGGCTTCCTGGGGGCCGGCAGCATCCTGCGCCAGGGCGAGGAGGTCCGAGGCCTCACCACCGCGGCGTCGATCTGGGTCACGGCATCGATTGGAATGGCGGTGGGTTTTGGCTATTTCGGAGTCGCGGTGTTCACGACAGTGCTGGTCGGCCTCGTGCTCTTTGCACTCAAGCCAATGGAGGAACGACTCTTCCGTCGCCGAGGCCACCGGCGCGAGACCGACGTACAGCCGGACGAGCTGCCTCAGTGACCGATCGCGGGGTTGCGATCGTCACCGACTCGACTTCCGACCTTCCGACGCAGCTCGCGCGCACGCGCGGGATCACCGTCGTCCCGCTGACCCTGAACTTCGAAGGCCGATCTCTCCTGGATGGAGTCGACATCAGGCCGTCAGAGTTCTATCGCAAGCTGCCCCACGCGACGACCCATCCGACGACGTCGCAGCCCTCCGCGGGGCGGTTCGCCGAGGCGTTCACCGAGCTCCTCGCGCATCACTCCGACGTCGTGTCGATTCACATCTCGGAAAAGCTGAGCGGCACGTATGCGTCGGCAGTCCAGGGCGCGGAGATGACGGATCCCAGACGCGTGCACGTGATCGACTCGCAGCTGGTGTCGATGTCGCTCGGCCTGCTGACGCTTGCCGCCTCGGAGATCGCGACGCAGGGCGCCGGCGCCGAGACGATCGTCGAGCGCGCGAGCGCGATGCGCGACGCAGTGCAGACCTACTTCTCCGTGGCCACGCTGGAATTTCTCCGCCGGGGCGGACGCATCGGCCGCGCAAGCGCGATGCTCGGCTCCGTTCTGCAGGTGAAACCGGTGTTGTGCATTCGCGACGGCCTCGTCACGCCGCTCGAGCGTGTGCGCACTTTCGATCGCGCGCTCAACCGCGTCGTGGAGCTGACACGCGAGGTCGATCGCGGCAAGGGACTCTGCGTCATCGTGGGACACGCCGACGCGGAAGCGGACGCCGAGCGCGTCGCGACGGAGCTGGAGCCTGTTTGCGAGACGTTGATGATCCAACCGCTCGGCCCGGTGGTCGGCGCACACGCCGGCCCTGGCGTCGTGGGCGTCGGCTGTTATCCCGCCGACATTCTTCCCCTTGGTCTCAAGCCGCGCGCCACAGCACGGACTCGGGCGTGACCGATTTGACGACGCGACCCTCGACAGCGAGCGCCTGGAGGTGCGCCAGCCCCTCCTGCAGGGCGAGCCGCTTCTCATAGAGGTTGTCCCGAGGACCCCACAGCTCGAGCGCGACCTCCCAGCCCGACATCTGTGCTCGCCCGACGATCTCGAGAATCTGCTCGAAGCGCCGCGCGTGGTGTGACACCAATGCGTCGACTCGGCCGGCCACGTTCGTGAACGGACGGCCGTGAGCGGGCAGAACTTTGTCGGGATGCAGGGCGGCCATGCGCCGTAGGCCGTCGAGATAGTCATGCAGCGGATCCGGCGTGCTCTGGGGATGTAGCCCGATGTTCGGTGAGAGCTCAGGAAGGATGTGGTCGCCCGCGAAGAGAAGACTCGCCGCCTTCTCGTGCAGGCAGATGTGTCCTGGCGAGTGGCCCGGCGTCCACTCGACCCGCAGGGCGTGCCGGCCCATCTCGATCATCTCGGCGCCGTCCAGCTGCACCGCTGGATCGGCCGGCTTGACGAGCTGGCTCAGGGCGCGCTGCGAGTTGCTGAGCACCTCGGCCTCTTCGGCCGGCAAGCCGTTGATCAGCAGGTAGCGCCGCACCTCCTCCACGAGCTGCTCGAGCTCCACGTATCGCGGATGCACGAGGGGAACCTCGAGCCGGTGCATGTAGAGGTCGGCGCGGCCCGGGCCCGCGAGAGTTCCCGCCGCTCCGTAGTGGTCCGGATGGATGTGCGTGACGACCAGCTTTCCGATCCTCCTCGCGCCGACGTGCCGCACGGCGCGATGGATAGCGTCCACCGACTCCTCTGAGTTCATGCCGCAGTCGAGCAGGTCGGCATGCCCGCCGTCTTTGAACAGAAAGACGTTGACGAGCCCATCTTCGAACGGGATCGGCAGGCGGAGCTCGAACACATCCGACGCCACCTCGGTGAGCGCGGTCTCGACGTCCACTCCGGCATTGTCGTGGGAAGCCGCGTTCTAAGATGAGGGCAGGCCGCCGTACTCGAACGTACTGAAAAACTGAAACCGAAGTTAGGGAGGATTCGATGTCCGAAGTCCAGATGACCCCCGACCAGATCGTGGAGGCGATGCCGAACTACCTGATCCCGGAAAAGGCCGGCAGCACCAAGGCCACCATCCAGTTCGACCTGACCGGTGACGAAGGCGGCAAGTGGTGGGTCAAGATCCACGACGGCAAGGCCGAGTCGGGCAAGGGAGATCCGGGCGAGCCGGCCAACCTGACGCTCCTGGCCGATGCCCACGACTGGGTGAAGATCATGACGGGCCAGCTGGACGGCACGGCGGCGTTCATGCAGGGCAAGCTGAAGATCAAGGGCGACATGGGCCTGGCGATCAAGATGCAGTCGCTGTTCCGGCGCCCGAACTAAGGCAAGAGCACCCTCTCCCCTCTGGGGAGATTGCTAGTAGGTGAACCTCCAGGTGCTGAGCCTGGAGGACATCTCGCCCTCCAGGTCGAGCGGGCTGTCGTGCAGGTCGAGCACGACGACGAAGTGCGGCGTCAGCGCAACCCGGCGGCCGTCCTTCAGCTTCACCGCCTCGAGGGCGTTCCCCCACGAGATCGTGTCTCCCGCCGCTGCACGCGGCATGTTCGAGGTCACCCAGGACGACAGGCTCGAGGAGCTGCCCCGGCCGTAGGTCGAGATGATCATGAACCCGAACAGGCCGCTCTCCGGCGTGCACTGCGCCGCCTGACCGTCCGCTGACGCGGTGGGGCAGGGCGGCTTGCAGTTAGACAGACATGTGATGTCGAACGTAAGGTCGACTCCGCTGGGGCTGTCGGTGGCCTGGGACTTCTCCGTGTACCTCCACGTACTGGGGTAGCAGAAGCCCCACCCGGTCTGAGGGTCCGAGTACGGGTGGTCGCCGCTCGTGCACTTGATACCGGCGCCGACCTGAGGTACGCTCGGCACGGCTCGCGGCTGGGAGCCCGGCTGGCAGGCTACCAGCAGGAAAACAAGTGCAGCCGCGGCCAGGATTTTCGGCCCCACGAGGGTGGGGCTGTCGGGCGGCGGGGACGGCATAGCGGCTAATTGTGGGGGCGGGTACGCGTATCAGTGCACGCGTTCTGCTCTCGGAATCCAACTTCGTTCGGCGCCGGTATTGAGTTTGGAGGGGGGTTTTTGAGATGGCAAAGCAGAAGAACGCGGGGAAGGCCCCGGAGGAGAGGCTGGAAGCCGACCGCAAGCGGCTCGAGCTCCTCGCCGCCCAGTGCGGAGAGGAGGCGGGCCTCCACCGGCCGCTGAACGATGTCGTCGGCGGCGTGATCACAGGGATTCCGGAGGAGACCGACCTCGCCCAGGCGCTGTCGGACCGGGAAACCAGCGACCTCCTCGTCCACCTGCTGGACCAGAACCGGGAGCAGGTCGAGCGGGCGCTCGAGCGGCTCCGCGAGGGCGCTTACGGAATCTGCGAGGGCTGCGGCCGGCATATCCCGGAGGCTCGGCTCAGGTACCAGCCCGCCGCGACCCGGTGCGTCGAGTGCCAGGGCCACTGGGACCGCCTGAACGGCCGCACCGCCTAAGACTCTTCCCCGCTAGCGGGGAGGGCAAGCGTGTGGAGGCCCGCTAGCCAGTAACCTCACGCCGTGCTCGCGCGGTTCCCCTGGAGCTGGGTCGCGCTCTTCGCCGCCGTCAAGCTGGCGATCACCCTCGCCGTCGCCAACCGCTACGGCTGGCACCGCGACGAGCTCTACTACCTCGCCTCGTCGCGCCACCTCGGCTTCGGCTACGTCGACTACCCGCCCTTCCTCCCCCTCCTCGCCGCCGCGGACCAGGCGATCGTGCCAGGCTCCCTCGTCGCCCTCCGCTTCCTGCCGGCCCTGGCAGGCGCCTGCATCATCGTCCTGACGGCGCTCATCGCCCGGGAGCTGGGGGCGACGACCCGCGGCCAGGCATGGGCCGCCTTCGCCGCGTTGCTGTCGCCACTGCTCATCGGCGGCAACCTCATGTTCCAGACGGTCGCCTTCGACGAGCTGGTCTGGGCCATCGCGCTGGTTGTGCTCGCCCGGTTGCTGCGCACCGGCAACCAGAGGCTGTGGCTCGCGATGGGCCTGGTGATCGGTATCGGCCTCGAGACGAAGTTCACCATCGCGGCCCTTCCGGTCGCCATATTCCTCGCCCTGCTGATCTCCAGTCGCCGGACGCTCCTCGCCTCGCCATGGCCGTGGCTGGGTTTTGCGGTTGCCATCCTCCTTTTCGTGCCCAACCTCGCGTGGCAGGCAACGCATGACTGGATCAGCGTCCAGTACACGCTGTCGCATCGCGGCCACACCGACGGCCCCGTCGCGTACTGGCTGCAGCAGCTCCTCCTTTTCAATCCGTTGTTTCTGCTGCCGGCGGTCGCCGGCACGGTCGCTCTCCGCAGGGACCCGCGATACGCCGCGCTCGCTTACCTGGCGGTCCTCGTCGAGGCCATCTTCTTCGCCACCGGCGGCAAGGCGTACTACCCCGCGCCGATCTATCCCCTGCTTTACGCGGCGGGCGCCATCTGGCTCGACCAACGGCTGCGCTCCAATGCCCGCGTCGCAGGGTTCGCGGCCGGTTCCGTCGCGCTGATCGTCATCCTGCTGCCGATCGGGCTGCCTGTCCTACCCGTCGAGTCGATGGTTTCGCTGCAGCTCTGGCAGACGCGCAAGGACTACGCCGACATGATCGGGTGGCCGGATCTCGCGCAAGCGACGGCCGAGGCCTACGCCTCGCTGCCTGCCGAGCAGCGATCGGGCGCGATGATCCTCGCGCAGAACTACGGCGAGGCTGGAGCGATCGACTACTACGGTCCGGCCTTAGGTCTTCCTCCGGCCGTCAGCCCGCACCTCACCTACTGGTACTGGGCGCCGCCCCGCATGGATCCGAGCACGGTGGTCCTGGTGGGCTTCAGCGTCGAGTTCGGCGATCGCTACTTCGGCAGCTGCCGTGAGGTCGGCACGATCACGAACAACCTAGGCATTCACAACGAGGAATACGGAGCGCCGATCCTTGTCTGCTCGAATCCTCGCCGGCCGCTGTGGTCGGTCTGGGGGGAGATTCAGACCCTCGACTGATTGCCGCGAGGCGCGAGGGCGCCGCCCGCGCCCAGGGCCAGCCCGACGATCACCATCGCGGAGCCGATCCAGAACCACTTCATGTCGCCGGTCATCACGCTGCCGGGGATGTAGCCGAGGCCCTGGCCCGCGAACACGCCTCCAATCAGGAGAACGATCACTCCCACCACGATCAAACCAACCCTCACGCCCTTTAACTACCGGGCGCGGTTACGTCACATTCCGCCGTAGACGACCGACTTCTCCTCCGTGTACTGGAGGAAAGCCTCGACCCCGTGCTCCTTGCCGAAGCCTGACTGCTTGGTGCCGCCGAAGGGCAGCTCGTCGTGCGCGATCTGCAGCGCGTTGACCCACGTGTATCCGGCCTCGATCTCCTGCACCGCCCGATTCGCGGCCACCATGCTGGTGGTCCAGATCGACGAACCGAGGCCGAACGGCGAGTCGTTGGCCAGGCGCAGGCCCTCGTCAAGGTCCTTGATGCGCCGCACCGGCAGGGCGGGCCCGAAGACCTCCTCCGTCCACATGCGCGCACCGTCCTGCACGTTCTCGAGAATCGTCGGTTCGATGAACCATCCCTTGTCGTACTCGGGTCCGTTGGGCCGGCCGCCGCCGAACAGGACCTTGGCGCCGCGGTCGACCGCGTCCTTCACCTGCGCCTCGACCTCCGCGCGTTGCGTCTCGCTGTGCATCGGGCCCATGCGGCTGTCCTTTTCCAGACCGTTGCCGGGCTTCAGCTTCGATGCGCGGGCGACCAGCTTCTCGAGCAGCTCGTCGTATGCCCCTTCCTGGACGTAGAGGCGTTTGACAGCCAGGCACGCCTGGCCGCAGTTGAAGAATCGACCGACCGAGATCGCACGCGCCGCGCCCTCGAGGTCGGCGTCATCGAGCACGATGCAGGGGTCGCTGCCGCCGAGCTCGAGGGTTACCTTCTTCAGTCCCTCGGCAGCTCGCGCCATGACCTTCTTGCCGGTCGGCGTCGAGCCTGTCAGCGCGATCTTGCGGATGAGAGGATGCGCGACGATTGCCTCCCCGGTGGCCTGACCGAGCACGACGTTCACCACCCCCTCCGGCAGGCCGCCCTCGATGAGCGCTTCGATGCACGCGAGCGTCGAGAGGGGGGTCGTGCTCGCCGGCTTGAGCACGACGGTGTTCCCCGCCGCGATCGCGGGCGCGACCTTGTTCGCGGCGAGTGTCAGTGGAAAGTTCCACGGCACAATCGCGCCGCACACGCCGATCGGCTTGCGCACCACGAGCCCGTAGGTGGTGAGGTCGGGGAGCCTGACGTGGGCGCCATGGATCTTGTCCGCAAGGTCGGCGAACCACGCGATGTTCTCGCCAAAACGCTGCGCCTCGATACGCGACTCGAGCAGCGTCTTGCCCTGCTCCCGGGTCAGGATGGGCGCTATCTGCTCCACCTTCTGGAGCATGTGCTGCGACGCCTTGTGCAGGATCTCCGCGCGCTTGTTCGCGGCGAGGCGGGACCACGTGGTGAAAGCCTTGGCCGCTGCTTGCGCCGCGCGATCGACGTCGGCGGGGCCGCCGGCCGGGACCTCGTCGACGACCTCGCCGGTGGCCGGGTTGCGCACCTCGTACGTCTTGCCGGACGCGGCCTTGGTCCGGTCGCCTTCGATGATCATCGTCGCCATGCAGCACCCCCGTCGTTTCGTGGATTCGTTACTTCGATAAGGTTATCGGGTTCGATATGTCGGTCAGGTTGGAGAAGCAGGGTGGTGTCGGCGTCATCGTCCTCGACCGCCCACCCGCCAACAGCTACGACTACGCATTCCTGCGAGCCTTTGCCGCGGCGATCGATGACGCGCGGGCCGACGCGGACATCCGTGCCGCGGTCGTAACAAGCGCATCGGAGAAATTCTTCTCGGCCGGCGCAGACGTGAGCGCCTTCGCTGCGGGAACTGCACGCTCGCGCTTGATGACGGCCACTCTGGCCCACGAGACGTTTCGCAAGATGGAAAACACGCCCTTCGTCTTCATCGCCGCCATCGCGGGCCACTGCCTGGGCGGCGGCTTCGAGCTGGCGCTGGCGTGCGACTTGCGATTCGCCGCCGAGGGGTCGTATCAGATCGGCCTGCCGGAGCTCAACCTCGGTCTGTTTCCGGGTTCAGGCGGCACCCAGCGACTGCCGCGCCTGGTCGGCCTCTCCAGGGGAATGGAGATGATCCTCGAGGCCAGGACGATGACGCCCGCCGAGGCGAAGGAGGCGGGCCTCGTGGACCGGCTCTTCCCCGACGCCGCCGCCTGCCGCCAGGGCGCGATCGACTACGCGGCGAAGATCGCGGCCGGCCCCAGCGTGGCGCTCGGCCACGCCAAGCTCGCGATCACGCAGGGGTTCGGCGCACCTCTCGACCTTGGGCTTGCCCTGGAGCGCGAGGCGATCAGCCGCGTCTTCGTCTCCGATGACGCGAACGAGGGCATCAAGGCGTTTGGAGAAAAAAGGAAGGCCGACTTCAAAGGTAAGTAGTCCCGCCCTCCGTCCCGGTTAGTCCGGACTATCCGACGTTTCTCACCAAGCTCATATCGCTTCGTCCGGACTATCCGGGTGTAAGCTTCGTCCCGCATCACGAAAGGAGGTGGCGTACTGATGGCAGAAGTTGTGTTGAGCGTCTCCCGGCTGTCGGCCGCCTCCGAGGTTTGCCCTAGCTAGTCCCCCGGATCGGCGGACCGACTGCGTCCGCATCGTGTTCCGACCGGAGGATTCGAGTTGTCTGACTTCGACTCCCGGCTCGCTCTGCTGGGCTGGGATGAGCAATACGCAGAAAAGTTCATACGCATCGCGAGTCCCGTGGACGTGCCGGCGCGGGTCTTCGCGGACTACGGCGCCGACTACCTTGTCCATGACGGTGGCGGAACCCGGCGAGCATCGGCGCGGGGGGTCGATCCCGCGGTCGGCGATTGGGTCGCGCTGCGTGATGCAGCCATCGACGGCATCGTTGACCGGCGCTCCGCGTTTTCCCGCAAGGTCGCCGGCGTCGAAACGCGGGAGCAGGTCCTGGCCGCCAACGTGGACGTGGCGTTCGTGGTGGCGGCCGCGACGGACGTGAACGTCCGTCGGGTCGAGCGCTACCTGACGATGGCGTGGCAGAGCGGCGCCGCGCCAGTTGTTCTGTTGACCAAGGCCGACGTGACGGATGACATCGAATCGATGCGCGGCGAGCTGGAGTCGGTAGCAGCGGGCACGCCCGTGATCGCGACGAGCAGCGTTACCGGTGAAGGACTCGAAGAGCTCAAGGGCCGGCTGCACCCGGCGCGCACAGGGGTGTTGCTCGGGCCATCGGGAGTCGGGAAGTCGACGTTGATCAACTCGCTTCTCGGGACCGCGCTCATGCGCACACGAGCGATCGACATCCGGTCCGGCGAGGGGCGCCACGTGACGAGCCATCGCCAGCTCGTTCAGGTCCCGGGCGGCGGGATGATCATCGACACTCCCGGCCTCCGCGAGGCGCAGCTGTGGCAGGGTGAAGATGCCATCGGCGGCGTCTTCGAGGACATCGAGGAGCTTGCTCTTCGATGCCGGTTTTCCGACTGCGCACACGACACAGAGCCCGGATGTGCGATCAAGGCGGCGCTGGCCGGCGGCAGCCTCGATCGTGGTCGCTACCAGAGCTACCGGAAGCTCCAGCGTGAGCTGCGGGCGATCGCCGCCAGATCGGATGCCCGACTGCGGATCGAAGATCGAAAGAAGTGGAAGCAGATATCCCTCGCGGCAAAGAGGGCCCGGCCATAACGATGGCCGAGCCCATGCCGGGGGAGGCAGATGTGGATGTCTACTTCTTGGGGTGCCTGATGCCGTCCCAGAACGGGACGTAGCCCTTCGAGATGCGATCGACGACCTTGTCGGCCTGCGCCTGCGTGATCGCCTTGTGGTCGACCAGCACGGCGAGGCGCGGCTTGAGGCTGGCCACCAGCCTCGTCTCGAACTGCTCCTTGGTCATGCCCTTGTCCTTGGCCAGGTCCGCAACCTTCTGGCCGGCCTTCAGGTCCTTGCGCAGCGTCTCGGGCGAGATGCCGAGCACGTCCGCCTCCGAGTCGATGACCGCGAGGCGGATCGCGCGGCGGTCGGCGTGGCGATCGGTTGAGGGCTGAGCTGAGGGCTGAGTTGTCCCCGCGGCTGTGGTCGGGGTCGGCGATGGACTTGCGGCGAGCGCGCTCACCGCGCCCACGCTGAGGAACGCGGCCACGGCTGCTGCTCGCGCGACCTTGCCGGCGATTGCTGCAAACGGATTCATGTTCGTTGTCACCTCAGACGAGATTTGTGAGGCTGAGGTTGAGGCCGCGCTGTCAGACCGTCGTTGTCACGCGGTCAGGTTTGTGTAACTACACCCCTGTCCAGAAGCCGTCTGGATCAAAGTGACGAATCGCCTGCAGCTCAGCGTCCGTGGGCGCTGACGTTTCCGTTACACGATCAGAGATGTGTAAGGGCCAACCCGTGTTGGCGACAACTTCGTCCACGGAGTGTCCGGGGTGGACGGTGTCGAGGTAAGCCTCGCCGCCTCCCTCAGGAAACCGCAGCACCGCGAGCGTCGTGATGATTGCGACCGGGCCGGCGCCCAGCAGCCCGTTTCGCTTGCGCCATCCAGCCGTGCCGTCGCCATAGCCGGGCGAGGTGATGAATGACACCCGATCGACGAGGCGGCGCTTCTCGTGGCTCATGAGCGTCACCCAGCGGCGGCTGAGGATCGCGATGTCCGCTCCTCCCCCACTCCCCGGCAGCTTGACGGTGGGTCGCGTCGGGTCTCCGACGTAGGACGTGTTCAGGTTGCCGTACCTGTCCACCTCCGCGCCGCCGATGAATCCCAGGTCGACATTGCCCTGGGCCATCAGCGCCATCGCGTTGGACATCCGGGTCGCCCACAGGGCGCCGACCACGTTCGGTGGATCGCCCATCGTCCCGAGGAATCCATCGGCCGGCTGGTCGCGCATGAGGCCGACCTCGAACAGCCCACGCGCGCTCTGGGCGTGCGAGTTGCGCGCCACCGCGTAGGCGAGGACCGGCAGGCGCATGCCGACGAACACGAGGTCGGCGTCGCGGATCTCGCGCGAGGCGACCGCGACCATCATCTCCTGGGGCGAATACCGTTCAGTCATCGCCGTAGTCAGCCGGCGCCGATGGGCGGTGATTCTTGATCCGCAGCGCTTCGACGTCGATTCTCTTCAAGTACGTCGCGCGGTCGGGAACGTCGAGGACCCACTCGCGGAGCCATTCGGCGAAACCGTCGGCGGAGCGCGATCGCTCCGCGTAGTCGCGATAGAACGCGTGGTCGCGCTTGAGGAATCCCTGCACGGGCGAGGGGTGCGCCCCGCCCGGCTCGTGGACGACCGCGACGACCTTCGTCTCCGCGTATAGGATCCGGTTCGGGTCGCTCAACGTGACGTCCGCCTCGACGAGCTCCTCGCAGCTCACGATCACGCCGGCTGCGGCCAGCCCTGCCTCCTCGGCGATGCCGAGCGGTCCCCACGCGTGGGCGCGCCCGAATTCGTCGGCGCGCTGCACGTGCACGATGGCGATGTCCGGTCGCACCGCCGACACGTGCACGAGGTCATCCACCGGAGACAGGTCAGGGTTCGTCCGCAGGATGTCGCTGCC
Organism: Candidatus Limnocylindrales bacterium; assembly: GCA_035473355.1. Lineage (GTDB taxonomy): Bacteria > Chloroflexota > Dormibacteria > Dormibacterales > Dormibacteraceae > 40CM-4-65-16. The sequence continues at coordinate 50,951 of DATIOJ010000058.1, forward strand.
GAGCAGTGTCCGCGTCGGGAGGCTGGGCACGTTCCACGCCGCAGCCCACAGGGCGAGCGAGATCGAGAAGTTGGAGTGATCGCGCACCTCGAGAGCCCGCGGTACCTGCTGTTCGCACGCGCGGCGGTAGCAGTGACCGAGACCTTCCGACACGTTGCCGATCCAGGCCGCGGTGACCCTGCCCACGCAGCCCGCGCCGATCAGCTGGTCGAACAGCGAGTCCGAGATCGGCCCGACGAGGTTCAGCTCGCGGCGCCGCTGACGGATGATCTCGTGACCGGCCGCGAACGGGATCAGCGGCTCGAGCGCGACGCCGAGGGCTACCGTCGCTCCGTCGGGGACGAAGCGCTCGATGGCTTGCGCCATCGACATCAGCTTCACAGTCTTATTTGCTTATTGGGCGATCGATTCCATGAAGGAGCGGTAGTTGCGCTCCAGCTCGGGCATCGAGTCGCCCCCGAACTTCTCGAGGAACGCGTCGGCCAGCGTGAGGGCAACGACCGCCTCGCCGATGATGCCCGCGGCGGGTACGACGCAAACATCGCTGCGCTCGTAGTGCGCCTCAGTCTTCTCCTTGGTCTTGAGGTCGATTGACTGCATCGGCTTCTTCATCGTCGAGATCGGCTTGATGGCTACCCGAAGGTCGATGGGCTCGCCGTTGGTCACCCCGCCCGTGATGCCTCCCGCCCGATTGGTCAGGTGCCGGAAGCGGCCCTCGTCGTAGTCGATCTGGTCGTGAAACTCGGAACCTCGGCGTGCCGCGCCTTCGAAGCCGGCGCCGAACTCCACGGCCTTGATCGCGTTGATCGACATCACCGCCTGCGCCAGCTTGCCGTCCAGCTTCCGGTCCCAGTGGACGTAGCTCCCAAGTCCCGGAGGCAGCCCGCGAGCTATGACCCGAAACGTGCCGCCGAGCGTGTCGCCCTGCTCGCCCACCTCGTCGATGAGGGCGACCATGCGCCGGGATGCGTCCGGGTCGGGGCAGCGCACCGGCGACAGCTCGATGTCGCTCTCCGTGAGCAGGTCGGCGTCGATGCCCTCGAAGCCGATGTCGATGGTTCCGATCGACTGCGTGAAGCTCAGCACCTCGACCCCGAAGTGCCGCAGCAGCTTGCGCGCCACCCCGCCCGCGGCCACCCGCGTGGCCGTCTCTCGCGCCGAAGATCGCTCCAGCACGTTGCGGATGTCGGTGTGGCCGTACTTGAGCGCGCCGGCCAGGTCCGCGTGCCCCGGCCGCAACCGGGTGACTACCTTCGGCTCATAACCTTCTTTGGAGGCGGTCATCTGCGCGGTCCAGTTGACGTGGTCCTTGTTCTCGAGGACCAGCGTGACCGGGCTCCCGATGGTGAATCCGCCGCGAACGCCGCTGACGATGCGCGCGACGTCGGTCTCGATCTTCTGCCGGCCGCCCCGGCCGTGGCCGCCCTGACGGCGCGCCAGATCGGCGCGCAGATCCTCCTCGCTGATCTCGAGCCCGGCGGGCAGGCCCTCGATGACGACGGTCAGCTGGGGCCCGTGCGATTCACCCGAGGTGAGCCATCTCAACGGCATGCAGGCGATCATAAGTGCCTGCCGTGGTTGCCCGATTCAGAGCCCCCACCAGGCCGGGGCCGTGACCGGCCCAGGCCAGCCTCCCCAGCGAGTGGGGAGGCCAAGACTGCTGGAAGTGGCGCTGATCGACGTGGGCGGCACGCTGTGGCCGAACTCCTGGCCGATCCGCAAGGCGGACGCCGAGGGCCGCAGGCTCAGGATCCGAGCCGCAATGCCCGGGGTCGAGGCCGCGACGGTCGAGGCGCTGGCGGATGACCTGATCGAAAGCAGCCGCCCGGGCGACGAAGCACGCACCATCTCGACCGAAAACCAGGTCTCGATCAACTCACCGGCCGAATTGCTCATCGCGGGCTCGCTCACCCGCAGCGGGCTGGCACCGGACGCGGACACGATCCGGCGCCTGAGGCGCGCCATGTCCATCCCCGTCTCCGACCGCATGAAGCCGCTGCCCGGCGCGATCGAGCTCCTCGCGACCCTGCATGAGCTGGGCATGCGCAACGTGATCGCGAGCAACACGTACTGGCGCGACGCGGAAAGCTACTGGGACGATTTCCGCCTGCTCGGCATGGCCGACCACGTCGACGGCATCGTCACCTCTGTCGACGCCGGTCATCTCAAGCCGCATCCTGCGGTGTTCGAGATGGCGATGACCTGGGCCGGCGTCGGTCCGGACCGCTGCGTGGTGATCGGAAATCGGGAGGAGAACGACATCGCGCCCGCGCTGGCGCTCGGAATGCGGACGATCCTGGTCCATCCGGACGATCCGTCGCCGGCTTCGAGCCGCGCCCACGCAATCGCCCCCGACCTGTGGGCGTGCGCCGAAGCACTAAAGGCTATGCTCGATTCGAATTGAAGTCTGAGGTCTTGCGCGACGTCGAGCGAGTCGTGCTGACGCTCGACGTAAACGGCGAAAGGCGCGAGCTTCTCGTCCCGGTGCACAAGACGCTGCTCGAGGTGTTGCGCGAGAACATGCAGCTCACCGGCACCAAGCACGGATGCGAGCTCGGCGAGTGCGGCACGTGCACGGTGCTGGTGGAGGGGAAGCCACACCTGAGCTGCCTGGTGCTGCCGATCCAGATCGTGGGTCGTGCGATCACGACCATCGAGGGAATGGCGAACGGCTCCGAGCTGCATCCGCTTCAAGCAGCATTCGCCGAGCTGGGCGCGGCGCAGTGCGGCTACTGCAGCCCCGGCATCCTGCTCTCGGCGAGATCGCTGCTCGAGGAGAATCCGCGGCCCACGCGCGATGAGATCCGCGAGGCGCTCGCCGGCAACCTCTGCCGCTGCACCGGCTACACCAAGATCCTGGACGCGGTCGAGCTCGCTTCCTCCCCATCCATGGGGAGATGGCGCGCAACGCCGGAGTGGCCGAAGTGAGAGTCGTCGGCAAGCCGCTGCCCAAGGTCGACGCGGTGGCCAAGGTCACTGGCCGCGCCGTCTACGCCGACGACATGCTCCCCGCCCGCACCCTCCACTGCAGGATCCTGCGCAGCCCCCACCCGCACGCGCGCATCCTGTCGATCGACACCTCCGCCGCCCGCCGCATCCCGGGGGTGCTCGCCGTCATCACCGGGGCGGACCTCCCGATCAAGTTCGGCATCCTGCCTGTCACCCAGGACGAGCGGGCGCTCGAGCACGAAAAAGTGCGCTACGTCGGCGACCCGATCGCGGCGGTGGCGGCGACCGACGAGGAGATTGCCGCGTCCGCCTGCGACGCCATCGCGGTCGAGTACGAGGTCCTGGAACCGGTGATGTCGATCGACGCCGCACTGGTAGCACCGAAGGACGAGCGGATCCAGGACTACGGCGGGCCGAACAACATCCACAAGCTCGTGAGCCTCGAGTTCGGCGACGTCGACGGCGGATTCGCCCAGGCGCAACACGTGCGCGAAGACGTCTTCTTCTACCAGGGCAACACCCACCTGCCGATGGAGCAGCACAGCGCCGTCGCAACGTTTGTCGACGGCAGGGTGACGCTCTGGTCGTCGACGCAGGTCGTGCACTACGTGCACCGGGCGCTGTCGAAGGTGCTCGAGCTGCCGATTCATCGGATCCGCGTCATCGGTGCGGCGCACGGCGGTGGTTTCGGCGGGAAGACCGATCCGTTTGCGCACGAGATCATCGTGTGCAAGCTCGCGATGCTGACCGGCCGGCCGGTCAAGTGCACCCTGACGCGCGAGGAGGTCTTCTACGCGCACCGTGGCCGGCACCCGGTGCTGATGTGGGTCCGCACAGGCGTCACCGACGATGGGCGCATCACGGCGATGCACTTCCGCACCGCGCTGGACGGCGGCGCGTACGGCTCGTATGGGGTCGCGTCCACTTTCTATACGGGCGCGCTGCAGCCGGTCACCTACGACATCCCTGCGTATCGCTTTGAGGGCTGCCGCGTCTTCACCAACAAGCCGCCTTGCGGCCCCAAGCGCGGACACGGCACGCCGCAGCCTCGCTTCGCCCTCGAGCTCCACCTGGAGAAGATCGCGCACGAACTCGGCCTCGATCCGGTCGAGCTGAAGCGGCGCAACTTCGTGAAGCCCAACACGCGCACCGTCAACTGGCTTCGCGTCACGTCGTGCGGGCTGGAGGAGTGCACGCAAAAGGTCATCGAGGCGTCGGGCTACCGTACACGCGAGCGCCGGCCGGGGCGCGGCGTCGGCTTTGCGATCTCTAGCTACCTTTCGGGCGCAGGCACGGCGATCTACTGGAACGACATGCCGCACTCCGAGGTCCAGATCAAGGTCGACCGCGGCGGCGTCACCGCGTACTGCGGCGCAATGGACATCGGCCAGGGCTCCGATTCGGTGCTCGCGACGATCGTGGCCGAGGAGCTCGGGCTACAGCCGGCGGAGGTCAGGCTGGTCACCGCCGATACCGACACGACGCCGATCGACCTGGGCTCGTACTCCTCGCGGGTGACGTTCATGGCGGGCAACGCAGCTCTGGAGGCTGCGCGCAAGATGCGCGCCCTCCTGGTCGAAGCGGTCGAGGCAAGAGGGCGCAAGTTCGACGACGTGTCTTTCGAGGAGGCGAGCGTGCTCGCCGAGGCGCGCTTTGGCACCCTCACCACCGCGGGCAGCTACACGCCGCCCAAGATCGCCGGTCCATACAAAGGATCGGGCGTCGGACCGAGCCCGGCCTACAGCTACTCGGCGTGCGTCGTCGACCTCGACGCAGATGCGCGCACCGGCCTGGTCACCGTCAACAGGATCTGGATCGCCCACGACGTGGGCCGCGCCATCAACCCGCTGCTGGTGGAAGGCCAGGTCGAGGGCAGCGTGTACATGGGGCTCGGCGAGGCGCTGATGGAGGAGCAGGTGTTTCGCAAGGGTCTGCACAAGTGGCCCTCGATGCTCGAGTACAAGTCGCCCACGTTCCTGGACATGCCGGAAGTCGAGACTTTCATCGTCGAGACAGTCGACCCCGAAGGCCCGTACGGCGCGAAGGAGGCGGGACAGGGACCACTGCTGCCCGTGCCGCCGGCGCTATGTGCGGCGGTGTATGACGCGCTCGGCGTATGGATCGATGAGATCCCGGTCACGCCGGAAAAGGTGATCGAGGCGCTCCGCCGCAAGGACAAGGGCGAGCCGGCGCGCTACGGTCCGCAGCGATTCCCCTCGATCCCGTATCCGGCGCCAATCAAAGTGGAGCCTCCACCGAAACATGGGCGCTTTGCGCACCAGGAAGTGACTTACTGATTGCTGCGGCTTCCGCGATTTAGGTATCTCCGGCCGAAGGACGCTCGCGAGGCCGCACGCATGGCGGCCGACCTCGGGCCGCGCGCGATGTTCGTCGCCGGCGGGACGGATCTCTATCCCAAGCTCAAGCGGCGCCAGTTCGAGGTCGACGCGCTGATCGGGCTCGACTTTCTGCCCCGCACGCTGAGGAACGGATCGGACGTCTGCGTGATCGGCGCCGGCCTCACCCTGTCCGCAGCCTCTGGCGACGTGGACATCACGGAGCGATTCCCCGGCTACGCGCGGGCTGCGGGTCTGGTGTCGTCGCCGCCCCTGCGCAATGCCGGGACCATCGGCGGCAACCTGTGCGTCGACACCCGCTGCAACTACTACGACATGACCTACGAGTGGCGGAAGGCGGCGGGTTTCTGCCTGAAGAAGGACGGAGACATCTGCCTGGTCGCGCCCAGCAGCCCGAGGTGCTGGGCGGTGTCGTCGTCCGACACCGCGCCCGTGGCAATCGCCCTCGACGGATCGGTGACTGTGGCCGGGCCGGACGGCGAGCGCGAGCTGCCGGTTTCCGCGCTTTACCGCGACGACGGCATCGAGTACATGGCCAAGCAGCCGGCCGAGGTGGTCACGGAGCTGCGCCTGCGGGCGGTGCCCGGCACACGGAGCGCCTACGTCAAGCTGCGCCGGCGAGGCTCGATCGACTTCCCGATCGCGGGCGCGGCCGCCGTGGCCAGGCTCGACGGCGGGGTCGTGACCAGCTGCCGGATCGTGCTGTCAGCGGTCGCCTCCCACCCCCTGGAGGTCCCCGCGGCGGGGGAGTTCCTGAAGGGCAGGCGCCTCGAGCCCGAGGCCATCCAGGAGGCCGCCGAGCTGGCGGCGAAACCGGCCAAACCGCTCGACAACGCCGATCTGAGCCACTTCTGGCGGAAGCGGATGGTCAGGGTGGTGGTGGAGCGCGCCCTCCAAGATTTAAGCGATCAAGGCGGGGGGCTCGGTGGTTAAGCTTCTAGGTCGGTAGAACTCATTGATTCGTTATCTCCGTAACATCCAGAAGGGCCAGGGAATGGTTGAGTACGCGCTCATCCTTGCACTGGTCGCGCTGATCGTGATCATCGCGCTGATCGCGAGCGGCAGACAACTCATTAACGTCTACTCCAACATCACCGCAACGATGTGCAACTACCACGTCGGGTGCTGACCGAGATGAGGGGCATGCGGGGCCAGGGAATGGTCGAGTACGCGCTCATCCTCGCGCTCGTCGCGCTGATCGTGATCATCGCGCTGATCGCCACCGGTGGGCAGCTGATCAACGTCTACTCGAACATCACCGCCACCATGTGCAACTACCACGTAGGCTGCTGACCTAGTCGCCGACCGCCTCGGCCGCGAGGCGGGCGGCCCTCTCCGCAGTCTCCCGGATCCATTCCATGTCCCTGCGGGCCAGGGCCTGTGGGGGGAAGAGCGCGCCGGCCAGCCCCACGACCTTGACCCCCAGCCGCAGGTAAGCGCCCACGTCCTCGACCGGCACACCGCCCGAGACCCAGAACGGCACGCCTCCCAGAGGCCCGTTCAGCGCCTCGATGTAGCGCGGGCCCCCCACCGGCGCGATCGGGAACACCTTGACCAGGGCCGCCCCGGCCAGCCTCGCCTGGTAGATCTCCGTGGGGGTCAGCGCGCCCAGCACGCACAGGATGTCCTCCTGGCGACAGGCGTCGGCGACCTCGGGAAGGAGCACCGGAGTCACGACGAACGACGCGCCGGCCGCCTTGGCCTCCTTCACGGCCCCCGGGTCCCAGACCGTGCCCACACCCACCGGGTAGCGCCCAAAGGTGGTCGCGATCAAGCCCCGGATCAGCTCGAAGCAGGAGGGCACGGTCTTGGTGATCTCGATCGTCTGGATCCCGCCTTCGATGGCGGCGAGACAGGCCTGGAAACCGGCGTCGGCATCCTCGGTTCGCAGCACGCCACAGAGACGGTTGGGAAAGGCTTCGGCGATGCTCCGCATCTCCGCATGAGATTAGCCCAGGGCACGCTCGCTCCCGGGGTGCCCAGTTCGCTCGAGAGCCTCAGTATGCTGGTACATACGTATGACCGGGGCCACCGCCACCGAGAGCACGCGTGACCAGATCATCCACGCCGCGGCTGATTCCCTCCTCGAAAACGGCTACTCCGGGACCAGCGTGCGCGCCATAGCCTCCAAGGCCGGCGTCGCGATCGGCAACCTCCAGTACTGGTTCCCGACCAAGTCCGAGCTGCTGGTCGAGGCGTGGCGCTACCTGACCGCCAAGTCGGTCGAGGAGCTGCGCCGGACTCTGAACCAGCTCACCGACCCGCTCGAGGTGCTCGAGGTGGGCGTGGAATCGCTGTGGGACTCCCTCCGCCGCCTCGGCGACGTCCAGCTGGCGGCATTCGACCTCCTCGTCCAGGCCCCTCGGACCGAGCGCCTGCGTGCCTACCTCCCGGAGCTGTTCACCCGCTACCGCGAGGTGATCCAGGAGCAGCTCGACCGGCTCGAGGAGGACGGCCGGATCCGGCTCACCGTGCCCCGCGACGTGCTCGTGCCCCTGGTCCTGAATACGGTGCTGGGATTCGGGTTGTACTACGTCGTGACCCGAGACGACGAATCGTGTCTGCGCGCTCTGTCCGCGTTCCGGCAGCTCGCGAGCAGCGTGATCGAGCCCGTGCCGTGACCGTTCAGCTCCTCGACCGCGAGCTGGACCGCCTGGAAGGCTTGTGGTCGGACGGCCTCTCCGACGCCTACCGCGCCTACCTCGACTCGGTCCGGCATTTCGATTCCCGGGTCCAGCCCCAGCTTGCGCTCGCCGCAGCCCTGATCGAGGTGGGGACGCGACTCCAGGGTCTTGGCTCGCGGGCAGCGCCTCCCACCACGCTGCTGATGGGTGACCTGTGTCTCGCGCGGGGATCGCGGCTGCTCGCGGACCACGCCCCGCTCGCGGTGCAGGTCGCCTTCGCCAGAGCGATCGAGGTGGTGTCGTCCGCCGCGGCCTCCCAACAGCCGGCTCCCGCGACGCGCGGCCTGCTTCAGCAATCCCTCGGAGCAGCGCGTTGAACACGAGCCGCCTCCGGTTCTCGACGTCTGGCCAAACCGAGTTCGTCGACCTCACCGGTCGCATCCGCGATGAGGTCACGCGGTCCGGACTCCGCAGGGGCCGCGTCTACATCCAGTCGATGCACACCACCGTCGGCCTCGCCGTCAATGAGAACGAGCCGCTGCTCCTGCGAGATTTCGCGGGCATGCTCGAGCGGCTGGCGCCGGCCGGCGCCGGCTATGAGCACGACGACTTCGCCCGCCGCTTGGACGTCGCGCTCGACGAACCCGTCAACGGTCACGCCCACTGCCGCCAGCTCGTGCTCAGCGGGTTCATTACCTTGCTGGTCGAGGACGGCGACCTGGTGCTCGGGCGCTGGCAGTCGGTGTTCGCGGTAGAGCTGGATGGGCCGCGCCCACGCGAGCTAGCGCTGCAACTCGACGGTGAGTTCGCGCGATCGCAGGAATCCCTAGTCGAGGCCGAGCTCGCGCGCCAGCTGCTCGCCGATCCGGAGCCCGTCGCGGCACCGATGCGGCGCCTGGTTGAGGCCGGCGGCAAACGGCTGCGCCCGAAGCTCGTGCAGCTCACCGCCGCGATCGGTCCGCACAACAACCCTCTGCGCGCCGCCGAGCTGGCCGCCGCAGTGGAGCTCCTGCACAACGCGACCCTGATCCACGACGACTACGTCGACGAAAGCACGCACCGCCGCGGCCGTCCCACCGTTGCGGCAGCGGAGGGACCGGAGCGGGCCATCGCCGTCGGTGACTACTACTTCGCGAAGGCGACGCGACTGGTGGCGGAGATGGGAAACCCCGCCGTCACGTCCGCGATCGCCGAGGCGCTGGAGGCCATCTGCGCGTCGCAGATCGACGACGTAGCGCTGCGCGGCTCCTATCCCGGCGATCGCGAGTCGTACCTGCGCGTGATCCGCGGCAAGACGGCGTCCCTGTTCGCCGCCGCGTGCGCTTCCGGCGCGCTGCTGTCGGACGCTCCGGAGGAAGTCGTCACCGCGCTGCGCCGCTTTGGCGACCTCCTCGGCACCGCGTTCCAGATGGCCGACGACATGGTGGACTTCAGCCCGAGCTCGGGCAAACCGGTTGGCCTCGACATCCGCCAGCGCGTCCTGTCCCTTCCTTTGATCTATGCGGCCGACGACAGGAAGGTTGGGCCCGAGGTCCGCCGCCTGCTGGCGGGCACGCTCGGCGAGACCGAGGTGGGTAGGGTCACGGAGCTGGTCACAGCGAGCGAGGCGCTGCCCCGCGTGCGGCGGGAGGCGCAGGCGCTGGTCGACGCCGCGGTGCGTGAGCTCGAGAGCGTGGAGCTGGATGGTCTGCGGCCGACGCTGGTCGGCCTCGCGCGGTCGGCGGTCGACCGCAGCGCCTAGCGCGACCCCGACAGCAAGCCCACCGTACCCATAGCGAGGGGAGTGAAGCGCACATTCGACCATCCCGCCTGCCTGGCCATTTCGCCCAGCTCGACGGGCGTGCGATACAAGTCGACCGTGTCGCTGAGGTATCGGTAGGCGTCGGGCTCGCCCGACAGCAGCCCGCCCAGCGCGGGCAGGAGCGTCCGCAGGTAGGCGCGGTATGCGCTTCCGACAAGGCCGCGCGGCGGCCGCACGAATTCCAGGACGACCGCCCGGCCGCCGGGCTTGATGACGCGACCCATCTCGCGGAGTCCGCGCACCGGATCCGCCAGGTTGCGCAGCCCGAAGGCGATCGTCGACGCATCGAAGGCCGCGTCGTCGAAGGGAAGATTCAGGGCGTCGCCCTCGATGAACTCGAGCTCGGGATGAGCGGCGCGCGCGATGTCCAGCATCCGGGCGCTGAAGTCGACGCCGGCGACGCGACCATCGCGCCCGGCGATCTTCGCGAGCTCCGCGGTCAGCTTGCCCGAGCCGCACGCGACGTCAAGGGCGGAACCGCCGCGGTGAAGGCCCGTTTCGCGAGCGGCCCGGCGACGCCAGCCTGAATCGGTCCCAATCGACAGCACGGTGTTGACCCGGTCGTAGCGGCGCGCGATCCGGTCGAACATCGACCGGACGGCTTCCGGATCCCTTTCGCTCAGACTCTCTGCCAGATCGAAGCGATGCCCTGGCCGACGCCGATGCACATCGTGGCCAGGCCGTACTCCGCGCCGCGATGTGACATCTCGCGCACCAGGGTGCCAACCAGGCGGGCCCCGCTGCTGCCGAGCGGATGGCCGAGCGCGATGGCACCGCCGTTGACGTTGACCCTTTCTTCGTCGAGGCCAAGCAGGCGGATGCAGGCGAGCGACTGGGACGCGAAGGCTTCGTTGAGCTCCACGACCTGCATGTCCCCCGGCTGCAAGCCCGCTTTCTGAAGTGCCTTCAGCGACGATGGCACCGGCCCGATGCCCATGTAGTCGGGGTGCACGCCCGCGGGCGCCGCTGACACCAATCGAGCGAGCGGCTGGAGGCCGCGCTCCCGCGCCTTCGCATCCGACATCAGCACGAGCGCCGTCGCGCCATCGTTGAGTGGCGACGCGTTGCCGGCCGTGACGGATCCGTTTTCGCCGAACGCGGGCTTGAGCCTGGCCAGCGCCTCCAGCGAAGTGTCGGGGCGCGGACACTCGTCATCGGCCATGCCGTCGACGGCCACGATCTCCTCCGCCAGCCGGCCCGAGCGCTGGGCGGCAACCGCGCGCTGGTGACTGCGCAGGGCGAACGCATCCTGGTTCTCGCGCGAGACCTCATACTTCTGCGCGACCCGCTCCGCAGTCTCCCCCATCTGCAGGGTACCGTACGCAGCGGCCATCTTCGGATTGACCAGGCGCCAGCCCAGAGCGGTGTCGTACACCGTCTGCGGGCCGCGCGGGAAACCGGCGGCGGGCTTGGGCATCACCCAGGGTGAGCGCGTCATGCTCTCCACTCCGCCCGCTATCAGAATGTCCGCGGCGCCAGACTGGATCTCCCGCGCGGCGCTGATCGTCGCCTGCATGCCCGAGCCGCACAAGCGGTTGACGGTCTGGCCCGGTACCTCGACGGGGAACCCCGCCAGGAGAAGGGCCATCCGTGCGACGTTGCGGTTGTCTTCGCCGGCCTGGTTCGCACAGCCGAGGATCACGTCCTCCACCTCGCTCGGTTTCACATGCGCGCGTTCGCACACCTCCCGGAGCACGATTGCGGCGAGGTCGTCGGGCCTCACGTCCTTGAGCTGGCCGCCGTACCGCCCCATCGGCGTGCGCGCCGTGGCGACGATGACCGCCTCGTGGGAATTCACCTCCCCGTTCGCCGGGGAGGTCGGCGGCGCAGCCGCCGGGTGGGGAGGTTCAAGCTTGCTTGCGGGCCCGCCGAGCAAGAAAAGCCTGCACGCCCTCTACGAACTCCGGGCTCGCGGCCTGCGCCTCCTGGAGGTACGACTCGAACTCCAACGCCTGCTCGAACGTCGACTCCAGTGCGTGGTTGACGGCGCGCTTCGCTCCCGCCATCGCGTTGCGAGGCTGCGCGGCGAGCTGGTTGGCCAGGTCGCGCACCTCCTCCTCGAGGCGGTCGGCCGGCACGAGCCGGTTGATCACGCCGAGGCGATGCGCGTCCGCGGCGGAGAGCGGCTTGCCGGTGAAGAACATCTCGTAGGCGACCGCCGTGCCCGCCAGTCGCGGCAGGAGCCAGCTGACGCCGCCGTCCGGCGCGAGGCCGATGTTCACGAACGCCTCGAGCAGGTACGCCTCGGGCGTCGCGATCCTGATGTCGCAGGCCAGGGCGAAGCTCGCCCCGATGCCGACGGCCGGACCGTTCACGGCCGCGATCACCGGCTTGGGCATGGTGCGGAGCCGGACCAGCATCGGCATGTACTCGTTGCGCAGGACGTTGCCGACGTCCTCCGGCGTCCTCATGCCCGCCCCCTGCACCATCTCAGTCACGTCCGCGCCCGAGGAGAAGGCTCGACCGCTGCCGGTCAGCACGACGACGCGAATGGCCTCGTCACGCTCGGCCTGCTTGATCGCGTCGCCAAGCTGCTGGCGCGTCAACGCGCCGATCGCGTTCATCTTCTCGGGCCGGTTGAATCGGATCCATCCGATCCCGCCTTCCACCTCGACCTTCACGTGCTGCTCGACCTCAGTCGCCATGCCTAGTCACCGTCCTTTGAATATGCCTTTGCGCTTGTCGAGGAATGCGTGCATTCCTTCCTTCTGGTCCTCGGTCGCGAAGAGGAAGTAGAAGCTCTTCCTCTCGACCGCGAGTCCGTCAGACAGCGGGCCCTCGAAAGCCTTCAGCACCGCCTCCTTCGCCAGGCGGACCGCGAGCGGCGGCTTGGAGGCGAGATCGCGGGCCATGCGCCTCGCAACCTCGATGGTCATCTCGGCGGGAACGACCCGGTTCACGATGCCCAGCTCGTAGGCCCGCCGCGCCGTGACCGGTGCGCCCCCGAGCATGACCTCCATCGCGACGTGCTTGCCCGCCGTGCGAGGCCACCTCTGCGTACCGCCGGCGCCCGGGATGATGCCGAGGTTGATCTCCGGCTGGCCGAGGCGCGCCGTGTCGCCGGCGATGATCACGTCGCACATCAGGGCGACCTCGCAGCCGCCGCCGAGCGCGTATCCGTTGACAGCGGCGATGAGCGGCTTGGTGAACCCCGCCAGCGGGGCCCAGCGTCCGGTCTGGTCGCGGCGCAGCTGATCCACCGCGCCCCTGTCCGCCATGTCGGCGATGTCGGCGCCTGCCGCGAACACCCTGGGGCCGCCCGTCAGCACCACCGCTCGCACGTTTTCGTCCGCGTCGAGCTGGGCCAGAGCGCCGGTCAGCTCACCGATCAGCTCCGGGCTGAGAGCGTTCAGGACCTTCGGCCGGTTGAGCGTGATGGTCGCGATCGGAGGCTCGACGTCGAGCAAGATGTGCTCGTAGGCCATCGTGGGTATCATCGGCTAAATGGCGAACCGCAGGCTCGTGGACTCGTACGGCCGAACTGCCGACGACCTGAGGATCTCGGTCACCGACCGCTGCAACTTCCGCTGTATCTACTGCATGCCCGCAGAGGGCCTGAAGTGGCTCAAGCGGGACGACATCCTGAGGTACGAGGAGATCGTCCGCCTCGCCCGGATCTTCGTCGAGCGCTACGGAGTGAGGACCATCCGCATCACCGGCGGCGAGCCCCTGGTCCGGGTCAAGCTCGAGGAGCTGATCGGCATGATCAACGCGATCGACCCGACGCTCGACATCACGATGACCACCAACGGCGTCCTGCTGCGCCAGAAGGCTAGCGCGCTGAAAGAAGCCGGTCTCAAGCGCATCAACATCTCGCTCGACACGCTGCACATGGACCGGTTCGAGGAGATGGCCCGCAGCGACGCCTTCGTGCGCGTCATGGATGGCATCGAAGCGGCTCGTGAGGCCGGCCTGTGGCCGATCAAGCTGAACATGGTCGTGATGAAAGGCCGCAACGACGGTGAGGTCGTCGATTTCGCACGCATGGCTCACTCCGAGGGATACGAGGTCCGGTTCATCGAGTTCATGCCGCTCGACGGCGACAACATCTGGACCAACGAGCAGGTCGTCCCCAGCCGCCGCATCCAGGAGCAGATCGAAGATCAGTTTCCGCTTGTGCCATTCGAGGACACGCGACCCGGGCCCGCGACTCGGTACGTGTTTGCCGACGGGGCGCCCGGCGGCGTCGGTTTCATCTCCTCTGTCAGCCAGGCGTTCTGCACCACCTGCAATCGCATCCGGCTCACCGCGGAAGGCGGCCTGCGGACGTGCCTGTTCTCCCTGCATGAGACGCCGCTGCGCGACCTGATGCGGTCTGGTGTCTCGGACGAGCATCTCGGCTCGGTCATCGAGTCCGCGATCTGGCGCAAGGAAGAGGGCCACCTGATCAACAAGCCGGGCTTCGTGAAGCCGGCGAAGTCGATGTCGCAGATCGGCGGCTGAGAGGCCATCGATCCGGATAGTCCGGACTATCCGGGGTTGGCAGAGAGAGCTGGACGCCCTTCGTCCGGACCAACCGGACGTTGCCCTCGGGCCAACCAGACATTTCGCCCGGCCTAAGCTAGACCGCGTGATCCGGCCGGAAGAAGCCCAGCGTCCTTTCACCGTCACCGAGCTGGCCAACGAGATTCGGCGCGAGCTGCGCCCGCTCACGGCGATGCTCGTGAAGGGCGAGGTCAGCGGCATGAAGCAGGGCAGCAAAGGCCACTACAGCTTCTCAATCCGCGACAGCCAGAGCCTCATCAACGCGTTCATCTACGCCGACGACGCCAAACGCCTGGCGACGCTGCCGGAGGACGGCCAGGTTTTCATCTTCCGGGGCCGCATCGACTACTGGGCGCAGTACGGAACCATTCGTTTCATCGTCGACCAGGTCGAATTCGACGACGTCGGCAAGCTGCGGGCTCGGCTCGAAGAGCTGAAACGAAGGCTGGAGGCCGAAGGCGCCTTCGACGCCGCGCGCAAGCGCCGGCTTCCCTTCTTGCCGAGGACGATCGCGCTCCTCACGTCGCCCACGGGGGCCGTCATCAACGATCTCCAGGAGACGATCTGGGAGCGCTACCCGAACATGGGCATCGTTGTGTACCCAGTGCTGGTGCAGGGGGCCGGCGCGCCCATGAGCGTCGCCCGCGCGATGCGCCGCTGCAACCAGGAAGCGCTCGCGGACGTGATCGTGCTCGCCCGCGGCGGGGGCAGCTTCGAGGAGATGTACGCCTTCAACACCGAGCTGGTGGCGCGCGCAATCCTCGAATCGAAGGTGCCCGTGGTCACGGCGCTTGGCCACACGTCGGACCGCACAGTGGCCGATCTCGTCGGGGACGCAGAATGCCGCACGCCCACCGAGGCGGGCGCGCGCGTGGTGCCGAAGAAGTCCGACCTGCTGGCGCAGCTGCGGGAGCGCGGGCGCCGGCTTGATCGCGAGGCCGCGCAGCGCGTGAGCCGCGAGTCCGAGCGCCTCGACGTCAAGCGCCGCCGGATGCTGCAACTGCTGCCCGCGCTCGTACGCCAGCGCACCGACCGGCTGACCCGCGCGGCATCGGACCTGTCCCGCCTGAGCCCGGTTGCCCAGGTCGCGCGCCGCGAGGAGGGCATCCGGGATCGCCGGCGGCGCCTGGAAAGCGCTGCGGTCGCCCGCCTGGCCACGAGCGTCAACGCCCTGGCGTCGAAGCGCGCTCCGGACCGGCTCGACCGCGCTCTTGCCGAACGCTTCGCGGGCGCCACCCGAGCGCTGGCGCACCGAGAGCAGCGCTTGATCGCGCTCAGCCCTGACGGTGTGCTGGCTCGGGGCTACAGCATCACGCAGGACGCCGACTCGGGCGCGGTGATCCGGTCGAGCGCGGAGACGGCCCCCGGCAGCTCGGTGCGGATCCGGCTCCATGCAGGCAGGCTCCGCGCGCGGGTGGACGAGGTCGAGCGATGAGCCAGGACCTCACGTACGAGCAGGCGCTCGAGAAGCTGGATCAGCAGCTCAAGCTTTTGGAGGACGGCGACCTCTCGCTGGAGGCGGCGCTGAAGGCCGTGGACGACGCGCGCGTCTACCTGAAGATCTGCACCGAACGGCTGGAGGCGGCACGCAAGATGATCGAGGTCCGCGCCGAGGAGTAACTTCGTCCCCGTTTACGGGGAGGTGCCGGGCGTAGCCCGGCGGAGGGGCAGCGCCGGAGGAGCCGGCGTCGACTCCTCGAGCTTCTCGTCCATCGCGCGCAGCCTCTGACTCAGGTTCTTGATGAACTCCAGCAGCACCTCTGGATGTTCGTGCACGATCGCATGCAGGCGATCGCGCCGCAGCACACGCACGGTCGTGTCCACCGTCGCCTGCGCGCCGGCCGACCGCGGCTGATCGTCGAAGACAGCCATCTCCCCCACGACGCTTCCTGACGCGTGTCGCGCCAGCGTCACCTCCTGGCCTCCGTGGTCGAGATGGACGCGAATCTCGCCCTCGACGATGACGTAGAGCTCGGCGCCGACGTCGCCTTTGCGAAACACCGACTCACCCTTCACGTAGTGCCGGGTGACCATCAGGCGGTCGATGCTCGCGAGCTGCTCGAGCGTGAGCGTGCTGAAGAGCGGCACCTGCTTCAGCGCGATCAGCTCTTTCATCTCTTCACTGAGTCCGTGGGTCGCCGCCTCGGCGGTTTCGCGGACCCATCTGTCGTCGTGATGCGCGAGGGCATCGAGCTCCGCGCGCGAAAGGGGCCGCGCCAGAACGGGGTCGAACGATTCCGGTTCGAGCAGGCGCGCCAGCGGCCCGGCTAGCCAGCCCGGGCCGAAGTTTAACAACGTCTCCAGCGCCTCCACCCGGGTTTGCGCGTGCAGGGACGCGAGTCCGCGCTCGACGGTCGTGAAGCCCCGCTTGCCGTGGAGCGCGCGCATGGCCGCCATCCCGGACTCGGCCGCGCTGCTGACGTAGTCGTCCAGTCCGATGCGCAGCAGTGCGTAGCCCACCGCCGCGTCGCGGTCGACATGTCGCATCGCACCCGCCACGCGAGCCGAGAGGCGGGCCAGCTGCATCCCGTTCGCCAGCTGCGCCTCGAGATGCGCGCGCGCGTGCTGATAGAGATCCGGGCGGCCGCTGCGCATCAGGGCCTCGACCGCGGCGGCCGACGTCTCGTCGCGCAGCAGGAGCAGAGGCAAGGTCAGGGTCAGGGCTTCGGGCGCCTGGGCGGCCATCGCCTCGGCGGCCACCCGCCGCACGTCGCGGTCACCGCTCGCCAGGCCCGCCGCCAGTGCCTCAGCGAAAGCCTGGCGGAATTCGGTGGGCGGAGCCCACCGCACCGCCTGGCGCAGCGCTTCACGCCGCACCTCGACGTCAACGTCGTGGAGGCACGCGATCAGCGACTCCGCGACGTCGGCCACCTGCCCTTTCATGCGGGCGAAGCTCTTCAGCGCCTCGAGCCGCACGCGACTGTCGGGGTCGCGCATCGACGCCACGATCTTTGCGTCGTCGGCCACAAAGGCCGCCGCCCAGGCGGCGGCCGCCCGGTCACGCGGCGCGGTCGAATCACCCAGCGCGGCCAGCAGAGCTTCGGCGCCATCCCACCTCTCCTTGCGCATCACTCCGGCCACAGCTGCCGCCGCCTGCACCCACCCGTCCTCGTCGTCGCGCGCGGCCACCAGCTGGTCGGTGGTGATGCAGTCGGGAGGCGCCATCTGAAAGGCGAGGCGGCGCACCACGGGATCGCGCGAGGCGATGAGCTCCGGCAGCATCGCGGCAAACGTGTCAGGCACCGACTTGGCGAGCGCCGCCGCGGCGAACTCCCGCGTCTTGCTGTCCGCGCCCCGCACGTACGCCTGCAGCTCGGCGACCTGGTCGGGGGCCGGCCGGCCGACAGCCTGCTGGAAGTCGCCGAGGTTGAGGGCGTGGGTGCGCAGCCGGGCGTAGATCGCGTCCAGGTAGTGGGCCCGCACGCGCCACGCGGCGAGCGCGAAAAGGATGCCCACGACGATGCCGAGCAGGGCGAGGGCCTCGACGCCCGTCACGTTGGCGCGCTGGACCAGCAGCAGTCCAAGTCCGCTCACGACCGCCGCGCCTGGCAGCACCAGATTGCCGACCAGGAAGCTGAGCTTCGGGACGACCTGCGCGGGCAGCGCGCCGCCGAGCACGTTCTGCGACGGGTCGTCGAGACCCGTCTGCAGACCGTTGCGGACGATGAATAGAAACAGCGCGGTCGCGAGCACGGGGTTGACGGCCACCGCGGCAAAGCCGAGCAGGGTGAAGAGTGGCAGCACGAGAATCGCGTTCTTGACCCCGAGGCGCTGCAGGATCCACGGCGTGACCACGAGGCTCACGAGCAGCTGCACGACGTAGCTGGCCAGCCACGCGTTGCCGATGAGAATCGTCAGCGCCTGCAGGTTGTTGTGGGTCGCGTTCACGAACAGGACCGCCACGAGGTAGTCGCCGATGCGGCTCGCAACCTGCAGAACGAGAGCGAGCAGGACCAGGGTGAGCACGAGCCTGCTGCCCGTCACGTACTCGACGGCGCGTCGCAGCACGGCCACGGCCCCGTGGCGCTTGCGCTCGACCTCGTGCTCGATGAGGAGCTGATCCGCCTCGTCCACGAACGCAGGGCGGAACAACGTGCGCTCGAGGTTCACCGACATGATCGCCGCGACGCCCGATCCAAACGCCCAGATGAAGATGAGCGGCTCGGTCGCGAAGACTGCGACCAGCGTCGTGGTGACGCCGGACAGGATGTAGCCCACGCTCGAACCTGCCGCGATGACGGGAAAGATCCGCTTGCCCTCGAGCACGTTGAAGTGCTGCGTCAGGAAGCTCCAGAAGTTGAGTACCGACTGCTACATGGGATGCTAATTCCACCTGCCAGCTCACAGGCATAACAGGTAATTATCCATCCGGAGGCGGACAAACATTTG
>DATIOJ010000059.1:0-8743 GCA_035473355.1 Candidatus Limnocylindrales bacterium
CCAGCTGTGGACCAACATCCCCTCCGACGTGCGCGTGCAGGAGGGCGGCCTGATCATGGTCAACAACATCTGGGTCTCGATGCTCGCGTTCGGCTTTGGCCTGTTTTTTGGCCTGCCCGTGATCTGGGTGATGGTGAGCAACGGCATCGTGCTCGGTGGGTTGTTCGGCCTGACGCAGGCCTACGGCATCGCGGGCGGCCTGTTCGAGTTCGTGATCGGGCACGGCGTCCTCGAGCTTTCGATCGTAATCGCGCAGGGCGCCGGCGGGCTGATGCTGGGCTGGGCCCTGATCTCTCCCGGCAACCGGTCGCGTAGTGATGCGCTGGTCATCGCCGCCATGCGCGCTTTCACGCTCCTGATCGGCCTTGCGCCGCTGCTCGTCGTGGCCGGAACCATCGAGGGCAACATCTCCCCTTCGAGCGCGCCGCTTGGCTTGAAGGTAGCGATCGGACTGGTCACCGGCGCCCTTCTCTACTCGTACCTGCTGCTCAGCGGCCGCCGGCCTCGCGGCTTAGAGAAGAGCTCGTTCCTTTAGCTCCAGGTAGCGCTCCACGAGGGCCGGTGACAGCCGGCCCGCGACCACGTCCAGGCCGAGGACTCCGCCCCGGCGCAGCAGCTCGAAGCTCTCTCGGCGGCTCGCGACAAACTCTTCCGCCGCGGCCCATTCGTAGGCGCGATTGCTGCTGACGATGGGGTCGTCGCGCGCGCTCATCACTGCCGGATCTGACATCGCGACGACGAGCACGAGGTGACGCGCGGCCAGGCGCAGCGCATGCGCGACGAGCTCGCGAGAAGCCTCAGGGTCCTGCACGTCGGTCAGAAAAACCACCATGGATCGCCGTCCGACGCGCAGCGCGAGGTGCGTCATCGCGTGGCCGAAGTCGGGCTCGACATACTCGGACTTCACCGCGTACAGCGCCTCGGTGATGCGCCGGAGCTGGGTGCTCCCGCGTTCCGGCTTGAGAAAGCTGGTGACGCGGTCGTCGAACGTCATCAGCCCGACCCGGTCGCCATACGCCTGCGCGACCCACGCGAGCATCAGCGCGGCGTTGACCGCATGGTCGAGCTTGTCGAGAGTGCCGGCGGGCGCCGTCATCAGGCGGCCGCAGTCGAGCGCGATGATGACCTGCTGCCCGCGCTCCGCCTCGACCTCGATGACCACGGGGCGGTCGCGACGCGCGGTCGCCGTCCAGCTGACGCGGCGTACATCGTCGCCGCGCACGTAGTCGCGCAAACCCGCGAACGCGGTGGACGCGCCCGGTGGCCGAGCGCGGCGCATGCCGGCCATGGCGCGCAAGCCGCGCCGCAGCGAGAGCTGGATCCTCTTGATCGCGACGACGTTGGGGAACACCGCAGCTTCCTGCGGATCAGGCAGTCGCACCTGGCGCCGCCACCATCCCCCGTCGCGCCACACCTGGAGGTCGACCGGACCGAATTTGTAGGCGCCTCGACGCGGTGAGTAGGTGGTGTACGCGACGCTGAGGATCCCGTTCGCATCGAACGTGCCGGGCAGCTCACGCGGCTCGGGCCGAAGGCCGCTTGGCGCGTGGTCCGCAACCCGAGCCATGAGGCCGGCGGCCGCGGGATTCTGGATGACGACCAAGACTTCTTCCGGTTCGCCGAGCGAGAGCGGCTCGGGCATCGTCCGGCGCACCGCATACCCGGAGCGCCCCGGCAGGAGCGCAAGGTCGCGGCCGGCGATGATCACCAGTCCAACGTGGTAGACGACGGCGACCAACCCGAGGACGGGCGACGCGACAGCGAGCGCGATGAGCCCCGCTCCGATGGCCACCGCCCAGATCAGGCGCGGCTGGGGCGCCAGCCCTTTAACTAGATTTAGCGAGGGGGTACGACCCGACTCGCCACGGCGTCGAGCACGCTGTCCGGCGTCTGGCCGGCGACCTCCGCCTCGGGCCGGAGGATCAAGCGATGCCGAAACGCCGGCGCGAGGAGCGCCTTCACGTGGTCGGGCGTGACGAACTCGCCTCCGTCGAAGGCCGCGTACGCGCGCGCCGCAAGCATCAGCAGCACCTCAGCACGCGTGCTCGCTCCGAGGGCGATCTCGGGCGCGGACCGGGTGGCCGACGCCAGGTCGACCACGTAGCGGCGGATCTTCTCGTCCATCACGACGCGGGCCACCTGTGCGCGACACGCCTCGATGTCGGCCGCGCCGAGTGCGGGCTCGACTCCCGCCTTGACCGGGTCGCGCAGCTCGATGCCCGACTCCCAGCGTCGCAGCACCTCCATCTCGTCCGACGCGGCCGGGTAATCGAGCCGCACCTTGAACAGGAACCGGTCCTGCTGCGCCTCCGGCAGCGGATACGTGCCCTCGTACTCGACCGGGTTCTGCGTGGCGAGCACGAAGAAAGGCGCAGGCAGCGGCAGCTGCTGACCCTCGAGCGTCACGCCCCGCTCCTCCATCGCTTCCAGAAGAGCGGACTGCACCTTCGCGGGCGCTCGGTTGATCTCATCGGCAAGCAGCACGTTGGTGAAGATCGGTCCCCGCCGAAGGGCGAAGGTGCGGGTCGCGAGGTCGTAGACCGACGTGCCCAGGATGTCGGCCGGCATCAGGTCGGGCGTGAACTGCACGCGGGCGTAATCGAGGGTCAGCGCGCGGGCTATGGACTTTGCAAGCAGCGTCTTCCCGGTCCCTGGCACGCCTTCGAGCAGGACGTGACCCTGCGCCACCAGCGCGATCCCGCACAGGCGGATCGCCTCATCCTGGCCGACGATCGCCTTGGCCAGCTGCTCCCGAAAACGGGCGAAGAACTGCGTCGCGGTTGTGGCGGCAGTGTCGGTCACTTTCCGCGTGGCCCCGGGTGGGCGATGTGATGCAGGCGGCGCGCGGCGTCCAATAGCTCCTGCTCGCCCGCCGACGCGGCATGGAGTGAGCTCTCGACCTGCGCCAGCTCCGCAGCCACCTCCGGCGCTCGCACCCAGAGAGCATTCCAGAATCGCTCGCGCGGCTGCAGTGGAAGCCCGGTGCGGGAGGCGACGGCTCGCTCGGTTGCGCCGGCGAGCAGACCGAGCGTCACGGCCCTCGCGCTCGAGCGGCGCAGAAGCTGCCCCACCGCCACCGACCACTCCGCGTCGGATCGGGCGCCCTCGACCGCGCGGCCCTGGAGCGGACCGAATCGCATGCCTCGGAGCAGGAGACCGAAGAAGACCGCGACGATCAGCCACAGCAGCGCCGCGCCCCATGGCGTGGTCAGCCACGCTTGGGGCGCGAAGTCGCCTGCGGTCAGACCATGGTGATACTCGTCGAAAAGAACTTGGGCGGTGGGATCGACCGTGCCCAGCAGGTCGGCGAGCAGGCGGCCGTTGTTGGACTTCTCGAGGTATCCATTGCAGAGCACGAGCGGGTCGGCGAGCACGATCACGCGCCCCAGCCCGATCGTCTCCGCATACGCGACCGAGAGGAGCGCGGTGGTGCGCAGGACCGTGACCTGCGAAGGCGAAGGGTCGAGCGGGATGACGCCGTCGGTTCCTCCCGCGACGGAGTCCACGCCGGGGACCACGGGACTGGCCCGGTACGCCCCGCTCTGGGCGTAGGAGCTGAAGCGGGTCACTCCGAACGCGCGGTCGAGCTCGGCGTCACCTCTTTCCGACGCGTAGACCAACACGCCACCGGTGTTGACCCACGTGCGGGTCCGCTGCGCCTCGTCCGCCGTGAAGGGACTGGTCGGCGTGAAGACGAACAACATCGATCCAGGGTCGGGCAGTTTGAAGGCGCCCGTGATCTGGTCGGACGGGTGGCCCATCGCTTGCGCAAACAGCAGCGCAGCAGACGAGCCGTTGGCCGCATCGCTGTTGGAGCTGTGCTCGGGGGAGTCCTGCTTGGGCTGCAGCAGGTACGCCACCACTGCGATGGCGATCGCCACGGCGGCGAGCGCGATCCATCCGCGCGCTCCCTTCATGCGGCAATCTCTGCCTGGACGCGAAAGGCAGCGGCGACGAGGGCAGCCCTGTCGTACGTCGGCTGGTCCACATCACGCCCGCCGTAGACCGCCGCTTCAAAGGGCAGCAACAGCGGCCGCAGGCTCGGATAGTCAGGCGCGCGCTGGAAGATCTCGCGCACAGTGAGCGGGCTTCCCTCCCACGACCGTTCGCCGGCGAGCGTGGCCGCGACCGCCGCGCACAGCGCGCGGATGGCCCCGACGCGATCTCCATTCGCCGCGAGGCGGTCCGCCTCGGCGAAGTAGTCGGCGGGTGCTCGCGGCCCACCACCCGCCGCACCGGCAGGCTGGCTGAAGCGTCCCCGTGCGCCGCGGGCGAACAGGAAGACGATCGCCAGCAGAACCGCAATGCCGGTGGCGTAAAACCAGATGGCGGGCGCCTGCGCGCCTCGCCCTCCGCCGAAGAGCAGCCGGAGAAGGTCTGAGATGCGGTCCTGGATCCACTGCTGGATGCGATCCCACACCGAGGGCGGACGGTGGAGCGCGTCGTAGCGGCTCATCGACATCACGTCGTGCAGTCGCTGCTGCGCGAGCTCTGGGTCTGACGTGGTGGCCGGCTGGCCGAGCGCGGACATCAGCGCGGCGAGGCGCTTGCTGGCATCTTCGTAGAGGGGAGGGCGTGAGAGGAGGTCCGCGATGATCTCGGGCTGCGTCGAACCTGTGCCGAGAACGAGGACCTCCAGGGCGGCTTTCGCAGGTGCGAGGTCCCGTGGCGACGCACCCTGGATCAGGTCGTACGCGCGCTGGACCGCCTCGGCGTACGTGGGGGGCGGAGGCGGGTCGGCCGAACCTGCACTCGCGGCGGCGGGCAGAAGTGCAAGGGCCAGCGACAGGGCGGCGAACAGCCGGAGCACGAGGCCTCGACTCAGGTCGATGCCTGCGGCGGCGCGAGCTGGTGCGCCATCTGGAAGAGGTCGAGCCCTTCCTTGCGGACTCGGAGATCGAAGTAGATGAGCACTATCGCGATCTGCAGAATCGGGCTCACCACCGCGCCGATGATCTGACCTACCGCGGTCAGCGCGGCCGCCGCGATGAACGGCGAAACGAACAGCTGCAGCAGGACCTGACCGAGCTGCACGAACGCGCCCAGAGCGATCTGCGCGATGTACCAGATGATGCCCATCAGAAACAGGATGAGGAACGTGCGCCACCAGCGCCCTTCGACCAGCCTCCAGCTACGCCCGAGCGCCGCGCCCAGGCCGATGTTCTCGACGAACATCGCCGGCGTGGCGACGATCCAGCCGACAAAGATCCAGGCCCACAGGGCGATGGGCGCGACGCAAAGGACAAGCGCCACGTAGAACGTGACCAGGAAGAGAAGCCAGTATCCGAGCAGCGGGAAGTAGCGTCGGAGCACTCCCAGCAGGACGCCGCCGGGCGTGACCGGGCGGCCCAGGGCCGACTCACAGGCCGCGTACATGACAGCTCCCATCGAAAAGGGCAGGATCACGAGGTTGACCACCAGGCCGGCCGCGAGCCCTGCCAGCAGAGGGGTGAGAAAGCTGAAGTCGGCGGTTTGAGTGTTCGTCTGCTGGAGGACCGACGAGAAGGATCCCAGCGCGAGGCCGAACAGGGCCGCCGAGGGAATCGACAGGACCACGGAGATCCCGCCAAACAGCAGGAAGTGGCGGCGGTACATGCGGAACGTCTCATCCAGCAGGTCGCCGACTTCGAGAGGCCGGAGTCGAAGGGGAACAGACACGCTCACGAGTGAAGGGCTCGATTGTGTCCTAAACGAACGGCGCCAGGCGTTTTCTTAAGGAAACGGTGACCAGCAGTCCGGATAGTCCGGACTAACGGCCTTTTTCCGGACCTCGAACCCCGGATAGTCCGGACTATCCGGGGATCAGGGGCCCTACGGTTTGGCAGGCGCCGCGGCTGCGGGCTCTTTCTTGGTGTGCCTGATGGGCGTGAACTTCAGCGCGTCCTCGCCCTCGACGTCGATCTGCACGACGTCGCCGCGCGCGATCTTGCCGCGCAGCAGATGCTCGGACAGCTGGTCTTCGATCCGGCTCGTGATGACCCGGCGCAGAGGGCGAGCGCCATACGTCCGGTCGTAGCCCTCCCTGGCCAGAAGGTCCTTCGCCGCGTCGGTGACCTCGATCGTGATCTGCTGCTCCGCCAGGTGCTTGCTGAGCCGGTTCAGCTGCAGGTCCACGATCTCACGGATCTGGTGCGTGGTCAGGCTCTTGAACACGACCACCGCATCGACCCGGTTCAGGAACTCGGGGCGAAACATCCGCTTGAGCTCCTCGTCGATCTTCTGCTTGGTGTTCGCGTGCCGGCGCTCGACCTCGTCCTTCTCGTCGACGACCGCGGGCTGGAATCCAAGCGATGTGCCCGCCTGGTTCACGTCGCGAATGCCGAGGTTCGAGGTCATGATGATCACCGTGTTCGCGTAGTTGACGATCTTGCCTTTCGCGTCACTGAGGCGTCCATCCTCGAGGATCTGCAGCAGCATGTTGAAGACCTCGGGGTGCGCCTTCTCGATCTCGTCGAAAAGAATCACCGAGTAGGGCCTGCGCCGAACGGCTTCGGTCAGCTGGCCGCCCTCGTCGTAGCCGACGTATCCAGGAGGCGATCCGACCAGCCGCGCGGTCGTGTGCCGCTCCATGAACTCCGACATGTCGAGCTTGATCAACGCGTCCTCGGAGTCGAACAGGTACTCCGCGAGCGCGCGAGCGAGCTCAGTCTTGCCGATGCCTGTCGGCCCCAGAAAGATGAAAGACCCGATCGGCCGCCGCGGGTTCTTGAGGCCCGCGCGGGCGCGGCGCACCGCTTGCGAGACCGTGACGATCGCCTCGTCCTGGCCGACCATCCGCCTGTGCAGCTCGTCTTCCATCCGGAGAAGACGCGCGCTCTCCTCCTCGACCAGCCTCGACACAGGCACGCCGGTCCACGCTGCGACGATCTGCGCGATGTCTTCCTCACCCACGTCGGGCACGGTCTCGCCCAGCTTGTCGCGCCACTGCGCTTCTTTCACCGCGAGCTTGTCCTGCAGCTTCTTGACCTTGTCGCGGACACCTGCGGCCGCTTCGAAGTCCTGCTTGTTGACGGACTCGTCCTGCTCGGCGCGCTGCTTGCGGATCTCCTTCTGCAGATCCTTCAGCTCGTCGGGCGTGGTGGTCAACTTCATGCGCACGCGCGCTGAGGCTTCGTCGATGAGGTCGATGGCCTTGTCCGGCAGCGCGCGGTCGCTCACGTAGCGGTCGCTCAACACCGCCGCGGAGTGGACCGCGGAGTCGGTGATGGTGACGCGATGGTGCTTCTCGTACAGCGCCTTCACGCCGTTGAGGATGTCGATTGTCTCGGCCAGCGTCGGCTGGTCGACGTATACCGGCTGGAAGCGCCGCTCGAGCGCTGCGTCCTTCTCGATGTACTTGCGGTACTCGTTGAGAGTTGTCGCGCCGATGCACTGGATCTCGCCACGCGCCAGGGCGGGCTTGAGGATGTTGGCGGCGTCGATCGCGCCTTCCGCGGCGCCGGCGCCGACCAGCGTGTGCAGCTCGTCGATGAAGAGAACGACCTCTCGGCTCGAGCGGATCTCGTCGAGAATCTTCTTCAACCGCTCTTCGAACTCACCGCGGTACTTGGTGCCCGCGACGAGGGCGCCCATGTCGAGCGTCAGCACGCGCTTGTGCTGCAGCGACTCGGGCACGTTGCCGAGGTTGATCTGCTGGGCGAGACCCTCCGCGATGGCGGTCTTGCCCACGCCTGGCTCGCCGATGAGGGCGGGGTTGTTCTTGGTCCGCCGGCTCAGGATCTGGATGACGCGCTCGATCTCCGTCTCGCGTCCGATCACAGGGTCGAGCTGGTTGCGGCGCGCGAGCTCGGTGAGGTCGCGGCCGAACTGGTCGAGCAGCGGCGTCTTGGAAGGCTTCTTCGGCGCGGGCTCGGCCTCGGTCTCCGCGCTCGAGTCGTGGAGCAGGCGCTCGATCTCGCCGCGGACCTTCTCGAGGTTCGCACCGAGATCTTCCAGCACGTGCGCCGCTATGCCCTCACCCTCGATGAGAAGGCCTAGCAGCAGGTGCTCGGTGCCGACGTAGTTGTGGCCCATACGCCGCGCCTCTTCAAAGGAGATCTCGATGACCTTCTTGACGCGCGACGTCGGAATGATCTGCTGGATGATGATCCGCTCGTTCCGACCAAGCACTGACTCGATCGTCTGGCGGACCTTGCCGATCTCGACCCCAAGGTTGTTGAGAACCTTGGCGGCCAGGCCTTCACCCTCGCGGAGCAGTCCGAGGAGCAGGTGCTCGGTGCCGATATAGCTGTGGTGTGATCGTTCTGCTTCTTCCTGGGCGAGCGTCAGAACCTTCTTGGCCCGCTCAGTGAATCTTTCAAACGGATACAACGTCCCTTTCCTCCTGGACTCCGTGGATACCTAGGTGGGGCCAGCACCTCCTCAACGCTTCAGTGATACCGGGTGGTATCCCTGCACCTAATATAACGTCCAACTCCGGAAGTCGATTTCGGTTAAGAGTAGGCGCGTGCAACGCCTTCTCGAGCGACTCGGCCGGTACTTTCCCGGGGTCCTGGCGCTGGCTCTGCCAGTCGTCTTTATACCCACAGCGGGCGACTCCTTCATCCTTCCCCGGGCGTCCCTTGTCATCGGCGGGGCATGTCTTGGCGTGGGCCTGGCCCTCGTACTCGGCGCCGGCGGCCTGGGCGCCATGCGCTGGCCGCTGCTGGCCGCGGCGGCCGCCGCCATCCTGGCGTTTGCCTTCTCGGCCTCGTGGCCACTGAGCCTCGCCGGCTCATACACACGCTACGAATCGCTGCCGATG
>DATIOJ010000060.1:0-56656 GCA_035473355.1 Candidatus Limnocylindrales bacterium
GCGCTACTGCGACCGCGTCGCCGCCGCGCTGGGCGACCGGATCGGCTATGCGTGCACGCTCAACGAGCCGCAAGGCCTGGGCTCGAGCGGGTGGCTGCTGGGCATCAACCCGCCCGGCCACACCGACGACCGCGAAGGTGCCCAGCAGGCGATCGACAACCTGCTCGAGGCCCACAGGCGCGGAGCCGCCGCGATCCGGTCCCGCGCCCGGATCCCCACCGGCGTCACCCTCGCTCTGCCCGACCTGCAGTACGAGGACGGCGCCCAGCCCGGCTCGAGCTCGCTCGAGATCGAGTCGAAGGTCAACGACTGGTTCCTAGAGCTGGCGCGCCAGGACGACTTCATCGGCGTCCAGACGTACACAAGGTTTCGCTACGGGCCGGAGGGTTCGCGCAGCCCCGGCCACGACTGGAGCGACACGACCCGCGAGCTGACCGAGACCGACGCGACGACCCAGATGGGCTACGAGTACTACCCGCAGGCGCTCGGGGCCGCCATCCGGCGCGCCGCGCACAGCTGCCCCGGGGTTCCGGTCCTGGTGACCGAGAGCGGCATCGCGACCTCCAATGACAACAAGCGCATCGCGTACATCGACGCGGCCATGCGCGAGGTCCTCAACTGCGTGCGCGACGGGATCGACGTGCGCAGCTACATGTACTGGTCCTTGCTCGACAACTTCGAGTGGGCGTTCGGCTACGCGCCGACGTTTGGGCTGGTGGCGGTCGATCGAGAGACCTTCACGCGCCACCCGAGGCCCAGCGCGTCGTGGCTGGGCGCCGTGGCGAAAGCCGGGAGTTTGAGGGATGATCGCGTCCTAACGTGATCGCTGAGAGAAAGTGATCCGCCCGCCGGCCGAAAGCAATTCCGGCCTTGCCGCAGTGCTGCGCGGCGTCGTCGCCGACTTTCAGCACGCCTCCGGCGCCGACATCGTCTCCATCTTCCTTTATGAAGAGTCGACCAACACCTACTACGCCCCCTTCGCCACCGGACAGCCCCAGGAGAGCCTGCTCGACTCCCTGACGGACATGCACGAGCAGCTGACGCGCTACCTGTCCGACGAGCGGCAGGGTAAGGTGCCGGACGAGCTCGGGGTTCACCAGTACGGCTCGACGGTGTGGCTGACCGCGACCCGCCGGCGGCTGGTGGCGCGCGACGCGCCGGCCGAGATCGACTCGACCTTCATCCGCCGCTACCAGGTCCAGTCGACGTTTGGGCTGCCCCTCCTGTTCGGCGACCGGCTGCTCGGCCTCGTGTACCTCAACTACCGGAACAAGGAGAACGCGCCCGACGACAACCGGCTGCGCGAGCTGGAGCGCAAGGCCGCCATGGCGGCGGGCCTCGTGCAGAACGCGCTGGAGGTGGCGGAGCGGGCCGCGCTCGACGGGCTCAGCCGGCTGACCTCTCTCCTCACGATCCCGGTGGGCGACGCGCGGACCGACGCCAAGGAGCTGCGCCGCCTGCTCTCGATCGCGCTTGCCGACCTCCTGATGGCGAGCAATCTGGACGGCGCCGCGATCTACCAGTTCGGCCACCAGCGCTCGCAGCTGGACCTGGTCACCGCGCACCTGCGAGTCGCCGCGCCGATGCGGATCGACCGAGCGGACTCGTCGACCGCCTGGGAAGACGCGATCGCGAAAACCGTCGGCGCCACGACCGCGGAGTCGGACCTGCATCCCATTGCGACGTACGCGCTCGGCAAGCCCGACGAGCCGCATGGCTACCTCGTCGTCTTGAGCCGTGACCGGCTGGCCACGGTGCGGCGGGCGCCCTCCACCGACGAGATGCTCAAGGCCGGGGCGCAGCTGATCGGCGGTGCGCTGGCGTCCCAGCGCTTGATCGCAGAGCTGGAGAACAGCAACCGCCTGCTGAGCGCGCTCGGCGACATGACCGCGGCGATGCTGCGGCCCGGGGCGTCGCGCCACGAGGTGATCGATGCGGTCGTCGGCCACCTGACCGATTCCGACGTGCCCGAGTTCGATTTCAACTTCGCCACGGTCTACCTGCTCGAGGCGCGCGAGGACGAGACGATCGTGGTCAAGATGGCGGCCGGATCTTCCACCGCGGACACCATCGATTCCACCGCCGGCCCCCCGCAGGCCGGGAAGAGACCGCAGGCGCGCGTACCCAAGTGGGCGCTCGAGGAAGACCGCCTTCTTGCCGACGGTGACGTCCTCGTGTACGTCGCGCGCAGCTGGATGCCGGTCCTCGTCGGGCCCATGCCCTCGACCGATCATTCCGACGTCATCTCAGGCGGCGTGCCCGTGCCGGCGACATGGACCGAGGTCCCGGTCGTCTACAGCAACGGCATGGTCCTGGGGACGGTGCTCGCTTGCCTCATCGGTGAGAAGGAGCACGGCCGCCCTTACGAATCGGCGCCGTTCACACTCGCGGGCGAGGTCTTCGAGCGCGGCAAGCACAAGGACCTGATCCGCGTCTTCGTGCCTTTTGGGAGCGACCCGTCGGAGATGGCGACCGGGGTCCTCGAGGTCGGCTATCACCGCACGGACCAGCGCCGCCCCGACTGGGGTCAGATCGAGGCCTTGAGGGCGGCGGCGGGCCAGCTGGCCGTCGCGGTGGAAACCGCTCGGCTGCACGAAGAGGCGAGGCGCCACGCCGGCCAGCTCGAGCTCGTCGCCGACGTGAGCAAGGCGATCGCGAGCTCGATCGACCTCGACCAGACGCTCACGCTGGTCGCGCACAACCTGGCGCGACTCGTCGACGCGTCGCTTTGCCAGATCGCCCTGTACGAGGAGGATCGCGAGGGTTGGTACGGGGCCGCGGCGTCAGACCTGGAAGACCTCTGGCGCCGGCAGCACGGCGAACGGGCCGGGGCGTCCTTCCTCTTTGATGTCCTGGACCGCGAAGAGCCGGTGGTCATCGACGACGTGGCAGCCAGCTCGATGGTCGAGGCGAGCTACGCCCGCGCCTTCGGCGCGCGCTCGCTGATGGCTTTGCCGCTGATCGCGGACGAGCAGGCGATCGGCGCCGCCGTGCTGGTCCAGCGCGACCGCACGCGGCGCTTCCGCCCGGAGGAGGTCGAACGCGCGCAGGCGCTCGCGGTTCAGGCCGCGGTCGCGATCAAGAATGCCCGGCTGCACGCCCTCGCCGAGGAGGAGCGCCACTTGCAGAAGGACTTCGTGCTGATCGGTTTCGGCCAGTGGGGGCAGAAGGCGTACCACCACCTGCTGACGCTCAAGCAGTTCTTCAACTTTCGCACCCACGTCGTGGAGCACGACTCCCCGGGCGCGCGCGACAGGATGGGCGTGAAAGAGGAAGAGGTCCGCACGCACGGCGACACCTTCTACTGGGACAGCCATGGCTCTCCTGCCCACGACCAGCTGCAGCGCGAGCTGGAGTCGAGCTCGTACGTCATCACCTACATCGCGACGCCGGCCGCCACTCACCTGCCCACGCTGGCGCGCTACTACGACCTGAGCGACGTGGTCCTGATCGAAAAGCCGCTCGGCGCGCCTCCGGACGACTACCGCAAGTTCCTCGAAACCGCACCAGGCGGGGTGGAGATCGTGGCCGCCGACCACTACTACTTCAAGCTCGAGGTCCGGCTGCTGGCGATGCTGCTGACCGAGGAGCGCACGCTGCGCGACTTCCTCGACAACGTAGAGGAGATTCGGATCGAGATCCTCGAGGAGCAGCCGCTCACCGGCGCGGCCGCGGACATCGGCGTGATCGCGGACCTCATCCCCCACGCCTTCGCGATCATCTCGCTGCTGACGCCCATCGACCGGATCAAGCTCAACGCCGAGTCGCCGCTGCTGATTGGCCGCCACGAAGGCTTCACCGGCCAGCGCGAGAGTTACGCCCGGATGAATGCAACGTTCGCCCACCAGGGCCGATCGGTCAGGTTGGTGATCGACGTCGGAAAGGGGGCCGAGAACGCCAAGTGGATCAAGCTCAGCGGCGAGAAGCGCGCCGCCGGGCGGAGTCCGAGCTACAAGTTCGACTTCGGCAAAGGCGAGGCGATCGACGGCACGCAGGCGACCGTGCGCGCCGCGGTGCGGCGGATCCGGGAGCCTGGGGTGCCGGACAATGCCCATCTCAACATGCTTCGCCACGTCATCGAGAAGCGCCACCCGGCGGTCGGCATCCTCTCGATCCGCGAGGCGATCCGGGCCAACCAGCGGGTGCGGGACCTCGAGGCGATCGCCGGCGAGCTGCTGGCCCGCGAGGAGTGGACGCCCTACCCGATCGGCTCGCGGCCTGCGTTCGAGTCCGCGCCAAGAACTTCGGCGTTAACAGGCGCGAATTAGGCTCCGGTAGCCCAGACTAACCGGCCGTCTTGATCTCGGCGGGTCCGCTCATATCCGAGCGGGTGATGCTCAAGCGCGACCGCGTGTTCGCCGTCTCCGCGCGGGACGGCTCGATCCGGCCGGGCGAGTTCGCCGGCGACGGCGTCTGGGACGGAGACACCCGGATCCTGTCCTCGCTGCGCGTGCTGGTCGACGGAGTCGAGCCACGCAGCACCGGCGTCAGATCCGATGACGCGATGGCGACGTTCGAGGCGGTGTCCGGCTCGCTGCACATCACCCGGACCCGGTTCGTCGAGCACGGGCTGCACGAAAGGATCACGGTGCGGAATCCAAGCCAGGCGACGGTCGACGCGGTGCTCGAGTTCGAAGTGGCCGCCGATTTTGCGGCCATGCTCGGGATCCGGGGCGCCGTGCCCCAGCTCGCCCACCCGGACCCCGCACCTGCCGTCAGAACCGTGGACGGCCTCCGGTTCGAGCGAAACAACCGGACCAGTCGCGTCATCACGTTTCCCGAAGGGCTGAAGCACCAGCTGCGCCTCGCGCCCGGCGACGAATTCTCACTGCGCCTCGACGTGATCCCTGACGCCGAGTCGCCGGTGGTCGATTTCGGCGTCGGGCTACAGGAGGCGAGGGACCTGTATCCGCGCTGGGCCGCCGAGTGCGTGTCCATTCGCACAGACAACCCCGCCGTCAACCATCTGCTCGAGCAGGCGACGGCCGACGTCCAGATGCTGCTGAACCGTTACGACACCGGCATCTACCCCACCGGCGGTCTGCCCTGGTACGCGGTGCCCTTCGGGCGCGACACGCTGATCAGCTCGATCCTCCTGCTCCACTTCAACCCCGAGATCGCGCGAGGCGTTCTGCGCTACCTCGCGCGGCACCAGGGCCGGGGCGTCGACCAGGACAGCGAAGAGCAGCCGGGCAAGATCCTGCACGAGGTCCGGACCGGTGAGGTGGTCGAGCGCGGGCTGTGGCCGCACATCCTGTACGGCACGGTCGACGCGACCGCGCTCTTCCTGTGCGCGCTGACCGAGACCGAGCACTGGACGCACGACCACGCCTTTGCGGAGGAGCTGATGCCGGCCGCTGAATCGGCGCTCGAGTGGTGCAGGCGATACGGCGACTCAGACGGCGACGGCTACATCGAGTACCACGGCGGTCGCGCTCGCAACCAGGGCTGGAAGGACTCTGACGACTCGCTGACCAACGTCGACGGCACCGACGTTTCCCGTCCCGCGGCGTTGTGCGAGGTGCAGGCGTATCTACATCGCGGCCTGGTCGGGATGTCGCGCCGGCGGCCGGCGCTGAAGGAGATGGCCGCGGGGCTCAAGTGGCGCTTCAACCGCGACTTCTGGATGCCGAAGGAGAAGTACTTCGCCCAGGCGCTGGACGGCTCGAAGCGCCAGGTGAAGGCCATCACGTCAAACCCTGGGCACTGCCTGTGGATGCGGATCGTCGATCGCCCGAAAGCCGCGCTCGTGGCCCAGCGCCTGACGTCGCCGGACCTGTTCTCCGGCTGGGGCATCCGCACACTGTCCGACCGGGCCGTCAACTACGACCCCTGCAGCTACCACAACGGCTCGGTCTGGCCGTTCGACACCGCGCTCGCGGTGGCCGGCCTGCGTCAGTACGGATTCGCACACGAGGCGGAGCAGCTCGCTCGCGCCCTCGTGGAGGCGTCGATCGAGTTTCCGAAGCACCGTCCGCCCGAGGTCTTCTGTGGCGACGTGCGCAAGCCCGGCGCCATGCCACGCGAGTACTGGAACACGTGCACGCCTCAGCTCTGGTCGGCCGCAGCGATGTTCACGTGCGTCACCTCGATCCTCGGTCTCGAGGCGGATCCGCGGCGCAAGGCGCTCCGTGTGTCACCCATCCAGACCAGCATGTGGAACCGGATCGAGGTGAGGGGTCTGCACTTCGCGGGTCAGCGGCTCGACTTCACCGTCGACGGGACCGAGGTCAAGGCGGGCCGCCTGCCCAACGGAGTGCGCATCAACTGACCGGGTCCGCACGGAGTGCCTGCTCGATCGCGCTTTCGTAGACGGCCTCGTAACCGATCGCCATCTGTGCCGTGCCGAATCGTTCGGCCGCCACGCTCACGCAGCGCTCGAGGTCGATCTCCCCCAGGCGCGAGTAAGCCTCCACCATCCCGTCGACGTCGTCGGCGATGAAGCCCGTCACTCCCGGCTCCACGATCTCGGGCACGGCGCCGCGGCCGATGGCGATCACCGGAGTCCCGCTCAGCATCGCCTCGATCATCGCGATGCCAAACGGCTCCTCCCACTGAATGGGGAACACCATCGCCCTCGCCCCCGCAAGCAGCTTTGCCTTCTCCTTGCCCTTGACGTTCTCCAGCCACGTGACCTGGCCGTTGAGGCTGGGCTTGATCCTCTCCTCGAAGTAGGGCCGCGCTTCGTCGTCGACCTTTCCCGCGAGAACGAGCGGGACGTTCAGCCGCCGGGCCACCTCGATCGCCAGGTGCTGGCCCTTGTCCGCCGTGATGCGGGCCAGGTCGACGATGTAGTTCTGCTTCTCTTCATGCCGCGTGATCGGCGTGTATTCGTTGGGGTCGGTGGCGTTGTGCACGACTCCTCGCCAGTCGACGCCGGCGACCAGGGACTGCTGCGCGCGGCTGATCGC
Organism: Candidatus Limnocylindrales bacterium; assembly: GCA_035473355.1. Taxonomy (GTDB): domain Bacteria; phylum Chloroflexota; class Dormibacteria; order Dormibacterales; family Dormibacteraceae; genus 40CM-4-65-16. Next base: position 6,912 of record DATIOJ010000060.1, read on the forward strand.
GACCAGGTTGACCTGGCGGTCCACGGCGGCCAGGAACTCGCCTTCTGCCTCGGTCAACGCGCCGTGAAGGGTGGCGACCACCGGCGTTTGCAGCCGAGATGTCGCCGCCACCACGATGCCCGGCGGTCCGGAATGATCGTGGATGACATCGAATGCGCGCTTGTGCACGACCTCGTACGCGCGGTGGAGGAAGAGGGCGTGGCGGGCAAACTGGTCACGCGTGCCGAGCTGCTGGGTCCAGCTCTCGGGCGCGAGCGCGAGCACCTCGAATGGGCCCTGCGACCCCTGCCGCCCGATGACCGTCACGCTGTGCCCGCGCTGACTCAGCTCGCGCGCCAGGTAGAACGTCATCAGCTCGATCCCGCCGTAGCCGGCGGGCGGCACGGGGTACCACGGGCTCACGATCAAGGCGATTCGGCGCGGCTCCATCATGGATAGAACCCGCCACGGACCCGCGGACCGCAGGAACGTTCTGCCGAGTTCTTCTACCTAGTCCGAGGCGAGCTCCAGCCACGGCGGCATGCCCCGAACGACCTCGAGCCCCGCCGAATCGGCTTCTACCGAGTGGCGGCCGTCGCTGCCGCGCTCGACCGTAATGCTCACCTCGTGCCGTCCCAGGCGCAGCCGCCGCAGCTCGAGGTGCGGGCACCAGGGTGGAAGGGCGGGATCGACGTAGATGCGATCGGCGGGCACGTCCGGCTCCAGTCCCAGCAGGATGCGCACCATGTGCAGCACCGAGCCGGCGGCCCAGGCCTGCGGCACATTCGCCATCCGGTACGGCACCGGCACCGCGAAGTCCTGCCTCGGAAGGCCCGCAAAAAGCTCTGGCATCTGGATGTCCTCAAAGCACATGACGGCGGCCAGCAGGCCGTCGAGAATCGTCCACGCCTCCTGGTGCAAGCCATAGCGGCGCAGACCCGCGGCGGCGATGACGCTGTCGTGCGGCCACACCGATCCGCGTTGGTACGAGTGCGGGTCGTAAGAGGGGTGACGGTCGGAGAGCGAGCGCAGACCCCAGCCCGTGAACATGTCCGGCTCCATTAGCCTGCGACCGGCGGCGCGCCCACGGTCGGCGTCGAGGATCCCCATCCAGAGGCAGTGCCCGGAGTTCGACACCACGCTCATCACCGGCCGCTTTCGCCCATCGAGGAGAAAGGCGAGCTCGCCGTCCACCCAGAAAGAGTCGATGAATCTTCGGCGCAGATCGCTTGCTTCAGCGCGGAGGCGCGCCGCGGTGGCGTGGTCACCCCACGCCTCGAAGAGAGGCGCGAGGGAAGTCTTGGCGCCGTACACGTAAGCCTGCATCTCCGAGGTCCCGATCGGAAGCTCGGGAAAAGCGCCCGACTCGTCGAGCACGCCGTCGTGGGCGTCCCGCCATCCCTGGTTGCGATAGCCGCGTGGCGTGCGCGGCGCGTACTCCTGAAATCCATCGCCGTCGCGGTCACCGTGATGGTCTATCCACTCCAGGCAGCGCTCGGCGGTGCCTCGAAACGGCGCCAGCGCATCGACGTCGCCGGTCCAGCGAAAGTTCTCCGCCAGCAACAAGAGATATAAAGGAGTGGCGTCCGCGGTGCCGTAGTACGGGCGGTGCGGAATGAGGCCGAAATGCGCCAGCTCGCCGACCCTCAGCTCGTGCGGAATCTTGCCCGGCTCCGCGTCCCGTTCGGGGTCGTCGACGTCGGACTGCCACTCGGCGAGGTTCTCGAGCGTCCCGAGCGCGACGGCGGGCTGCGCGATCATCGCCTGTATCGAGGCGATGAGCGAGTCTCGCCCGAAAAGGGCCATGAACCACGGCAATCCCGCGGCGGGCATCCATCGATCGAGCGAAGACTCTTGCTCGTGCAGGCGCAGCGCCGCAAAGTCCTCGAGCGCGCGCTCGTACGCGAACTGCAGCCGGATGTCGGACGGCTCGATCTGCGACACGGACGTCTGCCAGCTCCGCGCCTGACCCATCGGGTCCTCCGCGCCCGGCTCGAACACGCATCGCTCGGCCAGCTCGGGAAGCTGCTCGTCGGTCGTGAGCAGGTCGTACTGGAGGCACATCCGCCATTCCTTGCCCGGCTCGAGGTCGACCGGGATGCGCAGCGCGCCGTTGGCGTACCTGATGCCGGGCGCCAGGGTAGGCGCCCGAACCAGGCATCTGCGGACGAAATCCTGGTTCTGGTACCGCGACTCCAGACTGTTGGGTCCCACCCACCACGTGTTCAGGTCGGCTCTCCGCAGCCACGACCGATACCGCACCTCGAACAGGTCGGCGAAGTCGCTCTCCAGCGCGATCTCGAGCAGCACCGTGACGGGCGCCCGCGCGTACGTGTGCATCGCAAGGTCCTCGTGCATCTGGTGGAGGCTGAGCAGCCGGTCGACCGTGATGGCAACCCTCGCTTCGCGCATGTCGCCATCGGCTCCCGCGATGCTGTCGGCGATCATGTGCCACCGCGCGTGGCGGAACGACAGGCGCGCCGAGGCCACCGAGTCGGGGCGTTTGCCGTTGAGGCGGAGCTCGTGGCGGGACACAAACCGGGTGTCCGCCGAGTAGAGGCCGTAGTCGCCGTCGGCCGATGCCGGGATGTTGCCCTGCTGGTCGGTGACGAGAAAAGTCGCCCCGTGGTTGATCTTGACCGACGGGTGCGGGTGGACCGCCGTGATCAGGGTTCGCGACGGTGCCATGCGCGGCTGGCCGTCGGCCAGCGATAGGTCGGGAGGGGTCGGGCGCGCGGCCGTCGTGCGCCCCATCCGGTCACGCTGCTGCTTCATCAGTGGACCGGGACAACCTTACCGGCCAGCGACCGAGCGCGTCCCTTGACTTTCCGATCTGGGCGGCGTCAAAGTATTCCGACTCGTGTAGGGGGCCGTAGACACGGCCGACGATTCAAGCGCTTAGCCGCTGGAGTGGGGTATGTGGAGTAGGGGCGTCCCCCAGGTTCATTGGGCGCGTCGTTTCGCTCTGCGCGGCGCCGACAACGTGAGACTGCGGATCGGTAATTCATGAACGAGGGGAAGGACATGGGGAAACGGGTCGGTCGCGTACTTGCTGCGGCGCTTTTGTGTTTCGCGATGTTCGCCGGAGGCGCGGGCTCGGCCGCGGCGGTCACGGTCCCGACACCGGTCGGGGACCGGCCGGTCTTCATTCCGGGCACTCAGATCCCCCCGAGCGCCGAGTCGGACACCGCGGGGCTTCAAGAAAGCGCCTTCATCGACGACATCACCGCCGGTGACACGCCCATCAGCGTGCAGCAGGCGGGCGCAAGTCGATCGAGCGCCTTCGACAAGCTGAAGAACTTCAAGGTCGGGACGCAGACCTTCAACTCCAGCTGGGCGCCACTTGGTCCGAACCCGATCGGGCAGATCCAGCGCACGACCGGGGCCCTCACGGCGGAGAGCGGGCGCATCGGCGCGCTGGCGATCCTGCCCAACGGCCGGTTCATCCTGGGCGGCGCGCAGGGCGGCGTCTGGACCATGGACCCCGTCACCACCGGCACCCCAGTCTGGGTGCCTCGCACCGACAATCTGCCATCCCTCGCGACCGGCGCGCTCGCCGTCGCTCCCAGCAACCCGATGGTCGTTTATGACGGCACCGGCGAAGGCGCGCTGTCCGGTGACAGCTACTTCGGCAACGGCATCATGAGGTCGACCGATGGCGGGACCACGTGGTCCCACGTTTCGGGCGATTTCTTCGTCGGCGTCTCCGTGGCGCGGCTCGCCATCGACCCGAACAACGCCAACCACCTTTACGCGGCGGTCATCCGCGGCCGAGGGGGCGCGCACCGCACCACGCCGGCCGTCCACTCCGCGTACGGCATCTGGGAGTCGACCAACGGCGGCGTCACGTGGAAGCTCTTGAAGGGGGCGACAACGCTGGCCGATGGCAGTACCTCCCAGGGCGCCACCGACCTTCGGATCGACCCGATCACCCCGAACATCCTCTACGCGTCGTTCCTGGGTGATGCGATCTACAAGAGCACCGACGGCGGCAAGACCTGGAACACGATCATGAACGGCCTGCCGGCGGCCAACGTCTCCGACTTCGTCCAGACTCCGACCCGGTTCAACCTCGGTCTGTCGCACCCGTCCGGTCAAAGCGCAGTCCTCTACACGGGATTTGACTGGTTCAACGCCGGGACGAGCATCCACCGCGGCTCGCGTGTCTTCAAGTCGGTTGACGGCGGGGCAAACTGGACGGTCACGAGCTTCGGAACCGGCATCGACAGCGTGCTCGGCTACTGCGGCACGCAGTGCACCTACGACAACGTCATCGAGACCGACCCGACGAATCCCAACGTCGTCTTCGCCGCCGGGTCGTTCGGGTACACGCTCTCGCCGCCGTCCGGTGGGATCTACCGCTCCGACGACGGTGGAGCGAGCTGGAAGAACCTCGGCGCCGACCAGCACCCGGACTTCCACTCCGTCGTGTTCGACCCCAACAACTCGCAGAACGTCTTGATCGGATCCGACGGAGGCGTCTGGTACAGCCCAGACCAGGGCGGCCGGGTGCCTGGCACCCCGGGCGCAAGCCAGCTCCTCGCGAACGACTGGATCGACCTGAACGGCAACCCGGACCTCAGCTCGAACGGCTTGCAGATCACGCAATTCAGCTCGATCGCCACCAACCCGACCCGGACCCCGCGCTTCTGGGGCGGCACCCAGGACAACGGCACCATGCGCGAAGTGGCGGGCGTGCCCCTGTGGGTCGACGTCACGTCCGGTGACGGCGGCAACGTGCTGGTCGATCCGACCGACTGGCACTTCGTCTACGGAACGTTCTTCGCGCCGCCGACCCAGATCTACCGCATCACGGACGGTGGCTCGGCCTTCTTCCAGCAGAAGCCGATCACGAACGGCATCAACGTCAACGACCGCGCCGAGTTCTACATCCCGATGGCGATGAACCAGCTGAACACCAACCAGCTGTTCACCGGCACCTATCGCGTCTACCGCACAGACAACGCCAAGACACCATCGGCCGGCGACGTGGTCTGGCAGCTGATCAGCCCCGACCTCACGAGCGGCTGCACCGGACCGGCGCCCAACGGGGCCCGCAACTGCACGCTGACCTCGATCGGCGTGGGCGGCGGCACCGCCGTCTACGCGGGCTCCAACGATGGGTTGCTCTGGGTGAGCCCGGACGCGCAGACCAGCAGCACCCCGACCTGGATCCAGCTCGGCAACTCGGGCCAGAACGGCAACGAGGACGGCGAGCACAGCGACGTGCGGCTGCCGCAGCGGCCCGTCAGCTCCATCGCCGTCGACCGCAGCAACTGGCGCACGGCGTACGTGGCGTACAACGGTTTCGACGCCGCCACGCCAAAGAGGCCAGGACACATCTTCAAGACCACCGACGGCGGCCAGTCCTTCCGCAACATCACGAGCAACCTGCCCGACACCCCGGTGAACTGGCTGGTGCTCGACCCGGCCTTCGCGGACACGATCTACGCCGGCACCGACATCGGCGCCTTCGTCACCTACAACGGCGGCGGGCACTGGTACAAGCTCGGCGCCTCGATGCCGATCGTCTCGGTTGAGCAGCTCAACCTCGACACCTTCCACCGCGTGCTTGCCGCGGGCACCCACGGCCGCGGCGCGTGGTCGCTCGCGGACACGTCGGCGCCCGCGCCGGCGCTTGTGTTCTCGAAGGTCGACGCCGGAGTTCCCGTCGGCCCCGGCAGCTTCATCAACTACACCCTCACCCTGCAGAACATCGGCAACGGCGGTGCGACCAATGTGCGGATCACCGACCCGCTGCCCGACAACACCTCGTTCGTGTCCGCCGACAACGGCGGCACATTTGAGGACGGCCGGGTGACCTGGAGAGGCCTCTCTGTTCCCGCGGGACCGGCAGGCATCGGCGCCAGCATCTCCGTCCACCTGCGGGTCAAGATCGACTCCGACCTGTCTTCGAGCGTCAAGTCGATCGTCAACGACGGCGTCCGGGTGCGTTCGGCGCAGAACGACTCGGTGAGCGGCTCACCAACCGTCACGCCGATCGCGCCACCCTTCGGGGTCAGCATCTCGCCGGCTGCGCAAACGGGTGGAGCTCACGTCAACGTGGCTCAGAACTACACCGAGACGGTCAAGAACCTCGGCTACAAGACCGACCACTACAGCCTGAGCACCGCCGGCGGGACCTTCCCCGTCACCTTCTTTGACTCGAACTGCACGACACCGCTTGCCGACACCGGCAGCCTGATCGCCGGCGCGACGAAGGACGTGTGCGTCAAGGTCACGCCTCCAGGATCTGCCACCGACGGCGCCACCAGCACCTCAACCGTGACCGCGACCTCAACGGCCGCTCCGCCGCTTGCTGCGTCGGCCTCGATCACGACCATCGCCGTCACAGTCGACACGCTTCTCGTCAATGAGGATGGCGGCGCAGGCACCGTCAGCTTCTACGACGCCGCGCTCACCGGAGCGGGCGTGGCTCACGACACGTGGGACCTGAACGCGAACCCGACGCTTGCGATCAAGTACATGGAGGCGTTCAAGAACATCGTCTGGTTCACAGGCGTCAGCTATCCCGGCCCGCTGCTCCCCTACGAGAGAAACCTGGCGGCTTACCTCGACAATGGCGGACACCTGATGGTGTCGGGCCAGGACATCCTCGACCAGGGGGCCGGCACCACCGACTTCGTCAAGAACTACCTGCACATCAACTGGGACGGGAGCGAGAAGCAGAACGACATCGCGACCGCCAACTTCCACGGAGTGGCGGGAACCCTGACCAACGGCATCGGGACCGTGCCGCGCACGCCGGTTCTCGGCGCGCCGTTCATGGACCAACTCACTCTGAACGGCACTGCGACCGGGATCTTCACCGATGACGCGGGCCAAACCGACGGCCTCAGCTTCACCGGCACGTACAAGCTCGTGTTCCTCGCATTCGGATTCGAGGAGTACGGCAGCGCTGCAGACAAGGTCACATTCATCACGGACTTGATGACGTTCTTCGGCCCGTAAGAGAACAGGCAGGCAACCAAACGGGGCCGGCACGCGCCGGCCCCGTTTCATTTTCCGGTCGGTACGATGCGGTAATGGCCAGGCTCTGCTTGGTCGGAATGGTGGTTGCCGTCGGGCTGCTGACAGCGGCGTGCGGCGTGGCAGAGCAGGCGCAGCCGGGCGCCGTCACCCCGGACATGAACGTCACCGGAACCGTCGACCGCGGGACGATGCCCACCTGCCCCGCCGGCGAGCCGTGCGACCCTCAGATGGTCGCGGCGATGCTGGTGTTCTCCAGGCCCGGCAGCCCGGACGTGCAGGTCCCGGTGCGCGGTGACGGCTCCTTCGCCGTGCACCTGGAGCCTGGCCTGTACAGCATCACGCCCGCGCCGCCGGCCTTTCACGGTGAGCTGCAACCGTCCACCGTTCGGGTCCCGGCCACCGGCGCGGTCACCCTCAGCCTTCACATCGTCGGATCTCCCTGACGGCGGTTTTGCCGGGTACTCACACCGCGGGGTCGGTTGTAGGAATGTGCCGCCAGCCGAACAACCTGCTGCGCCATCAGATCGCCCGGACGGTGACGGGCGGGACGAACCCACCCGCGTCCTGATCGTCGAAGACCACCGGGTGGTCGCCGACGGCCTGGCGGCCCTGATCAACGACCAGGCGGACATGAAGGTGGTCGGCAGCGTCGGGACGATCGCCGAGTCGATCCCCGCCGCGGCTGAGCTCAACCCCGAAGTCGTGCTGCTCGACTTCCGGCTTCCCGACGGCACGGGCGCAGAAGCTGCGGGCGCCATCCGCGAGATTCGCCCCGCGGCCAAGATGATCTTTCTCACCCGCGAGGACAGCGACGCCGCCCGGTTCGCGGCCGTACAGTCGGGCGCGAGCGCGTTCCTGCACAAGTCCAGGGCGGCCGCCGAGGTCGTGACGGCGATCCGTGATGTGGCCCGCGGCAAGATGCTCATCACGCCGCGCACGATCGCGGCGCTGATCGCCAAACGCCGGTCGGCCGAACACCAGCTCGAACGCCTGACACCGCGGGAGAAAGAGGTCCTGCGCCTGATGGCGGAGGGCTATCCGAGTCGTGCGATCGCCGCCGAGCTCGGGATCAGCTACACCACCATCCGGACGCACATCCGGAGCCTCGGGAGCAAGCTCGCGGTGCACTCCAAGCTGGAGGCGATCGTGAAGGCGCGCGAGCTCGGCCTGATCAACTAGACGCCGGGCGCCGGGCGGGCTGGGCTGTCCGGCGGGGTCGCTGTCGGTGCGGCAGGTACGAGCGGTCGCCGACCCACTGCGCGGGCGGTGCGAGGAGGTACTGCGCCATCAGGTTCAAGGGCGACGCGTACTTGGCCCGATAAGCGCTGAACTTCTCCCACGCAGCTTCGCCATCTTTGATCGTGTAGCCGGCTTTCCTGAGTCGCGCGATCGCGGCCACGTACTCGTCCTTCTCGATGATGGCGTCGGCTTCGACCTTGAGCTGAAAGACCCACGCCAGGTCTTCCACCATGTGATTGCCCACGGTGAACATCAGCTTGGCGGCGCCCTTGGCCGGGTTGTCAGTCGAGCTCAGGATGAGCGCCGCGGAATCCATCACCGCGGCGAACGAGTTGATCCACGCCTCGTTGTCGTGGCTGGAGCGAAAGTAGACGAGCAATGGATACGCGAGGTGGCTCTCGAGCACCATCGCCGACCATTTGCGCCACTCGTCGAACGTCTCCTTGAGCGCACCATCCATGGTTGGATCGGCGGCGGTCTCGAGCAGCTGCACTGCCGATGGGGGCGCGCCGGCCAGTGCGTCGAGCGCGACGACCGCCTCCTCGCGCGAGCGGAACGAGCCGTACAGCTCGAACAGCAGGGTGATCGCAAGTGCCGCCAGCGCGACGCCGGTCGCGCTTTCGAGGATGATCGCGAATCTGGCCGGGCCGTACTCGGGCACGAAGTCGCCGTACGCCAGGGGAACGAGCGTTGTGGCGGACACATAGAACGATTCGGCGAAGTCCTGGAGCGGCGGACGAAACATGTCTCTCAGGGCGTCGACCACGAGTCCGTACCCGAGGACGAGCGACAACGCCCAGACCAGAAACAGCGTGAGCAGCGCGATCGGCGCGAACGCCGCCAGCCTAGCTTCACTGCGGTCGATCCGAGAGCCGCGATTGAGCACCCACTTCCACAGCCTCCACATCGGCCGGATGAACGTGCGGGCCAGCTGCACCTTGCGCACCGCCGGCCTGGGCAGAACCACGGATTGAAAAAGGTCGTAGAAGGTCACGAGGAGGAGCGCGATCCCGACAAACAGCTCGAGGAATCTGAGCGGGGCCATCGGCTAGAGCGTGAACCTCGACTGCGCCGCTTCGTAGCGAGGCTCGTCGCGACGGAAGCTGTCGGCGTCTACGCCCAGCTTGCGGGACACGTGGTAGGCGAGCCACTGCAGCGGCACGACGTTCACGATAGGGGCCAGCGACTCGTCGACGTCGGAACCCGGCGCAAAAGAGAGGACCGTCGCTCCAATCTCCAGGAGGGCGGCGCCAACCTGCTGGATGCGCTCGAAAGAAGCGCCTGGCTGCGGGATCAAGACAACGACCTGGCCCGATTGGATGCTGACCAACGGGCCATGCAGGACTCCCTCGACGTCGTGGCCTTCGGCGCTGACGGCGTGACTCGCCTCGCGCAGCTTCAGGGCGCCCTCGTACGCCGTGGCGCGAGCCGGACCGCCACCGACGAAGTGCGTGACCGGCTGAAATTCGAGCCGGCTCACCTCGGCCGCGACGCCGTCGCCCTGGTCCACCGCGAGCTGGACGGCGCGTGGGATGTCGCCCAGCGAGGCAAGCCACGTGGGCCGACCGAGGGCGGCGGCGATCTGCGCGATGCGGAGGAGCGCCGCGGTGTGGCTGGCCGTGTGCACCGGCGAACGCTCCTGCACGACGGTGCGCACCACCCCGTCGCCTTGCATGGGCGAGTCCTCGCCGGTGATGGCGATCCAGCGCTCGGAGCTCTGCGCGAACCAATCCAGCGAGTCACGGCTGAAGCGCTTGCTGCCGCGGTGGCTGAGCACGATCAGGCCGTCGTCCGGCCGCAGGCGAGGCGGATAATTCGCAAACTCGAACGCGCGGACAGCCCACGCGTCGACACCCGCGCTCCGAAGGATGAACTGGCCGGCGAGCGCGCCGTGGTAGCTCGTGCCGGTCCCGGCGAGGAAGATCCGACCGCAGTCGCTCAGCCTCGTCGCCGCCCGCGTGGCCGAATCATCGGCCAGCAGCCTGAACAGCTCGGCGGGCTGGCTCTCCAGCGTCGCCTTCAGATACGAACCCGGCTCGTGCGGCTCAGCCACCAGAACCGGCCGACGGCATGGTGATTCCTTGCTTCTGCAGGAGGTCGAGGATCTCCCGCTGCTGCTGCAGCATGTCCCGCTGCTGCTCCAGCATCTGGAGCTGCTGCACGTTGATCGCGTGCAGCGTCGTCAGTGTGAGGTGGTCGGCCTCTGCCCGCGCGTCCTGGCTGGCGGAGATGACATTCTGGCCGACGATGATGATGGGCAGGAGCACGAGCTGGAGAAAGGTCTGGCTGATCAGCGCGATCAGAAGGATCAGGAACGGATTGTTGGACACCAGCCCCACGGCCCCAACCAGCGCGATGACCGTGAAGACGTAGGCGGCCCACATCGTGCCCACGCTCCTGGTCACGAGCACGGCAAGCCACGTGTTGAAGCGTCCGACGGTGCCGGCGCCGTGGACCCGGCCGGCGACAGACCGGGACGTGATCAGCTTCGGCTTGTGCTCGGCGGGCGCGTCCATTGCGGCCTGGTACGCGGCACGGTGCTCTTTGCTGCTGATCCTGCGCTCGACGCGGTGCGCGCCAGTGGGCTGATCCATCTCGGCGCTTAAACCTAAGACAATTTCCCCATGGCGAACGAAGTATTTGAAGCGGTGCGCACGGTCCTGGCCGTCCGGGAGTACGCGGACACGGAGGTGCCTGACGAGGTCGCGCGCCGGATCGTCGAGGCGGCTCACCTCACCGCGAGCGGCGGCAACCAGCAGCCGTGGCACTTCGTGCTGGTCCGCGATCGGGAGGGCCTGCGCAGGCTCGGAGAGCTGGTCAGGACCGGTCCCTACGTCAGGGGTGCCGCGGGCGCCGTGATCGCCGCCTACGAGAAGGGCAGCAGGATTGGCGCGTCGGACGTCAGCCGCGCCCTCCAGTCCATGATCCTGGCCGCGTGGGGCGACGGCGTCGGCTCCAACTGGACGGGCTACGGCCTGGACGAGGTGCGGAAGGAGTTCGGCTTCCCCGACACCTACGAGGTCCTGGCGGTCCTTCCCTTCGGCTATCCGAAGCGGAGGATCGTCGGCAAGAAGAAGCGCAAGCCCTTCGGCCAGGTGGTCTCAGCGGAGAGGTTCGGCACGCCGCTGGCCTGACCTGAGCCGGAACGGCGCGTCGAGCAGCACAAACAAGAAGAGCCCGATCGCCGTGGCCGACGCGATGTAGAGCGGCCACGGCCCGAGCACGTCGAGGAGCGTCGGGCTCGGAGGTTTCGTCCGCAGGTACAGGTAGTTGGACGCCGTTGCCGCGTCGACCAATCCGACCAGCACCGCGTACGCGATCGTCAGCGCGGCGACGCGGGCGACCGCCCACGGCCTCGGATGGATCCGCATCCCGACCACGAGCAGCAGCGCCGCCGCCACCACGCCACCGTGCGCGACGTAGTACTGGAAGTACGGGTAGCTCGGAAAGTGCTGCGGAAGGTCTGGAGTGAAGAGCGCCTGGATCGTGCCCGCCAGGCCCCAGAAGTAGGTCATCTCCACCAGCAGGCGCCGGCGCGTCCACAGCGCGGCCGCCGCGATGAAGATCGCCGCGTCGCACAGCTGCAGCGGCAATGACTGGGCGAGCCGGCTGCCGGGCACGCCGCCCGCCAGCACATAAATCCACCAAGTCACCTCGTCGACGACCAGCACGACCGCCAGCGCCTTCAGCCACGCTCCAGGATTCTTTCGCGCCGCCACCACCGCGATCGCGGTGGCCAGAGCGATCGCGGCCAGCGCGGCGATGTGCTCGGGCGCGAAGAGGCTAGTCATCCCACTCGGGCTTCACGCCCAGGCGGTGAAACTTCGCGCGGCGGGGAGCAAACCAGCGGTAGAAAGCATCCAGGCTCCGCCCTATCGGCGGAACGCGGTACGCCATCGCGAGAATGCGCCAGCCGCCGCCGAGGACGTCGAGGACTCGCGCGATCGCTGCCGCGCCCTCTGCGCGCCGGCCATCGAGGTCGATGGTCCACGCCGTGCGATCCGCCTCTTCACGCGTGATTCCGTAACGCTCGATCAAACCTGGTATCTGGTTGGCGACGACCAGCACACGGCCGGCCCGGTCGCGCCGGCGAATCCAGCGCGCGCCGCGAGTGCAAACACCTCAAGTTCCGTCGAACAAAAGCACGAGCTCCGGCTCGCTCACGCCGCGGTTCGCCGGCTTGCCTCCCATCGGGCCTCCGCCTCGCCGATCGGCGTCGAGGGCGGCCCGTTGCGGAAAGGCCAGATCTCCTCGGCGATGCGGCGCCAGTTAGCGGTCGCGTTCAAACTGCCCAGCACGGCGTAGAGGCCGAGGTTGATGCGCTGCATGATCACGTAGGCGCGCGGTACGTCCGAGTAAGGCGCCAGAGGGCCACGCGCGTCGAAGAAGCGCTTCACGATCGCCGAGGCGTAGGCGGGCGTGAGCGTCATCGGTGCATCCTGGAGAACGGTTCCGTAGAACTGGCCGAACCGATCGACCACCACCTGCGTGGGCACCGGGGCGCCGGCCCGCAGGAACCCCGCCCGCTCGAGCGCGCCGCGAAACGCGTCGTAGTCCTTATCGAAGACGAGGAAGCGGACCGCGTCGATCAGAGGCTCGAGGTCTTGGTCCGTGAATCGCTTGGTGAGGCCGAAGTCGAGGAACGTGACCCGCCCGCCGCGGTGAAAGAGGTAGTTGCCCGGGTGCGGGTCGCCGTTGAAGGCGTGGAGCCGGTACAGGCTGCGGAAGACGAACCGGTGGATCGTCTCGGCGGCGAGATCCTTCTCCTCCTGCGGCCACCCGAGCAGCTCGTCGAACGTGTGGCCCGAGACCAGCTCGCTGGTAAGTACCCGCGACGTGCTGAGCGCGGGGAGCACGTGCGGCACCCGGATCACGGGATGGCCGTCGTAGTAGCGCGCGAACATCTCCTGGCTCTCCGCCTCGCGGACGTAGTCGACCTCCTCCTGCAGCCGCTCTCCCAGCTCGTCGACGAGCGAGCGCGTGTCGAGGCCCGGAAAAGCCGCACCGACGACGCGGCGGAGCAGCCCAACATTGCGCAGGTCAGAGGTGATGCTGCGGGCGATGCCCGGGTACTGCACCTTGACGGCCACGGCCCGACCGTCGCGGGTGATGGCTCGATGCACCTGGCCGATCGATGCGGCCGCGATTGGAAGCGCGTCCCACTGCGCGAAGACAGACTCGGGCGGCCCGCCGAGCTCCTCCACGACGACCGATGACGCGAGCGCCGGTGTCATGGGAGGCGCCTTCTGCTGCAGCCTCGACATGGCGGCGCGGAAGGTCAACGGCATGTCCTCATAGATGTAGCTGGCCATCTGGCCCAGCTTCATCAGGACGCCCTTCATGGCGCCCAGCTCCTCGGCCACTTCGTCGGCGGATCGAAAGGCCAGGTCGTGGCGCAGCTCCTTGCGCCGCTCCACGGAGGCGAACAACAGGCGTGGGGAACGCGCCACGTATCGACCGCCGATCCGCAGGGCCAGGCGCGCGAGCGCGGCGCCGCGGCCGACCCGCGACTGGCGCATCGCCACGGTTCCGGTGCTCACGCGCGGGTCCGCAGTTCGATGCGCTGGCGCGCTTCGATTACGCCCGGCAGCGATTCGAACGCGAGGTCGAGCGCGCCGAGCAGCTGGCGGACCGGCTCGCGCTCCATCAGCTCCGCGGGCGGCATGTCGAAGCCGTACATGTCACGCGCCCAATCGGGCAGCGTGCCGATGGCGACCCGGCCGAGATCGCGCCAGAGCTCGCGCATGTCGCCCTCCACATCCGGTGGTTCAAGGACGATCGCGATCGCCTCCTTCGCCGCGCGCGTGGCCTGGCGCAGGGACACGGACTCGAGGTAGTCGCGCAGTGAGGCGGCGGTGGTGGGCACGTCTTCCCGGGGAACGCCGACGATCTCTGCGAAGCGGACCATCTCCGCGACGTACCGGTCTGCGTCGGCGCCGTCAAGCTGCCGGCCATACCGCCGCACCGTCTCGACCACCGAGTCCACCATCCCGGCGTGCACCCACAGGAGGAGGTTGGGGTCCTCCGCGCTGTACGGCAGGCCGGTCTCGGGATCGACGCCGCGGACGTGGACGTGGACCTTGCGCACCCATGCCGCGGCCGCGAGCGCCGCTGCCGTGTCGCCGTACGTGGTGGTGAGGAGATAGCTGCTGGTAGCAGCGAGGCGGCCGAACGGATCCTGGCGCCAGCCGCTGTGCTGGGCGACCCCCGCCATGGCGAGCGGGTGCAGGGCCTGGATCATCAAGGACCGAATGCCGGCCAGCGGGAAGCAGCGGTCGCGGTTGACCCTCCACACCACGCTGCGGGGTCCGAACAGGCCGTCGTCGGCGGGATGCTCGGGGACCGCGCGTACGTACGCCCTCGCCAGGGGCTCCAGGGGGTCTAGCCGGGCGGTCTCCACATGGCGAGGATACGAGGGGCCGTTACGCCAGCACCTCTTGTCGGTGAGAAAGGTGCTCGATCGCCTGGGAGCGAATCTCGGCGAAGCCGCCGGCCAGGCCCTTGCGCAGGATCCGCGCGCAGGCCGCAGCCGAGTAGAGCCGAGGGATGAACACGAAATCAGCCCCTTCCTCGTAGAACCGCAGCGCCTGGGGGATGTGCTCCGTCGTGAGCACGACGTGGGCGTTGGGGGCGTGGTTGTGGACCGTCTTCATCAAGCGTAGGTTGCTCGTCCCGCGGAGGACGTCGTCCGTGATGCTGGACACGACCAGCTTGGCGTGCTCGACGCCCGCGTGGCGCAGCGTGTCGGCGTGCGCGATGTCTCCGTAGACGCACTTGATGTTTTTCTTCCGCAGCTCGCGCAGCACGGTCGGGTTGAAGTCGATGACCAGGATCTTCGACACGAACTCGCGCGACTCGGCGGCGGTCCCCTCGTGCTCGAACTCGTAGAGGATCGAGCTGGTGTCGCGGAATAAGCCCAGGAAGATGACCGGCTGGTGCATCTCCGCCGCATCCTCGCCGCGCGCAACGTCAAGGTCCCTCAGGCCGAGCGCCTTGAAGATCGTGGTCAGCACGTTCTGGATCGGATGGCTGAAGTTGATCATGTAGGTCGAGACGACGGACGTCACCGCAAAGGTCACTATCACGACCGTCAGGACTTCCTGCTTGATCTGACCCAGGGAAACGCCTAGGGACGCGATGACGATCGAGAACTCACTCACCTGCGCGAGGTTGATCGCCGGCAGGATGCTCGTGCGCAGGCCCAGCCGCATCGCGTAGAGGATGGGCACCACCACGACGCGGCTGACGATGACGAAGACGGATGCTGCCAGCGCCAGCTCGAGCGCGCTGAGGCTCGGGATCTGGATCTGCATCCCGAGGGCGACGAAGAACAGCGTGACGAAGAAATCGCGGATGCTCACCGCTTTCGCGACGACGTCGAAGTTGTAGGGGAACGTCGACAGACTCACCCCCGCGATGAGCGCACCCATCTCGCGCGACAGGCCGATCAGGCTCGCCGCTCCGGCCAGGAAGAAGCACCACGCAAGCGCCGACACGAGCACAAGCTCAGGCGCCTTCGCGACCATCTGAAACAGCCGCGGCAGCACGTACTTCGACAGCGCGAATCCGCCCACCACGAGCAGCGCGCCGCGCCAGACGGAGCCGAGGAGCGGCACGAGGTCGGGATTGACGATGTTGGGCTGGACCGCCAGCATGCCGACGGCCCACAGGTCCTGGATGACCAGCACCCCGAGCGTGATCCGTCCGGGCAGGGTGTCCAGCTCGAACTTGTCGTTGAGGATCTTGACCACGACGAGGGTGCTGGACAGGCTCATGCATGCCGCCAGGTAGAGCAGCGCGTAGTCGTGCGGCCCGTTCTGGACGCCGAGCAGGTAGAAGAACGCGAGGCCGAGCGCCACGCAGATCGGAACCTGGAGCGCGCCGGTAAGCAGTGTCGCGGCACCGCCCGACGCCATCTTGCGCAGATCGATCTCCAGGCCGATCACGAAGAGCAGCAGGATGAGGCCGATCTCGGCCACGGTGGAGATGCTCTCCTGGTTCGTGATGAATCTGAGCCCGATGTTCGGCCCGATGATCACGCCGGTCGCGAGGTAGGCGATGATCAGCGGCTGCTTGAACCGCCAGGTCACCGCGGCGATCAGCGCGGCGAACCCGACGCAGATGCCGATGCTCGAAAGAAGGTCGGTGGGGACGTTCACCTGGCCGGCTCGGCGACGACGGCGAAGCGCGGCCGGTGCAGCGTGTCGATCAGCACGTCGACGAGCTGCCCGTTCGGCGGCGCCGTCTCCTCGAGGTCGTTCACCGGATGAAGTAGCCGGCCCATCCCGCGGGAGCGCGTGTTCTGGCCGATGCGTGGCCCGCCCGCGCTAATCGTGTAGAGCGAGACGTTGACCCCCTTGCCCTCCATCTCGGCGGCCAATCCGCGTGTGAAGGTGGTCAAGGCCGCTCCACCGCTGTCGTAGGCGATGGACAGCGGCGAGAGACCACCGGCGCTGACGGTGTTGATGATGTGGCCCGAGCGCCGCGCGACCATGTGCGGCAGGAAGGCCAGCGTCGTGCGCACGGTGCCGAGCAGGTTGGTCTCCAGCATCCACTTCCAGTCGCTTGCCTTGACGCGCTCGAGCGGACCCTGGAGAAGGACGCCCGCCATGTTGATCAGGATGTCTACCTGGCCCATGGCCTTGATCGCGTCGGCGGCGAGCGATCGCACCGAGGAGTCGCTGCGGACGTCGGTCGGCAGGGCCAGGGCCGCGTCCGCGCTTCCAAGCTGGAGGAGCTCGCCGACGGTTCGCTCCATCCGCTCGGCGTCAAAGTCGGCGATGACGACCCGGGCACCCTGCTGGCCGAGGGCGCGCGCCGTCGTCCTGCCGATCCCGCTGGCGCCTCCAACCACCACGGCGACCTTTCCAGTCAGCGCGCCGCGCGGCGCGTCGTCCCGAATCACAGCGGGCATTCTATTCAGGCGGCCGCGAGGTTCCGCCGCCTAGAAGCGTTGGAGGAACGGGATCCTGGGCGCCAGGGCGTAGTTGAGCTGGATCAAGACGATGAGCGTGATGCTCACCCAGGTCGGGAAGACCAGGCAGAGCGCCGTTGCGCCCGCATAGAGCGCCTGGGCGATCAGGATGCGCCCACGCATCAGGTGCGCCATCTCACGCCGGCCCTCCTCCAGAAAGAGACTCGCGCGCAACCCGTATTGAAGAGCCCAGAGGAGTGTCGCCCCGAGCAGCACGATGTTCAGCCAGTACTCGACCAGCGCGATCCTCAGCCAGTAGTAGTTGGCCAGCAGCGCCGTCGAGAAAGGGACCAGCGTGACCGAGAACAGGAACACGAGGTGGATCCACATGTAGCTGCGATCGCTGCGGGCCAGCCGACCCAGCTGCGTCCCCTGGCCCAGCCAGAAGATGCCGAGCGTGACGAAGCTCATCGTGTACACGAGGATGTGCGGCGCGAACCCTCGCAGGACGTCCCACAGCTGGGCCTCCGTCGTGCTCGTATCTTTGGCGGCCGGCACCACGAGGCCCAGGACGAGCAGCGTCATGCCGACCGAGAAGATGCCGTCCGAGATGCCGGACAGGCGGTCCGGGTTGGTGCCGGACAGATCGGCCAGGCGGCGCGGCGTGCTCGGCATCTGACTCACGCCGGTAAGGATGGCGCACCGGTAGATTGGTTGGCCATGCCCACGCCTCAAAACGTCACCTTCTTCGAGACGCCGGCTGACCTTCGCTCGTGGTTCGAGGCCAACCACGACACAGCGGCCGAGCTCTGGCTCGGCTATCACCTCAAGCGGTCGGGCCGGCCGTCGGTGACGTGGCAGGAGGTGGTCGATCAGGAGCTGTGCTTCGGCTGGATCGACAGCGTGAGGTACTCGCTCGACAACGACATGTCGGCGCAGCGCATCACGCCGCGGCGGAAGGGGAGCGTGTGGAGCGCGATCAACATCAGGCGCTTCCGCGAGCTGGAGGCGCTTGGCCTCGTTCACCCGAGCGGACGAGCTGCATTCGAGAAACGGGACGAGGCGCGGTCGCGAATCTACGCATACGAAAATCGGGGTCGCGGGCTGGACGAGAACCGCGAGGCTTCCTTTCGCAAGCACAAGAGAGCCTGGAATTTCTTCGAGTCGCAAGCGCCCTGGTACCGTCGCAATGCCGCCTACTGGGTCATGAGCGCCAAGCGCGAGGAGACGCGCGACCGGAGGCTCGCTTCGCTCATCGAGCACTCCGCGAAGGGCGATCGCCTCCCCCAGTACGTTTCGCCCTCGCGTCGCGCTCCTTGACGCGGGCCCTCATCAGGGCCTTGATCTTCGCGATCGGGAGCGGCTCATCGAGCGGGAATCGCAGAGTCGACGCGCCGTAGAGATATTTCTCCAGGCCCTTGGCGTCGCCGGCAGGGTAGACCGCAACGTGTTTCGCGTGCCCGCCGAAGTAGATCAGGCGAGTCGGGTAGAAGTAGCCGACGATCCCATAGCTGATCCTCTCCTCGGCTTTCGGCGCTAGCTGCCGGATGAGCGCACGGAGCTGCCGGAGGTGCGGCTGCGCCGCTTTGGGCGCAGCCGCGATGTACGCGTCGACCTCGTTTTTCACTTGCCGGCCTTCATCTTGTCGAGGAGCTCCGCCAGGCGCTCCATGGACTCGTTGGCGCCGTCCTCCATCCCTGACGCGACCATGCCGTCGCGGTCCATGACGGACTGAAACACCTGGTGCGCGACCAGCTTTGTCTTGTTGCCCAGCGCTTCGAACGTGGCCGTCTGCAGCGCCACGTGACCAGGCACGCCCTCGAATTCGAACGTCGCGCAGATGCGCTCGGGCGCGACGACGTCGTGATTGACGCCGTGAAAACCGTAGCTGCTGCCGTCGTCGCCGACGTGCACGACCCTCCACTCGCCGCCTGGACGGGAGTCGAACTTGTCGATCTCGATCTTGTAGCGGCGCGGGCCCCACCACTGCGCGAACAGCTTCGGGTCCGTGTACGCCTTGAACACGAGCTCGCGTGGTGCGTCGAGGATCGTGGTCGACACGATCTCCTGCTTGCCGGGTTCGATCACGTACTCAGTCCTGGGCATCGTCTTTTCTCCCTTGGTCGCCATTGTTCTTCTTCTCCTCTTTGATGAGCTGCTGTAGGACGTCGTCCAGGCGCTGGAAGCTCTCGTCCCAGAACCTGCGGTAATCCCCCACCCACTCCGACGCTTCCTTGAGCCGCGCCGGCTCGAGGCGGCACGGCCGCCACTGGGCGTTGCGGCTCTGCCTGACCAGGCCCGCGCGCTGCAGCACTTTCAGGTGTTTGGAGATGCCGGGCAGGCTCAGGTCGAACGGTTTGGCCAGCTCCGTGACCGAGGCCTCGCCCTGGGCAAGGCGCGCCAGGATCGCTCGCCGGGTGGGGTCGGCGAGGGCTGCAAACGTGACGCTCAGCTGATCAGACGCCATATTTTTCCATTTGGCTAATTAACCGATCAGTAGAATACAGCCGCGTCGCGGCGGATGTCAAGGGGTGGGTTAGCGGGGACGCGGTGCGGTGATCAAGCTGCCGGCTGCGACCGCGGCAAGGAGAAGGATGCCCGAGGCCCAGACGGTCGCGACCGAGAAACCATGGACGAGGGCGGCGCTGCTCGGTCCGGTGAACTCATGGGCCGCCGCGGTGGCGATCGTGTTCAAGACGGCCACCCCGACCGAGGCGCCGATCTGCTGCGCCGCATTGACCGTGGCCGAAGCGGTCCCGGACTGGCGCGGGTCGACCCCGAACGTGGCGAGGCTGAACGCCGGCACCATCAAGGTTGAGATGCCCAGGCCGAGCAGCACCTCCGCCGGAAGCACCAGCGACAGGTAGCCGCTGTCGACGCGGAGTTGAGTCAGCAGCGCCATGCCGGCCGCAGCCACCACCGCCGCGGGGACCATGAGAGTCCGCGGCGCGACGCGCGGCAGCAACCGTCTCGCGATCAGCCAGGACGCGGCCTGCGACGCGACCGTGATGGGCAGGAATCCAAGCCCGGCCTGGAGCGGGGTGTAGTGGAGCACCGTCTGCAGGTAGTAGGTCAGGAACAGAAAGGCGCCGAGCAGCCCGGCCAACGCGAGCGCCACGGTGACGTAAGCGCCGCTCCGGTTCCGGCTGGCGAAGATGCGAAGGGGAAGTAGCGGGCTCGGCGTACGCGACTCGCGCAGCACGAACGCGGCCAGCGCGAGAGTGCTCAGCGCGAGGAGGCCGACGACCTCCGTCGACCGCCAGCCGGACGTCACCGACTGGGTGCACGCGTACACGAGCGAGACGAAGCCGGTGGTGGCGAGCGCGGCTCCGGGCAGATCGAGGCTGAGCCGTCCTCGAGCTGCGGAGCTCGGCAGCGCGATGGAGCCCCCGATCGCGGCGACAATCGCGATCGGAAGGTTGACGTAGAGACACCATCGCCAGCTGAAGTACTGCGTCAGCACCCCGCCAAGGAGCATGCCGATGGCCGCCCCACTGCCCGCGATCGAGCCGTAAACCGCGAACGCCGTCGCCCGCTCCTTCGGCTCGGTGAACGAGACGGCGAGGAGCGACAGGGCCGTCGGCGCGAGCAGCGCGGCGAAGGCGCCCTGAAGGGCTCGAGCCGCGACCAGGACCGCGAAGTTCGGCGCCGAGCCCCCGATCGCGGAGGCGACGGCGAAGCCGGCCAACCCCACCACAAAGGCCCGCTTGCGCCCGATGTAGTCGGCGATGCGCCCTCCGAGCAGGAGCAGTCCGCCAAAGCTGAGCGTGTACGCCGTGACCACCCACTGCCGGTCGGCGTTCGAAGCCGCCAGCGCCGCCTGCGCCGAGGGCAGCGCGATGCTGACTATCGTCGCGTCGAGCGCGATCATCAGCTGGGCCACCGCGATGAAGGCCAGCGCGATCCAGCGGCGCGGGTCGGGCTCCGGCCCGGAGGCCGGTCGCGGTTGGAGAGCACGCTCCGCGCTCATGCCTTCGCCACCTCCCTTCGAGAGGCAGCCCCCGCGACAGCGCCCACGGCCAGGCCGATGATCACGGCGACGACGGAGACGGCGAGGTCGGGCTTGACCGTCATGTCGAACACGACCGCGAGCGCCATCCCGACCCGGATCAGCCACGAGGCCGTCGCGGTCCGGCTGCTCATCCGCCCACGCATCACGTTGATCCCTGTCACGGCGCCCGCCACCGCGATCAGGACGTACGTCGCGATGCCGACGGCGACCCATCCGGTCCAACCGACCTGCGCCCACATCATGTAGAGACCTGGCACCAGGATCGCGACCGCCGAGATCGGTCCCAGCACCTGGTTCATCGGCGCGGAAGAGAAGCCGACGCGCAGACCAACGCCTTCGATGGTCAGGAGCACGAACACGAGCACGGCTCCGACGATGTGCACGAATAGAGCGATCGAGTAGAGATCCATCGATTGCCTCCTTGAAACCCAGCCTTACCTTTGCCCCAGGCTACCATAAACTTGTGGTGACTAAAAGTATTTAGGCGCTTAGCCTATTCCACTAGAATGGAATCCATGGCCGCGGACGTAGGGCTGAGGGAGCGCAAGAAGCAGCAGACGCGGGAGCACATCTTCGAGGCGGCGCGAAAGCTGTTCGCCGAGCGAGGGTTTGATTCAGTCACGGTGGCCGAGATTGCCCGCGCGGCCGACGTGTCGGAGGTCACGGTCTACAACTACTTCCCGACCAAGGAAGACCTCTTCTACGGCGGCATGCAGTTTTTCGAGGAGGACCTGATCGAGGCGGTACGTACGAGGCGGCCCGGCGAATCGGCGGTCAGAGCCGTTCGCCGCAAGCTGCTCGAAGGCACCGAGAGCCTGCGCGGCAAGGAGCGAACAGCCTCGATCATGAGGGCGGCGGCAACTATCTCAGGCAGCCCCTCGCTTCAGGCGCGCGAGCGCGAGATCGTCGAGCTCTACACGCGGCGGCTCGCCGAGCTACTCGCGGCCGAGGCCGGGGCAGACCCCGGCGACGTCGAGCCCATGGCGGCCGGGGCGGCGCTGATGGGCGCGCACCGGGCGCTCGTCGACCAGGTCCGGCGGCAGGTCCGCGCCGGAGCGCGCGGCGATGCCCTGGCCGACGAGGCCAGGGCGCAGATCCGACGCGCTATGGGCCGCCTGGAGAAGGGGCTCGGGAGCTACGCCGTCAGGCCCTGACCTTGAGCGCGGCCTTCAGGTCCGAGACGCCGAAGTAAGCCGTCAGCTTGCGTGCGCTTCCGGCCGAGCCGGCGTACGCAAACGTGATGTTGACGCCCGCCTTGCCCAGCTTCGTCGCGAAACGGCCGAGCGAGCCCGGCGTGTCGGACAGCGTGACGGCGAGGATCTCGTCTTCGCTCGTCTTCCAGCCCTTCTGGGCGAAGACCTTTTTCGCCGCGGCGGTCTTGTCCACGACCAGCCAGATCATGCCGCCCCCACCCGTCACGGCCCCACACACTCCCTCGATGTTGACTTTCTTGTCACCCAGTGCGGTAGCGATCTCGCCGAGCATCCCCGGCCGGTCGGGCACCGTTAGCGTGAGCTGCTTTGCCCTTGGCATCCCTCAACCTCCTCATGTCGCTGGATCGGAAATCGGCGTAAGTCTAAGGCCGCACCACCAACACTATTAAGAGGACGCGAGCGCCTCGGCGCTGACGCGAATGCCCAGGCCGACCAGCACCGCGCCGAGGACCGCATCGAGCGCGCGCCGAACCCCGCCGCGGCGCAGCCAGCGACCCAACCGGTCGACCGCGAACGCGTAGCCGGCCAGCCACGCGAGCGTGAGCAGGCAGAAGTTGAGGCCAAGCGCTGCGAGAAGCCAGAACGACGGATGCTGTCCAGCGAACGGAGGCAGCAGGCCGATGAAGAACGCCACCATCTTTGCGTTCGACAGATTGCTCACGAATCCCTGCAGAAATGCGGCCTTCGGCGATAAATTCGAGCGCGGCTCCAGCGACATCTCATCTGCGTCGCGAGTGCGGCGCGCGCGGAGGAGTGAGCGCGCGCCGAGGTAGATGAGGTAGGCGGCGCCGGCCAGCCGCACGGCGAGGAACAAGGGCGCCGACGCCATCAGCACCACCGCCAGTCCAGCGCTGGTCGCGGCGGTCCACGCCGCCTGCCCGGCCGAGACCCCGAACGCGGTCGCCACTCCGGGGACGCGGCCGCCGAGCAGCGTGTTGCGGATGGTGAGCGCGGTGTCCTGGCCGGGCGTGCAGATCACGAGGAGCGAGACGCCGAGAAAGGCGAGGTACGAGCCGAGCGCGATCACCTGGGCTAATTGTGGCCGCCCCATCGCCGCCTTCGGCGGTACTTCCCTCCTCCCCATTCATGGGGAGGTGGCGCGAAGCGCCGGAGGGACGGCGGGGAAGAGGTAATAGTTAGGCCGAGTAGGAGCGCAGGACTTCGGCCCGGCCCGTCCGCCGCAGCTTGTCCAGCGCGTGGCGCTCGAGCTGCCTCACGGTCTCGCGGCTGGTGCCCAGCCGGCGCGCGACCTCGTCCAGGGGCCGCTGATGGCCGTCGCCGAGGCCAAACCTCAGCTGGATCACGCGCCGCTCCCTTGGCTCGAGGGTGCTCAGCACGTCGTCGACCCTGTCCTTCAGGTCCGCCTCCATCGCCGCCGACGCCGGCGACTCCGCCTGCGCGTCTTCGATCAGATGGCCCAGCTCGGTGTCCCCGTCCTCGCCGATTGGCGTCTCGAGGGAGACCGTGTCCCGTGCGGTGCGGCGAAGCGCCTCGACCTCGAGGGGAGTCAGGCCCAGCTCCTCTCCGATCTCCTCGTCGCTCGGCTGCCGGCCGAGCGAGTCGCGAAGGCGGTCCGAGACGCGGACGAGCTTGTTCGTCTGGTCGCCGATGTGGATGGGCAGGCGGATCGTGCGCGCCTGGTCGCCGATCGCGCGCAGCACCGCCTGGCGGATCCACCAGGTCGCGTAAGTGGAGAACTTGAAGCCACGCCGGTGGTCAAACTTGGCGACCGCCCGCATGAGGCCGACGTTGCCCTCCTGGATGAGGTCGAGCAGCGGCATGCCGCGCCCCTGGTACTTCTTGGCGATGGACACGACCAGCCGCAGGTTGGCCTCGGTCATCCGCTGCCGGGCCGCCTCGGAGCCGCCCTCGATCTGCTTCGCCAGCTCGATCTCCTGCTGCTTGGTCAGGAGCGTACCGCGGCCGATCTCGCGAAGGTAGGCGCCCAGGGCGTCGTCGGTTTCGGCGTGGCCTGCCTCGGCGACCTGGCGGGGGCGCTCCTCGATGTCCGAGAGCACCTCGGCCAGCCCCGGCGCGGGGGCGTTCGTCTCGTCGGCTTCGTCAAGCCATAGTGGACCGGAAGATGGGAGTTGCATGCACGTCTGGATTTACCCCTCCGACCCGGGCTGCAAACCCGAGTAAGGTGCTTTTTGAAGGTGAGCTGGACCACTTTCGAGGTCAAGACCGGCCGTCGGGCCCACCTCGTGGACATCACTGCGCGTGTCGCCGGCGTGGTCGAGGATTCCGGCCTCCGGGACGGGATATGCCATGTCTTCGTGCCGCACACGACGGCAGGGGTCACGATCAACGAAGGCGCCGATCCCGACGTGGCGCGCGACATCGAGCTTCGACTCGAGCATGTCGTACCCCGGGAGGGCGGATACCGCCACGCCGAGGGCAACTCCGATTCGCACATCAAGACCGTGCTCGTGGGCCCGTCGTGCGAAGCGCCGGTGCGACACGGGAGGCTTGCCCTCGGCACGTGGCAGGCGATCTTCCTGTGCGAGTGGGACGGCCCGCGCACGCGCCGCGTGGAGGTTGCGGTAACGCCTCTCTAGTCGGGCGGGCCCAAGCCGAAGCCGCCGTCGGCCTCGCGCGCCAGCCGATCGGGGTCGAGGATCACGATCCCACCTCGCCGGGTCGCGATGATGCCTTCCCGCTTCAGGCCCTGGAGCGCGGTGGCGACGACCTCGCGGACCGTCCCCGCCGCCAGCGCCAGGTCGTGCTGGGTGCCCCGCACCGTCGTGCCCTTCTCCACCAGCCCCGCCGCCAGCGCCTGTTCCAGGATCGCGTTGGCGACCCGCAGGCGGATCGAGCCGAACGCCCTGATGCCGTAAGACCGATTGGCCAGCCGCGCCACGCGCGCCTCCTCGAGCATCAGCTCCCACGCCAGCTGTGCGTCGTTGCGGGCCAGGCCGGCGAGCCTCGCGGCGTCGAGGTGGAGGAGGTCGACCGACTCCGACGCCTGCAGGCTGCGCGACAGGCCGGCAGGCATGCCCACGAACGTGCCGATCAGGTCGCCGGGCCGGAGATAGCGCAGCGTGATCTGCCCGCCCTCGTAAGACGGCACGAAGGCGCGAACGCTCCCCGCGAGCACGAGCGTCGCCCAGGCGCCGTCCTCCAGCCCGGCGATGACCACCCCGGCGGGGTATGTGGCGCGCTGCCCGCCCTGGATCACGGCGGCGACGGTGCTGGTGGGGACGCGGCTGAGCACTCCTCTCCGGCTGGCTGCTGTCAACCACTCGGGAATTGCTTGTCGTTCGGTCGCCTTGATTTTTTCTTGCATCTATTTGTCCGGCTGCCGCGTAAATTCTCTGTTTGTAGAGACAGACAGGTCTGTCTCCGAGATTACGGGAGGCAGCAACATGAGGTCGGTGCCCAGCCGTGGAAGTCGCTCCAGCAGGTCCCGCGCGGGCCAGAAGCTCGCCGGCCATGACCGCATCCTGTCCGCCGCTTACAAGCTGTTCGTCCGCAGAGGGGTGCGCGCGGTCGGCATCGACGAGATCATCTCCTCGGCCAACGTGGCCAAGGCAACCTTTTACCGCCACTTTCGTTCCAAGGACGAGTTGATCCTCGCCTTCCTGCACCGGCGTGAGCACGTCTGGACCCGCGGCCTGCTCGAGGCCGAGGTCCTGCGGCGCGCCGCCACGCCGCGACTGCGGCTGCTGGCGATCTTCGACGTCCTGGACGACTGGTTTCACACCAGGGACTTCGAGGGCTGCCCTTTCATCGCCTCGGTCGCCCAGGCCGTGGAGCCGCAGGACCGCGTCCGGCGCGAGGCGGTGGCCCAGCTCGCCGTCATCCGGTCATTCGTCCGCCGGCTGGCGACAGAAGGTGGCGTGCCCGAGCCCGCCAGGTTTGCCGCCTCGTGGCAGACCCTGATGGCGGGGTCGATCGTCATGGCGCTGTCCGGCGACCGCCTGGCAGCGCGGCGAGCCCGTCGCACGGGGCAGTTGCTGCTCAGCGCCAGCGCGGCCGCGTAAGCGGCGTCAGGTCAGGCCGGCTTCACCACGCGGCTGAGCAGGCTCACCAGGTCCGATGAACCGGTCGAGTGCCGGCTCAGAATCGTGGACACCCGACCGTTGAGCTGGCGCTTGTCGGCCTCGGTGAGGCTTGCGGCTGTCAGGACCATGATGGGGACCTCACTCGTCGCCTGGTCCGAGCGAAGAGCTTCAACGACGTCGAACCCGCTCACCTCGGGCATCATCAGGTCCAGCAGGACGAGGTCCGGCCTCTGCGACCTCGCGAGCTGGATCGCCTCCAGTCCCCCGGAGGCGAGGACGACCCTGAAGCCCTCTGGCTCGAGCACCTCGGTCAGCCACGTCCGGTTCGCCGCCTCATCGTCGACCACCAGGATCCGGACCGGATCGCGTTTGATATCGCGCCGCACGTCGAGTCGGTTGAGCCGGCCGACGAGCGCCTTTGCGTCCACGGGCTTGACGAAGTAGTCGACCGCCCCGAGCGCGGATCCCAGCTCGGGGTTGTCGACCACGCTGACGATCACGATCGGGATCGAGCTGGTCGACTCGTCGCTCTTGAGTCGGGTGATGACCTCCCAACCGTCGAGCTGGGGAAGGATGATGTCGAGCGTGATGGCGGCAGGCCGCGACTCGCGGGCCCGCCTCAGCGCCTCCTCCCCGCTCCGCGCGACCTCGACGCGGTAGCCGGCGCTTGCGAGCTGGCGGGTCAGGAGCTGGGCCGCAGCCGCATCGTCTTCCACCACCAGCACAAGCGGGCCGGCGCCCGCGCTCGATCCGCGCGGCTGGGACGGGCCGGCCGAGAGAGCGCGGGAGGGCAGGATGATCGTGAAAACGCTGCCCTTTCCGGCCTGGCTCGAAAACCGAATGTCGCCCCCGTGCAGAAGAGCGAGGCGCTTGGTCAGGGCGAGTCCCAGACCGGTGCCTTCCTGCCTGCGACCGCTCCCCTGGTCGATCTGCTCGAACTCCTGAAAGATTCGGTGCTGGTCTGATTCGGCGATGCCGATGCCGGTGTCGGCGACCGAGATCTCGATCCGGTCCTGGTTGCGAGCGGCCGAGATCGTGATCCGACCCCCGTCGGGCGTGAACTTGATCGCGTTCGATGTGAGGTTGAGCAGCATCTGCTTGACCCTGCCGGGATCAGCCACGACCGGGCCGGCGACGGCCACCGTGGACGCAAGGCTCAGGTTCTTCTTGGCCGCCAGAGGCTCCACGGTTTGCATCACCTGCTCGACCAGGCCCCCCACCGCGAACGACTCGAGCTTGAGCTCCATCCTGCCCGCCTCGACCTTCGACAGGTCGAGGATGTCGTTGATCAGGGCGAGGAGATGCCGGCCGCTCATCAGGATCTGCTCCAGGAAGCGCTTCCGCGCCGCCCCGTCGAACTGACCATCGCGCGCGTCGGTCAGCAACTCCGAGAAGCCGATGATCGCGTTGAGCGGCGTACGCAGCTCATGACTCATGTTGGCCAGGAAGATGCTCTTGTGCCGGTTGGCGTCCTTCAACGCAGCGTTCGTCTCTTCGAGCTTCTTGCTGACCCCGACCAAAGCGTCGTACAGGCGCGCGGCCTCCAGGGCGGGAGCGATCTGAGTTGCGAGCAGCGCAAGCAACCGAAGCTCCTGGCCTTGAAAACGTCGAGCAGTGTTGAACGAGACCGTGAGCGCGCCGATCGGTTTCGACTGCACCAGGAGCGGAGACGCCACGACACTCTTCAGGCCACGGGGAATCGAGTCCTTGACGGCGTGCTTCCAGCGCGGGTAGTCCTCGACGGCGACGGCCTCAGCCCGCTCGAATGCCATGCCCGCCGTCCCTTCGCCCGAGGCGATGGTCCGGCTGAACGGAGGCACGTGTGTGTCGGCCAGGACGCGCAGGCCCTGCGCAGTGTCGTCCCACAGGAGGAGAGTCGCGTCATCGCCACCGAGCAGGTCGCGAGCTCGCGTGACGACGAGGACCCCGAGCGAAACGGGGTCGAGGACGCCGCTCGAGGCCACCGCTACCTCGTGCAGGGCCTCCAGCTCGCGCTCCCGAGCGGACGAAGATGAGGGCAAGGAAACGGACCTCTTGATGCGGGCAGACCCTAGCAGATGGGTTGCCCGATCAAGGCTCTGTTAGACGGGTCTGGGGCTCCCCGCCCTAGCCCATCACCGGCGAATCAGGAAAGCTCGGCGCGCCTCAAGATGCACCGGGCCTACGGAATCTCTTCCGACCTGCCGATCGCGCAGCTCGGCTCATGACCTCAATCAGGCCCGCTGCGCCGTCCGTTGCCGGACAGCTCGGTCGCACGAATCGTCCAGTAGTCGCGCTTCTGCTGGATGCGCGACAGCTGAATCTCGAGCAGGATCACGTCCGTCTCTCGAATGGCGCGCGCCACCTCTGGCTCTGACTGCTCCGCGTAGCGCTGACAGAGCGCGAGGAGCTCGCGCTTGAAATCGATCAGTGTGTCGTAGGTGGCGGCCCAGCGCCTGGCGTCCTGGACGGTGGCGGTCGATGGACTCTCGCCCTTGAGGCGATAGCCCGGGTCGTTCAGTCGCTGCAGGAAGCCGGTTGCCACTTCGCGTCCTTTCTGCATGGCCCTCCCTCGTGATGGATTTGTAGATCGGAAACGTCCCGACGCAGCACGGGGCCCGCCGGTCGCGGATCACGCGTCTTTTCACCTGCCATCATCCTCCGGTAGGGGTGGTGGGCGAATCGATCCTCCCCACCGGCCCTGCGGGCCACCTCCCCATAAATGGGGAGGCGGGAAGAGCGGAACGTACTTTGCGGATCAAGGAGGCAGCGATGGAACTACCCGCCGGCGTCAGCGGCCACACGGTCCAGACCAGGCGACTTCGCATGCGGTACATCGAGTGGGGTCCGGTGGATGGCATCCCCGTCGTGATGATCCACGGCAACCTTTCCACGGGGCGCTTCTTCGAGCACCTGATGCCCGGACCGGACGGCGTCCGAATCATCGCTCCCGACATGCGCGGGTTCGGCGACACCGAGCAGCTGCCGATCGATGCGACACGCGGGCTCCGCGATTGGGCCGATGACACGTACTCGCTCGTCGCGCACCTTGGCATCACAAGGCCGGTGCACCTGGTCGGCTGGTCGACCGGCGGCGCGGCGATCGCCCGCTACGCGCAGGACCATTCAGTCGCGTCGCTCACGTTCATCGATCCGGTCTCGCCCTACGGGTTCGGCGCGGTCCGGCTCGACGGGACGCCCTGCTTCCCCGACTACGCGGGATCGGGTGGCGGCACTGGCAATCCCGAGTTCATCAAGCGCATCGCCGACCACGACACCTCCTCGGATTCGCCTTTCTCTCCACGCAACGTGATGAACAGCTCGTACTGGGCCGCTTCGCATCGCGAGCCCAAGGACCGCGAGGACATGCTGGTCGAGGAGATCCTGAAGTCGGTCACCGGCGACGACGGCAATCCGGGTGACTCGACCGCATCGCCCAACTGGCCGGGCGTGGCGCCCGGCACCCGAGGCATCCTCAATGCCCTCTCGCCCAAGTACTGCAACTGGGCTGACATCGTCTACCTGGAGCCGAAGCCGCCCATCCTGTGGACGCACGGGACAGCCGACATCGTGGTCGCAGACGGATCCGCGTGGGAGATGGGCACGCTCGGCAAGATGGGCCTGGTTCCCGGATGGCCGGGCGAGGATGCGTTTCCGCCGCAACCCATGGTCACCCAGATCCGCAACGTGCTGACCGAGTACGGCAGGCGGGGCGGGCGGGTTCGCATGGAGTCGTTCGAGGGCTCGGGACACGGGCCGGTCGTCGATGCGGCCGACCGGTGGGGCCGGATGTTCTTTGAGTTTGTCGCGGCGGCGGAGGTGCCGGCCAGGGTCTGACGCTTTGTGGGCAGGGGAAGCGGCCCTCCCCTCCGGCCCTGCGGGCCACCTCCCCATGAATGGGGAGGTGAAATACATGCGAACATTGGTTCGTGTCCGAGGACGACCTCGGCCTGAACCCGGCCGACCCCACCACGCTGGTGGTGGACCTCAACTGCGCCTTTGCCTCGATCGAGCAGCAGCACGACGCGGCTCTCCGGGGCCGCCCGGTGGCCATCGCCGCCTACGCCACCGACGCCGCGACCATCGTGTCTTCGTCGCGCGAGGCTCGCGACCTGGGGATCAAGACCGGGATGAAAGTGTTCGAGGCCAAGGCGATCTACCCCGCGGTGATCGTCCAGGAGCCCAATCCGCCCCGCTACCGCGAGGTGTCGGACAAGCTGATGGAGATCCTGGACCGGCACAGCCCCGACGCGCTGCGGATGTCGATCGACGAGGCGTCGCTCAATCTCGCCGGCACACCGGATCTGAAGAAGCTCGGACCGGAGGGCGTCGCGCGCGCCATCAAGCGGGCGATCCGCGCGGAGGTCGGTGAATGCGTGACGGCGTCCGTCGGCGTCTCGACCTCGATCTGGATGGCGAAGCAGGCTTCCAACCTCGACAAGCGAGACGGCTTGCAGCGCATCGACCACACCAACCTCGTCTCGGTTTTCGAGCGCCTGCAGCTGACCGACCTCTCCGGCATCGCCGACGCGACGGCGCGAAGGCTCGCGCGCGGCGGCATCCTGACACCCGTCCAGTTCCTCCGCGCGACGCCACCGCGTCTCCGGCTGGCGGGAATGCACGCCGAGGTCGCGCGCGGCTGGAGCATGCGGCTGCGCGGCTACGAGGTGGGCGGCTTCGAGACCGCGCGGCGGAAAAGCTACAGCCACTCGCACGTGCTGGCGCGCGCGACCGCCTCGCAGCGCGAGCTCGAGGAGCTCTTGATGCGTCTCTCCGACATGGTCGGACGGAGGCTGCGCTCGGCAGGCCGGCGCGGCCGGGTCGTGTCGATCGGCCTGGTCTACCGGCCGGACGCCGGCCACTTCTCCAGGCAGGCCAAGCAGCCGGCGCCGGTTTCCACCGGCGACGAGATATACCAGGCGGCGCTCAAGCTCCTCGCGGCGCGCGACCCCAGGCTGACGGTCGGCACGCTGGGCGTCGGGCTCTCGGACCTCGTCGACGGCGACGCGGGCCAGCTCGACCTCTTCGGAGACCGGGTAGAGCCAAAGAAGCATCGCCTCGAGTCGGCGGTGGACGCCCTGCGAGACCGGTTCGGCGAGGACGCCGTCCAGCGATCGAGGCTCCTCGGCCGCGCCCCGGTGGTTCGCGATCGGATCGCGTTCGGCAACACGGGTCACCCCGATGACCCTCGGGATCGAAAACGCTAGTCCGGCCTGATCGCCTCCACCGCGGCAAGGCCCGCCAGGTCGTCGATCGCGGCCATGAAGGCCAGGCTGCCGTGGTTCGCGCCCGAGCTGGCGTGTGCGATCTCGTGCAGCACGACCCGAGCGAAGTGCCTTGGTGAGTCGAGCACCGAGCGTTTGATGACGATGTTGGGCGAGTCCCACACGCCCTCCGTCTCGTAGTCTCCCTCGTCGAGCCGCATCGTCTTCGAGATGCGCACCTCCTTGAGGCGCCTTGCGTGATCGCCCGCCAGCCGGACGAGCTCGGGGAGGATGCTCCAGCTCTCGCGCTCTTTCCTGGTCAGCGCTGCAGGATCGACAAAGTCGTACTGGAAGGACGCGTTCCAGACCTGCACGAATCCGCTGATGTCGAGGATTGGATCGCCGTTGATGTCGCGAAGCTTCGGAAGTCGCGCCAGCAGGCGGTCGGGTACGACGATGACCTTGTAGCCGTCGCCTCGCGCCTCCTGCACGGTGGCGCCCATCGTGAACATCTGCTGCGCGCTCACGAAAACGGTCTTGCCTTTGGCGGCGAGGATCCGGACCGCCTGCTCCTGGACGTCGAGCCACGTCACCTCGTCGTGGTTGGTGCCGAGCGGTATCCGGGTCAGGTCCCCGACGAGCTGCTCGGCGACGACGTCCGACGTGGCCTTGAGAAGGATCGCCTTGACGCGGTCCTGGTACGCCGTGCGACCGACGTTCGTCCGCTCGCGGTTGAGGGCCCGCTGGAGCTGGACCGTCGTTGACGTGATGTTGTACGAGAAAAGAAACTGCTCCTCGACCGCGATGCGCAAGCCCTTGACGTAGATGCGCGCGGGCTCACCTTCGCGCCGCTTCAGGATGCTGCCCAGCGGGGTGCGCTCCAGCTCCTCGTCGCCCGCGAAACGCAGGAAGTAGTCACGGGCTGCGGCCATGTCGCGGTCGGCGAGGCCGCTCAGCGCGAAATCGGTCCCCCGGCGCTTCGGCGCTGAAGACGGGGACACCGCTGCGTGCAGTGTCTTGACATCGGCGAAGTCTCTCTTCGCCGCGCGCCGCAGCGCGATGTCCCCATGCGGGCTCCGGATCTTCACCTCGATGCCGCGGCGGTGAAACGTCGCGAGTGCGTCTTTGAGCCCGACGCCGAACTTGCCGACGACGAGGTCGGACTTGCGCCGCTTCTCCGGATTCTCGTTCTGCGTCAGGTGCTGGTAGCGCAGGCCGCGGCCGAAGTCCGTGACGTGCCAGCCATCGGAGCGCTTGACGATCCGCGGCTCGGACGTACCGGTGAGCGCCTGCTCGTCGAGCGCGTTGGCGATGACCTCGCGGACAGCCTCCGGCACGCCCCAGTGGTCGAGGATCTTCTCCACGTTGAGGTCGAAAAGGGCGACCCGGCGATCAGGCAAGGCTCAGCGCGCCAGCCACTCCAGCGCCTCTTCGACCGAGGCGAAGTAAGCGATCTGCATTGCCGTCGGCGACACCTTGCCCAGCCGCTCGCGGAGGTGTCCCGCGGCGATGTCGCTCTCCGGAAGGACGATGGCGAACCGGCGCAACCCCGCCTCGAGCGCGAGGGGCACCCATTCCTTGTCGGCGCGCTCCTGGTCGGCCGGGTTCAGCACGCGCTGGCGCCGGCAGTCCGCCAGCAGGCGGGACGCGCGGTGGTCGCGTAGTGCCTTCACCTCCGCGTCCAGGAGCGATCTGAACTCGGATGTGTTCGCCCAGCCGTCCCACTCGACGCAGACGGTTTCGCTGCTCGCGTCCCACTTGACGGTGGCCACACCGGGAACGGAGAAGTAGACGTCGTCCTCGGTGCTCATGTGTTGCGCCATCGCATAAACGCCCCGGCTGCCCACTAGCGTAAGGGTCGTCCTGGCGTTTGGTGCGGGCAAAGCCGCCTGGATCCTGCCGCCGAGCGGCCTAAGCGACCGCCTCACACTCGTCCGGCGACATGTCGACGGCTTCGGCGACCTGGCGTGGAGCCCGCAAGGTGAGGGCGGCCACGACAAGGGTGACGACAACGACGCCGGCGCCGATGATCCACGCGAGGTGATAGCCACCGGCCAACGCTGCGCCGGTGTCCGCCCCCCCGCGGACCAGGTCGACCGTCCGCGAGCCCGCGATAGTGGCCAGGACGGCGAGCCCGAATGCGCCGCCAACCTGCCCGGTGGTGTTGAGCAGCCCGGAAGCCAGCCCCGCCTCGGCGGGCGCGACGTCAGCCATCGCGATCATCGTCAAGGCCGGGAACGAAAGGCCGCCGCCGCCGAGTCCGAACATGATCATCGGCGCGAGCAGGTGAAGTGTGTAGTCGGCGTGCGTCGGCCCCAGGCCGACGATGAGCAGGCCCACTGCGGCGATTGCCTGACCGGTCGCGAGCATCGCGCCGGGACCGAAGCGGGCAATCAGCTGCGCGGAGAACCGGATCGAGAACAGCGCCATCACCACGGCCACGGGAAGGAACGCGAGGCCGATCTCCATCGGGCGGTAGCCGAGCACGCGCTCGAGGTCGAGCGAGCCCAGGAAGAAGAAGCCGATGAACGCGGTGCTCATCAGGGCCTGTACGACGTTGGCGCCGGCAACCCTGCGGGAGCGGAACACGCGCAGGGGAAGTATCGGGTTGCGGACGCGGGCCTGGCGCAGGACGAACGAAGCCAGCAGCGCGACGGTCGTCGCGCCGAGCACCACGGTGCGGCCGGACATCAGGTCGTACTCCGACGTCTGGACGATGGTGTACACGCCTAGCATCAGCCCGAGCGTCACCATCGCGGCGCCCAGGACGTCAGCGCCTTCACCCAGGCCGATTCCGCGGTCGGGCTCGATGACGCGCGCAGCCATCACGGCGGTGATGACGCCGATCGGAAGATTCACGAAGAAGATCCAGTGCCAGCTGACGGCTTGCGTGATTAGTCCGCCGGCGAGCAAGCCGACCGCGGCGCCCGCTGAAGCGATGAAGCTGAAGATCCCGAATGCCTTGGCGCGCTCGAGCGGCTCCGGGAACAGCGTCACGATCATGGCCAGGATCACGGCAGAGCTCACCGCGCCGCCGACGCCCTGCACGAACCGGGCGGCGATGAGCATCGGCTGGGAGAGGGAGAGGCCGCAGAGAAGAGAGGCGGCCGTGAATAGCGCCAGGCCTGCGAGAAAGACCCGCCGGCGGCCGACCAGGTCCCCCAGGCGGCCGGCCAGCAGGAGGAGGCCGCCGAACGCGATCAGGTAGGCGTTGATCACCCACGCGAGGCCCGACTGCGTGAAGCCGAGGTCCTTCTGGATCGAAGGCAGTGCCACGTTGACGATCGTCATGTCGACGACGATCAGGAGAAACCCGGAGCAGAGAACGATCAGGGAGAGCCAGCGTGAGTTCTTCATGCCCATTCAGACGACCATCACCGTCATTACTCATCGGCCCGCAACCGATGAGTTGCGGCCGGCTATTCCGTCTTAACTGCGATGGCGACCGAGACGGTCATCCTGAACTGCGCGCGGCTGGAGGAGGTCGGCGTCGCGGGGATTGACTATCTCGCCAGGCTGAAGCTGGGCCTTGGGCGAGGGGGGCGCAAGCTCTGCCTCGCTCGGCCAAGCAAGGATTTGATCGGGCTGATCGAGCTGTGTGGGCTTTCGGATGCCCTACGCGTCGAGGTGGAGGGGCAGCCCGAAGAGGGGGAAGAGCTTCGCGGTGTCGAGGAAGAACGTGAACTCGACGATCCGCCCCTCTGACACGTTGAGGACCTGAAGGGCCCAGGGATCGAAGCCGCCATCGGGGCTTGGCTTGTATTGACCGTAGGTCGGCATCCCATTGGCGCTGAGCGTAGGGATGACGCGAGAGCCCTGGCAGCCGATTCCTGGACCGAACCACCAGCGGAGGATGTCGTCGCGACCGGCGAGCCACATGTCATAAGGCGGCATCGACTGCTTTGCGTCCTCGCGGATGAGCGACGTGAGCGCCGAGACGTCGTACCGCTCGAACGCCGAGACATAGCGCTCGAGCATGGCGCGGTCGGCGTCGCTGAGCCGCGGGGCGGGCTCCTCCGAGCTGGCGTTGCTCCTGGCCATCGTCGCGCGGGCCCGCTGCAGCGCGCTGTTGACGGATGCGACCGAGGTATCGAGCAGCTCGGCCACCTCGGAGGCCTGCCAGTCGAGGACCTCGCGCAGGATCAGGACCGCGCGCTGGCGAGCGGGCAGGTGCTGCAGGGCCGCGACGAACGCGAGGCGAATCGATTCGTTGGCGACCGCCACGTCGGCGGGATCGCGGTCGGGGGCGATCAAGCGCATCGGGATCGGCTCGAGCCACGCGACCTCGGTTGGAACGTTGAGGTTCGCCTCGATCGGCTCGCAAGACGGTCCGAGGTCCATCGGCCGGGCCCGGCGCTCCTTTCCCTTCAGCATGTCCAGGCACACGTTGGTGGCGATACGGTACAGCCATGAGCGCATCGCGGAGCGGCCCTCGAAACGATCGCGGTTGCGCCACGCGCGGACGAACGCGTCCTGCACGGCGTCCTCGGCGTCGAACGGCGAACCGAGCATGCGGTAGCAGTAGGCCGTCAGCTCGCCTCGGTACTGCTCGAGCTCACCGAACTCGTGGGCAGGCGATACCGTCGCGGTCTGCATCAACGGCATTCTACCGGCGGCTTGCTTTGCCGCCGGATCTGCGCGTTCGACCACAGCTATCGCGTTCACGTGATGTGGCTGCCCAGCTCCGCCTCTTCGTCCGGCTGAAGCAGACGCAGCCGGCCGCTGGACTCGGTGGCGGCCAGGACGAGCACCTCGGAGCTGACGCCAGCGATCCTGCGCGGCGGCAGGTTGAACACACACACGACCTGCCGGTGCAGCAGTGTTTCCTTCGCGTAGTCGGTCCTGGCCGCGGCGATGGCCTGCCGGGTGCCGAGCCGACCGAAGTCGATCGTCAGGCGGTAGGAGGGCTTGCGGGCGTCGGGCAGGTCGACCACCTCGACGATGCGACCCACTCGCATGTCGAGCCGCTGAAAGTCCTCGACCGTCGCGCTCATTTGCCGGCTGACTCGTACTCCAGGACGATGATGCCCGACGCGAACTTCTTCGTGTCGACAAGCTTCAGCTCTCGCCGGCTGTCCTCGTTGGCAAACAAGCGCTTGCCCACGCCGAGCACGACCGGGTGGACCATGAATCGGTAGGCGTCGATCAAGTCCGCCCTCATCAACGCGTTGAACAGCTGACCGCTCCCGGCGAGCAGAAGGTCCCGCCCTGGCTTTTGCTTCAGCTTTCTCACTTCTTCCTCCACGTTGCCCCTGATCGGCTCCGAGCCCGTCCATTCGAGCTTGTGCAGGGTCGATGTGACGACGTACTTCGGCATGCTGTTCATCTTCTCGCCGAACTCGCCTGTGCCTTCCATCTTCGGCCACGCCGAGGCAAAACCCTCATAGGTCTTGCGGCCCAGCAGCTGCGCGTCGGCGGCCTGCAGCTCGTTCCACTTGAACTGGCCCGCCTCTTCGTTGAACCACGGGCCCGACCAGTGTCCGGGCTCTTCGAAAACGCCGTCCAGCGACACGTACTCGGTGGCGACCAGTCTCATCTCATTGACCTCCCGTTGCTTGAGCTTGTCGCTGTCTAAGACGACCGCGTGATGAGGAACTCATCGCCGTCGCCCGCTCTTTATATGCTGGTCGAGGTGTGAACGTGATTCGTGAAGTCCTGTTCGTGTGCGTCCACAACGCGGGTCGCTCCCAGATGGCCGCGGCGCTGCTCGCCAGGCGGAGCGAGGGCGCGATCGGCGTCCGTTCCGCCGGATCGACGCCCGCGTCCGAGATCAACCCGACGGTAAGGGAGGCGATGGCCGAGATCGGCATCGACCTCAGCCGGGAATTTCCCAAGCCACTGACGGACGAGGCTGTCCGCGCTGCCGATGTTGTGGTGACGATGGGCTGCGGGGATGCCTGCCCGGTGTATCCCGGCAAGCGGTACGTGGATTGGGAATTGCCCGATCCGGCGGGCAGAAGCCTCGAGGAGGTTCGCCTCATCCGCGACGAGATCGACGCGCGCGTGCAGGCGCTGGTCGCCGATCTGGTCAGCCGACGGTGATGATGACGTTTCCCTTCTTGTGCCCCTGATCGACGTAGCGGTGGGCCTCGGCGGTCTGCTCCAGGGGATACGACCGGTCGATGACCGGCTTGAGCGTCCCTGCTTCGGCAAGCTCCTTGAGCAGCAGGAGGTCTTCGAGCAAGAGCTTGGGCCGTCCGCGGTCCACCGAGACGTACTTGCCGCCTGGCGCCAGGACCCTCCTGCAGTCTGCCTCTGACGGTGGGCCGAGTCGATTTCCAATCGCGATCAGGACGAGGTCGTAGAGCCGGTCCTTTGTCGTGAAGTCTTCCTTCGTGTAGTCGATCACCGCATCGGCTCCCAGCGATCGCACCAGCTCGACGTTCGCGCCGCTACAGACGCCGGTGACCTCGGCCCCAAAATGCCTGGCCAGCTGCACAGCGGACGTCCCCACCGCACCGGACGCTCCGTAGACGAGGACTCGCCGGCCGGCGCGGATCCCGCCCTTCCTGAGGAAATCCAGCGCCAGCAGACCTCCATAAGGAATGGCGGCGGCCTGCGCGTACGTCATGCCGGACGGAATCGTGGTCAGCACGCCGCCTTCGCGCAGGCACTTGTACTCGGCATAAGCGCCGAATGCAAAGGGCTCAAAGGCAAACACGCGGTCGCCGGGCCCGTGTCTGGTGACGGCTTTGCCGACGGCTTCGACCTCTCCCGCGAGCACCATCCCCAGGACGGACTTGCGCGGCCTCGTGATTCCGAGCATCAGGCGTGCGGGGATCCGCATCGGCGCCGAGACCTTCAAGCCGAGCACGACGCTGTCGCTGGAGGTCACGGCCGTCGCGTGGATCTTGATCAGAATCTCGTGATCCTTCGGCGTGGGTTTCTGAATGTCCCGTACTTGAAGCACCTCGGGCCCGCCGTATGCAGTGGCGACAACTGCCTTCACGCGTAGACCTCGGCCGGCGCCCGGCGATCGGTCCATCGCTTGACGTTCACGCCGGCGATGAGCAGCCAGAGAGTGAACGACCCCTCCCCGACCAGTGACGGCAGCTGAATGTACGGGACGAGGTGGGCGGTGAAGTCGGGCGAGATGAAGATCGCGGAGCTGTAGACCAGATAGCACGAGGCGCCGATCGCGAGCAGGATTCCGATCACTCGTGGCAGGAAGGTGGACCGGTAGACCAGGTATCCGATGGTCAGTCCGTAGAACCCGAAGAACACCGAGCTGAGCGCGTAGCTGACGCCCAGCTGGTCGAGCGGTAGGTACGCCAGGGCCAGCAGCTGCGCGGTCGGGAGGGCCTTGGCATATGGGCCTTGCGCCAGCAGGGTCAGGGGTGCGAATTGATTGGCCAGGGTGGAACCTTCGACGGCGGTGCCGACCAGGGTGAAGAACACCACCAGCATCGCGAGGCGCCGGCTCACCACCTTGAACAGCTCGTAGAAGATGACCGCGAGGGGAACGTTGGTGGCAAGAATGATCACGTGGGCCACGAGGCCCAGGCGGTAGAGGAGCTCGTGCGTCTGCAGGTTGTGGATTGTTGCGGTGGGATCTCCGGCCACGATGATCGTTCCCGGCACGATGCCGACGGCGAAGAAGCCGAGGACGATGTTGATCAGATACAGGCCTCCTGCCATCCTGGCGAGCCTGCCCGGCGCAACCTCTCTCATCTAGAGCCGTCCACGGTTGTTGTGACCGGCGCCGACCTCAGGCCGACGACCTCGTGACCGCGCAGAGCCTCCAGAAAGGGCTGAAAGCTCCCGCACACCATGCATCGCAGGACCGAGCCGTCCACCTCGACCCGGGTGACCCCGGGCGCGCGCTCCACCTCGCGGACGGGAGGAGCGCCGACGAAACTGACCTCCACGCGCTGCACCGGCGGTTCCTGGTTCATGGATGGTCAGCCTAGGCGGGGAATCGCGCGACGGCATCGGTGGAATTGCCGATTCAGCCGGGAGAGCTGTCGCGGGGGAGTCGGTGGGCTTATGGCTGGTGGGTCGGGAGGGAGTCGAACCCCCACAGCTTTCGCGGGTGGTTTACAGCCACTTGAGCTCGCCAATGCCCAGCCGACCCACGGAGGAGAGGCCTTAGTTTAGCCAACCTCATAATTCCTCCCGTGGCCAGAGGCTACCCGCGCTACGTGCTCGGCGTCATGGTCGCCATCAACCTCCTCAACTACATGGACCGCTGGGTCGCGGCCAGCGCCGGGCCGTCGATCGAGAAGGACCTGGGCATCAGCGACCCCCAGTTCGGCCTCCTCGGAACCGCCTTCCTCCTCGTCTACGCCATCGCCGCCGTGCCCTTCGGTTACTGGGGCGACCGCGGCGTACGCAAAACCGTGATCGGCGTCGGGGTCGCGATCTGGAGCGTGGCCACGCTCTTCACCGGCTTCGCCCGCACCTTTCCGCAGCTCTTCCTCAGCCGGGCGGTGGTCGGCATCGGCGAGGCCAGCTACTACCCCGCTGGCACCAGCCTGCTGAGCGACTACTTTCCCAAGGAGCAGCGGAGCCGCGTCGCTGCGATCTGGGGCGCCGGCAGCACAGTTGGCATCGCGATCGGGTTTGCGGGGGGCGGTTTCATCGCCGAGAAGTACGGGTGGCCGAAGGCCTTCTTCGTCGCGGCGGTCCCAGGCCTGGTCCTCGCCGCCCTCGCCTTCCAGATGAGGGAGCCCTTGCGCGGCGCCGTGGAGCAGGGCGGACCGGCCGTAGTCAAGACCGCCGAGGCCAGCCTGCAGAAGTTCATCACCCTGATGCGCATCCCGACCCTGCGCGCGACGATCATCTCGCAGACGCTGCTCTTCTTCGTCCTCGCCTCCAACGCGTTCTGGCTCCCCACCCTTCTCCAGCGACGATTCGAGCTGACGCCGGGCAAAGCCGGCCTCCTGGCCGGCGTCGTGATCGTGATCGGAGGACTCATCGGCACGCTGGCCGGTGGCTGGTTCGCGGACCGCCGCGCCAGGCACACGCCGAAAGCCCACCTGGAGGTCGGCATCGTCGGCTTTCTGTCCGGAGCCGTCCTCGTAACCCTGGCAATCCTGAGCCCGCTCAACATCGGACCGATTCCCGTCTTCGTTCCCGTGTTCCTGCTGGCCGTCGTCTCGCTCTACCTGTACTCGGGACCGTTCACGGCCCTGAGCCAGAACGTGGTCTCGCCCGGCCTGCGCGCAAGCGCGGTGACGACACTCCTCTTTGTCTCCCACGTGTTCGGCGACAGCCACTCGACCTACGACGTCGGCCAGATCTCCTACTGGCTGGGAGGCAACCTCCAGGCTGCGCTGCTCATCACCTCACCCACACTCCTGATCCTGGCGGCCGTCGCCGCCGCCACCGGGCTGCGGACGGTCAAAGAGGACACGGAGAAGATGGAGAGGGAGTGGGCGTCACGACCGGCCGAACCCGCAACAGAAACCGAAGCCGCAACCGCCGACCGGGTCTAGTAGATAAACCCGACCAGCTTGGACCCTAGCTGCCCTGGCTTGATGGTTCGCTGGTCGATCACGTCGAACGCGACCCAGTTCATCTCCGTCACCACCCAGGACCCGTCCGCATTCACCGCCTCCACGTACGCCACGTGGCCCGCCCAGCTCTCCCAGGTGACCATGATCGAGCCCACCTTCGGCGTCGCCCCCACCGCGTAGCCCGCCGCTGCCGCGTTGGAGTACCAGTAGCCGGCGTCCCCGTTCCACGTGACGTTGCGCTTGGTCGCCACGTAGTAGGTGCACCAGCCGACCGGGAACTTGTTGTTCACGTACGGCCCGAGGCAGCAGTTCAGCACCTGGGCGGAGAAGCTCGAGGTGGGCCCGCGCATGATCTGGTAGATGGCGGGCGGCGGCGGGAACTCTCCACCCGTGCCACCCGGGATGACCAGCGTCATGCCTGCGGTCAACTGCGCCGTGCGCAGCCGGTTGAAGTCCACGATCGCCTGGGGGTCGACCGAGTACTTCGTGGCCAGGGTGTCGACGGTGTCGGTGGCCTTTGTCGTGACGACGATTCCGTGGACCGGCGGGATCACGATCTGGTCGCCGGTGGCGACGGTGTCAGCCGAGTAGAGGTTGCTGTTCGACCAGCGGATCTCGGCGACGGTCACGTGGTATTTGGAAGCGATGGTGGTCAGCGTTTCGCCCGCTGCGACCGTGTAGACCATCGGGTTGTGGCTGATGGGCGCCGCGGTGGGGATCGAAACCGGCTTGATGATCGTGCTGTACCGGCCGAGCGACACGTCGCCGTACTCACCCCCCTCAGCCACAACCACCGCCTCTGCGTTTACGGGACCCAACCGCGCCGTGAGCGTGGTCGGAAAGTGGCGATCCATCGCCGCGTAGCTCGACATCGCAACTGCTATTCCGAGCACGACGGCATGGGTCAGGTAACGATTAACTCGCAATGCCTACCCCTAAAGTTCGTGAATCCGCCCGGTTGCGGATCCCCCAGAAGACCCGGCCACCCTAACAGACCTTTGTCGGGGCAGTCAACCCCGAGCGGCTACTTATGGGAAGCTCAACCGTCGTGGTTTGGCCACTGGGTCCGAATTCAATCCGAATTCGCGGACTCGGACGCCAAAGGCTCCGCCGCCGAACAACAGTTCGGCCTCCAAATCGTCGCCTGACTTGTCCGAGGAGCCGGTTCATAACAACGCTGAACGGACGCCGGCTCGAGTCCTTGCTGCCCCTACTCCTTATATGTGGCGGGTCTAGGGGCCGCCGCGAACGTATATCGTCTGCCCGGAGATGAAGCTCGACTCGTCGTCGCAGAGAAACGCGATGACGTTCGCAATGTCGTCGGGCTGGCCGATCCGGCGCAGCGGGATCTGGGAGGCCGCGCCGACCTTGAACGCTTCGAAGTCCACGCCCATCCGCTCCGCGGTGGCGCGCGTCATGCGGGTCTCGACGAAGCCCGGCGCGACCGTGTTGACGTTGACGTTGAACGGTCCGAGCTCGATCGCCAGCGTCCGGGCCATGCCCTGCAGCCCCGCCTTGGCCGTCGAGTAGTTCGTCTGGCCCCGGTTGCCCAGGGCCGAGGTCGACGAGAGGAACACCATCTTGCCGTACTTCTGCGTCACCATCGCCCGCTGGGCGGCGCGGGCGCACAGGAACGTGCCCTTCAGGTGGGTGTCGATGACCAGGTCCCAGTCCTCGTCGGTCATCTTGAAGAGCAGGTTGTCGCGCAGGATCCCGGCGCAGCACACGAGGATGTCGAGGCGGCCGAGTTCGCCAAGAACGCGAGCGAACATCGCTTCGACCGACTCCCGATCGGTCACGTCGCATGCGATGGCCAGGCCGCCGATGGGCCGCGCCACCTCCTCGGCCGGCTGCAGGTCCATGTCCGAGACGACCACCCTCGCCCCCTCGCGGGCGAGCCGCGCCGCGGTCGCAGCTCCGATCCCCCGGCCGCCGCCCGTCACCAGCGCCACGCGGTCCTTGAAGTTCATCTCGTCTCCGTGTCGAATGCGGCGCCGCCGTCCTTGCGCGGATCTGAGGCGCCGGACAGGTGGCCGTCGCGCTCGGCCACGATCACCTGCGGCCGGGCGAAGTAGGAGTCGTAGTTCAGCGTCCGCCGGTTGACCGTGTAGCCGAGCTGCTCCAGCCCCTCGCACACGGCTCGCGGAACACGTGCCTCGGCCTGCACCACGTCGCCCTGGAAGTCGACCCGCGGCGCACTCACCGCTTCGACCGGCGTCATCTCGTGGTCGAGCACGTTGACCAGCACCTGGAGGATCGCGCTCACGATCTTCGTCCCGCCCGGCGCACCCACGCAAACCCTGAGGTCGCCGTGT
The DNA here is from genome assembly GCA_035473355.1 of Candidatus Limnocylindrales bacterium. Classification (GTDB taxonomy): domain Bacteria; phylum Chloroflexota; class Dormibacteria; order Dormibacterales; family Dormibacteraceae; genus 40CM-4-65-16. The sequence goes on from DATIOJ010000060.1 coordinate 50,223, forward strand.
CCGTCGAAGACCATCGTCGGCGTCATCATCGTCATCCGAGTCTTGCCGGGTCGGATGGAGTTCGGCCGGCCCGGCCGCGGGTCGAAGCAGTTCATGTAGTCGTTGTAGCCAAAGCCAAGCCCGGGCGTCACGACGCCGCTGGCGGAGCCAAGCGTGTGCGACAGCGAGACGGCGTTGCCTGCATCGTCGACGACGCACACATGCGTGGTGTCGGCTCGGTCGGCGATCACGGCCCGCGCCCTGGCGGCGTAGTCCTTGTCCGTCAGGGCGCCTGTGGGGATCTCGATGAAGCGCGGATCCGCGACGTGAAGCGCGCGGTCGGCAAACGCCCAAGCCATCGCCTCGACCAGGTACCGGGCGGCCTCGGTGCTCGGCCACCCGTGCGCGCCGAGGTCGAAGCCCTCCAGGAAGTTGAGCATCTGGAGCAGCGTCAGGCCGCCCGCGGGAGGCCCGGCCGCGGCCACTCGCATCCCGCGATAGGTGCCCCGAATCGGCTCGGTCACGTTGACCTGATAGCTCTCCAGGTCCTCCTTCGTGATGAAGCCTCCGTGCGACGCGAAGTCGGCCGCGATCGCGTCGGCGATCTCGCCCCGGTAGAACACGTCTGGGCCGCCGGCGGCCAGCTTCTCGAGGGTCCGGGCGAGGTCCGCCTGGACCATCAGCTCGCCGATCGCGTACAGCGCGCCGTCGTGCGTGTAGATCGCCTTCGCCCCGGGCGTCACCTGGATGCGCTGCACGTTCGGCACCACGTCGGGCCCGTAGTCCGTCGTCCAGTAGCCGTGCATGAAGCCGCTGACGTGGAAGCCGTGCCGCGCGATCGAGATGGCGGGCTCGATCGCCTCCTCCCATGAGACCGAGCCGAAGCGCGTCAGGGCCTCATGCAGGCCCGCCACCGTTCCCGGCACCGCCACCGACTGGTAGCCGACGTCGTTGACCCAGCCCTCGAGGACGTACCCGTAGCGGTCGGCCGCCTCGCGGATGAACCGCCGCTCCCACTGGTCCTCCCGCACTCGCGAGCCGGCGGTCGCGTAGAACTCGAGCAGGGCGTCGCCAGCCTGCGGGCTGTGCACCAGCATCGCGCCGCAGCCGCCGATGCCGCACATCTGGGGGTCGATCACGCCCTGGACGAAGGCGCAGGTGACGGCCGCGTCGACGGCGTTGCCACCCCGCCGCAGCACCTCGAGGCCGATCTCCGCCGCCTGCGGTTGAGGGCAGACGATGATGGCCACTTCGCAACATTATGTAAATGCCGCGGATCGCGGCGGCAGAGCCGCAAGTTCGCTTGGCCGGCCCGGTTGATCGAAGCAAGCAAATGATCCAGAGGTTCATCGCGCGGTTTGGCACCCTCGGCGTCGTGCTGCTCCTGGTGGCCGTGGTGCTGCTGGGAGGGATCGGCGGCGGGGTGGTCGAGCACGTCAGGCTGGCCGCCCAGCAGGAGCGCCAGCAGGGCGAGCAGTCAGGCAACCAGCAGGAAGGTCAGGCGGGGAATCAGCAAGAAGGTCAGTCGAACACCCAGGAAGGCCAGACCGGCTCGCAGGGTGAATCGCAGGACCACAACGACACCGGCGACTCCCAGCAGGGTCAACAGAACTAGCGGACCTCGAGCTCAAACCCGGCTGAAACCGTTGAACCGACCCCTAAGATTCCGATGCCGCAAATGAGCTCGAAACGGGGCCAGTCCCTCGTAGAAGCCGCGATCTGCCTCCCCGTCCTGCTGCTCCTGGCGCTCGGGGTCATCGACATCGGTCGGGCCTTTTACTACCGCGAAGCGACTACCAACGCCGCCCGCCAGGCGTTGCGCATGGCCGTGTCGAGCTACCAGCAGAGCACCGCCAACACCGCATGCTCATCTACCAGCGGAGGCCCAGTTGCAACCACCATCTCGTCGCCACTTCCTCCAACCGGTGGAACCATCAACACCATCGCCAACCAGGCGGCCCTCGAGAGCTCGAGCACAGGTGCGGCGGCAGGCTCGGCCATCTCCGGTGGGACCATTGCGGTCACGTTCCACTGTCTCAGCGGCGCCGGCGTGACGAACGCGACAGGCAATGGCGGACTTCCTTCCAACGCGGGGTCGGACTCAATCACAGTGACCATCTCCTACACCTTCCAGGTGGTGACTCCGCCACTCTGGCCCTTCGTGGGAACCTCGCTCACGTTCTCCGAGACCGAATCGCAGCGGACCGAATACTGATGAGGCGGGAACGAGGTCAGGCGATGGTCGAGTTTGCCCTCGTCTTTCCCATCCTCTTCTTCATCATGTCGATCTCGATCGACCTCTTCCGTGTCGTCTGGGTCAACTCGACCGTGGCCGAGGCAGCCCGCCAGGCCGCGCGTCAGGCGATTGCGAACGAAGACCCCAACGACAGCCCCTTTGGAGCGACGAGCGGCTCCTGCTCAGGCACCACGCTCACCCCCTCGGCCGGCGGCGCCGGCTGCCTTACCGATAACCGCATCGACGACACCGTGGATTGGGTCATGGGGAGCTTCAGCACTCACTCCACGATGGTCGAGCAGTCACCGACGAGCTGCCCCGCACCCGCCGTCGGCGCTACCGAGGTCTGCATCTGGCCAGGCGAGACGGGTGCCGCCGGTGCCTACGCCAGCTGCGCCGCCGCTCGAACGGCGCTCGGGCATGATCCCGTGCCCGGCGACCTGGGTGCACGCAAGCCCGAGTGGCAGAGCCCGCAATACAAAGGCTGCTTCCAGGTTGCAGTTACCGTGGTCTATCGCTACGACACGCTGGTTCCGTTCCTAGGCGCCAGCGCGCCAAGCTGGCTCAAGCTCACCGCAGCCTCGACGATGGTCGCGGAGTACTGATGAAGATGCGCTATTCGAGCCGCCAGAAAGGCCAGGCACTCGTTGTGATGGCGGGCATCATCATCGCCCTCACTTTCCTCGGGGTACTTGTGTTCGACGTTGGGCTCGGCATGTCGGCCCGGCGCAACCTCCAGGCCGACTCCGACGCGGCTGCCCTGGCCGGGGCCCGTTCGTTTAGCTTGGGTACCAACCAGGCCAACTACACTGCGATGCAGTATCTGACCGGGCCACTGAGCTTCTCGCTGCCGCTCAGCCCGTGCACCTCCGCGACTGCTTGTCCGGCGGGCACCTACACCACCGGCATCTACACGATCACCCTTACTGACTCCACCACAACCACCTACCCAAACGTGCTCGACGTAGTGCTTCAAATGCAGCAGCCCGGGATCTTTTCCCGACTCTTCGGGGTCTCTCAGATCACCATCGCCGCGTCGGGGCGGTCCGCGCCGACCGGACCATCGCTGATCGGCGCCGCCTACGCGCTCGCCGCGATCAGCGGCGACGCCGGCGTGAATGGTGGCGGCAACGGCACCCAGACCGTGACCGGTCCGGCCTATGCGTTCGGCAACCTGGGCGCGAACAATGGCCCGCACTCGATGGGCATACCGAAGGTCCAGACCAACTACAACGGTGCGCCATGTGGCGGCAACCCGACGAACGAGGCGGACTTCGGCGGAGGCACTTCCAACGGGCTGTCGTGGCACTGGGAACCGGTCGGTGGCGGCAACGGGACCATCGGGCTCAACAAGCCTGCGCCGACACCATTCGACACCGCTGGCCCAACCATCGCCGGTCCGACGTACACGACCACGGCCTCAGCGAAGTCAGGCGGGCACTGGATGCCGGGCATCTACAGCGGAATCGTGCCCAGCGGCGGCACGATGAATCCTGGCGTCTACAAGATCATCGGTGTCTCCAACCCGTCGCTCGGTTCGATCACGAACACGACATACACAGCTTCCGGGACCCAGGACACCAACGGCGCGGTCGCCATCGTCCTTGACAACACCGATACCGGAACGCTCGACATCAGTGGCGCGATCCTGAACGGCCTCGACGACGTCAACACTCCGCCGCCTAGCCCTCGCGACCCCCAGGGCACACACAACTTCGTGATTTATGGGGGCAACGGACCAACCGGATTTGCCGGCACTATTGACATAGGCCCGCATGCCACCACCGACCTGAGTGGGATCGTCTACTTGCCAAAGGTCGCATACAGCGATCACGGCAACACGACGGTGAAGTTCACTGGTTCGGCCACCTTCGCGAGCATGACCAGCAGCGGGACCGCGAATATCACGTTCAGCTGGGTGTGCGGTCTGAACGCAGTTTCTGCCACCGGTGGCGGCGGAGGCTTGATCCGCTAGGTTGCTTCCCGCTTGCGGGGAAGGTGGCTCAGCTCGCATCGGCGAGCTCAGCCGGATGGGGACAGCGGCTCTAGGAGAAGAGCGACGGCCACTTGGCCGCCACCTGCTGCTGAGTCACGCCACCCGCGGCGTTGACGCTGGGGCACGACGCGTCGACGGCTTTGTCCTGTGGTTGGTAGTCGTGGTACGACTCGAGCGTGTAGCGCAGTCCACCGTTGGCCACAAACCAGCTGATGTACTCGGCCTGGCACTGCGTGACGACAATCGTGAGTGACGTCGAGATGCCTCCGGTCTTTGGCGGCGTCGCGGGGCTGGCCTGCGCAGGGTTGACATCGGGTGCCGTGCCGATCCGGATGATCGGGATGTTGGTGTAGATCGTCCGCACGTTGACCGCGGTCTTGCCCGTCATGGTCGCGACCAGCGAGATGTAATCCCCCACCTGGATGTAACCGGCGACTCCGATCTGCTCACCGGTCGGGATGGTCAGCGCCACAAAGCCGGTTGGAATCGGCAGGAAGGCGGCCTGGGGACCCAGCACGGCGTCGGATGAGGCCGCCACCAGGTTGCTGGTGACCGGCTGGCCCTTGCTGATGTTCACCGCCGCGACCACGTTGGTCAGCTCGGTCACCTTTGCGAAGGAGCCGGGCGGGACGTCTTCGGCGTGGTACTGGACCACGGTCAGGTCTGAGGGAAGGATCGGGACCCTGATCTGCAGGTCGCGGGCCGCGACCACGACGGGGGTGTTGCCGGCGCCCTGGCCCGACAGCGAGAACGTGTAGAAGAGCACGCCGAGAAATGTCAGCACCGCCAGCGCGCCGCCGCCGATGATGAAAGGGAGCCCCGCTCGACGCCGCGAAGACCGGCGTGTGGCGACGGCTTGCGTGTTCACGGCGGCGAATTATAGGTCTGGATTACTCGATTCCGACCCTTAATCGATAAGCTGTCACACCACCAAAGTGATTCCGCTCCTGCTGGCCATCGGCCTTGCCGGCGGCCTGTTCCTGATCGTGATAGGGCTGGTGCGTACCCCCGAGGTTGACACGGGCGCCATGGTCGAGGAGCGCCTGCAGGAGTACGGCGGCCAGAAGTCCCTCACCCTCGACGAGCTCGAGCTCGAGAAGCCGTTCGCCGAAAGGTTCCTGCGCCCAGCAATGTCGAGGCTCGGGCAGGCTCTCTCGCGCTCCACTCCGGCCAAGGCTCGTGCAGACCTGGACCATCGCCTCGAGATGGCCGGGAGGCCGGGCAACCTTTCACCGGAAGACTTTGGGGTGCTCCGCCTCGTCGGAGCCGCGGTGGGAGCGGTGGTGGGGCTGCTGCTGGGGCTGCTGCTCGCCAACGCCGTGCTCCTGGTGATGTTCCTGGCTGGTCTCGCCCTCCTCGGCTACTACTTCCCCGTCCTGTGGCTGCGCCAGAAGGTGGACGGCATTCGGGCCGAGATCCAGAAGGCCTTGCCCGACGCGCTCGACCTGCTCGTCATCACCGTCGATGCCGGCCTGGGCTTCGACGCCGCCCTGGATCGGGTGACGAACAAGTACAAGAACGCGCTCTCCGAGCGCTTCGCGCAGATGTTGCGCGAGGTCAGCCTGGGGCGACCGCGCCAGGAAGCGATGGATGAGATGGGAAGGAGCGCCGGGGTGGACGACCTGCACAACTTCGTCCAGGCCGTGATCCAGTCGGAGCAGTTCGGCACCGGAATCGGCAAGATCCTGCGCATCCAGGCGGACGAGATGCGGCGCAAGCGGCGCCAGCGGGCGCAGCAGCTTGGGGCTCAGGCTACCCTGAAGATGATGCTGCCGATGATCGGCTGCATCTTCCCCACTCTCTGGATCATCCTGCTGGGTCCGGCGCTGCTGATCATCATGAAGGTGCGCTAGGCCGCGCTGGTCGGGCCGAGTAACCGCTGAGCCTGGTTCCGCGTTCGTAAGCGCGTGGGCGTGGTGCGCCGGCTGGCGCTTGCCCTGGCCGTCGTCGCCCTCCTGAGCGGACCAAGCGCCGCAACCCTTTGGGTGGTCACGCCGGACGTCTCCGACATCCAGCAGCGCGTGCAGGCGCTGACCGACGCCTACGGCGTTCCCCTGCTCGCGGAGGACGAAGTCCCGAAACAGCTGGCGGAGGCGGTGGTCGCCACAGAGGATGAGCGTTTCTACTCGCACCACGGCGTCGACTCCATCGGCCTGGCGCGCGCCGTGCTTTATGACGCCGTCAACGCGTGCCTCTGCCAGGGCGGCTCGACGATCACCGCGC
>DATIOJ010000061.1:0-4008 GCA_035473355.1 Candidatus Limnocylindrales bacterium
GTGCGCCGCCGGGCGCCAGAGGGCAGCTACTTCCAGGACGGAGATCGCGCCTCTGGAGTGTTCGGCGTCCTCGCCACGGGGTTCTCCGTGCTCCTCGGCTTCATCATCTTCCTGACGTTCACGAGCTACGACCAGTCGAGATCGGGCGCCGAGACCGAGGCTCTTACCATCTCCCAGCAGGTCGAGACTGCGCAGTTCTTCCCGCCGAGCGCGCGAGGGGTGCTGACGGGCCAGCTCATTTGCTACGCCCGGTCGGTCGTACACGGCGAGTGGGCGAGGATGGAGGCCGGCACCCAGGGCGACACGCTCAACCCGTGGGGCGTGCGACTGTTCCAGACGCTGGAGAGGGTCGAACCGCAGACGGCGTCGGAGCAGTCGGCGTACGACAAGTGGCTCGAGCAGACCTCGACGCGCGAGCAGGCGCGCCAGGATCGCATCCACGGTGCTGTCGGCGTGATGCCGTCTCCGCTGTGGGTCGTGCTCGTCTTCATCGCAGGCGTGATCTTCGTCTACATGCTCTTCTTTGCCGACAGCGGCGAAGGCCCGGTCACCCAGGGCGTACTCATGGGCGCGGTGACATCGGTCGTCGTCGTCATGCTGCTCCTCGTCTTCTTCCTCAACAGGCCGTTCCAGACGGGCGTCGGCGGCCTGCGTCCGGTGGCGATGGAGCGAACACTCCGTCTCGTCGACCAGGCGCTCGGTGCGACGGGCACAACCGCAGCGATGCCGTGCGATTCGCAGGGCAACGCGTTGTGACCCTGGCGAAGCGAGGACATACGCTGGCGTGGTTCTAGTCCAATCGACTAGCCCGGAGAACGCATGGCCGGCCCGGGTACAGACAGCTCGCGTAGCTCAAGCCGGCTCATGCTCGTCCTTGGGGGCGACGCGGAGGATGTGGATGCTCAGCACGAACGCCCACAACGGGAACACCAGGTTGGCCCAAGGCACGGTTCCCGAATTCACCAACAGGATCAGCGCCGAGGCGTACCCGAAGACCCCGAGCCATCGGGGCAGGATCCCGGTTCGGAAGGCGATGGTGGTCGTGGATATCACGAACACCCCCGCCATGCGAAGCGCATACACGTCGAGCAGTTGCTCGGTGATTCTCCGTTCGGTCTCCAGGAGATCGGCCCGCAGAGGGCTGCCTGTGGGTGCGTCGGCAGTCGCTGCGATGGCACCGGCCACGGCGGCACCCGCAAACAGCATCGCGACGAACAGAAGACCGCTCCCCAGGAACACGGTCGCGATGAACCGGTCCTCTCGTTCGCCGATGCGGTCGCGCACGACGCCCATGAACCACAGAAAGGCGATCCCGGCGAACGGGATGAGGCCCAACCCGAGGGCGAGTGTGTGCCGCTGTCCCGAATCGGTCAGCCACGCTCCCGGACGGGCCTCGTTCGAGGGGGTCGAGATCCGAAGCAGGACGATCGCCACCGCCAACAGGACCGAGAACGCGATTCCAGCGATACCCGCCGCGCGGGGCGTTCGCAGCTTCTTAACGCCTGCCCCGGGCGCTTCTCGATCCACGTCGATCCGACTCCTCTCGCAGTCCCCGCGACGACACCTGAGACCGTAACGCCTGGCTCGGACTGGCTGGTCGTCGCACCTGGTGCGTGTGATCGAGGATCGAGGATGGACTGCCGTTGAAGCAGGCGACGGCCGCCTCCAAGAGCTCAGCGGCTCGAATCGTGACGCACACCATTCGCCGATTCCGTTTGCTTATCGAGCGGTAGCGGCCTCTGCTTTCCGACCGACGTGCCGGCGACTAGCCTTGTCCGCGACGCCGCTGGCTGCGCACCTTCGGTCGAAAGGACACTGAAATGGTCGCACAGGATTCCGTGATTCCGCGCGTCACCGGCTGGCATGGCACGTCGCAGCTGCACCCATACGTTGTTTGCGACGTGTTCACCTCTCAGCCGCTGGAGGGCAATCGGCTCGGCGTGTTCGTGGACGGCCGGCCATTCACCTCGGAGGAGATGCAGAGCCTGGCCCGGGAGGTGAATATCTCTGAGACGGTCTTCCTCCTTCCGCCCCAAGACGGTGGAGACGTCTTTGTTCGCATCTTCACGCCGGGCGCAGAACTCCCCTTCGGCGGCTCCCCGGTGCTGGGAACGGCGTTTCTCGTCGGCGCCGCGCTTGGACGCGACGAGGTGACCCTCGAGACAGGCGTGGGCCGAGTGGCGGTGCGCCTCGAGCGCGAGGAGGGACGGATCGTGTTCGGGCGGATGCAACAGCCCGTCCCGGCGTGGGAGTCGTTCCCGCGAGAGCGCGAACTCTTCGCTGCTCTCGGTATCAGCGGCTCGCGGCTGCCGGTCGAGCTGTACCGCAACGGCCCGCCGCATGTGTACGTCGCGCTTGAGAGCGAGGCCGCAGTCGCAGCGCTCGCGCCGGACTTCGCCGCTCTGCAGGAGCTGGACATCGCCGCGAACTGCTTCGCCGGCAGCGGCCGCAAGTGGAAGACGCGCGTGTTCTACCCGGCAGCCGGCATCCCTGAGGATCCCGCCACCGGGTCAGCGGCGGGCCCGCTCGCGATCCACCTCGCCCGCCACGGCGAGATCGCCTTCGGCGAGGAGATCGAGATCGCTCAAGGCATCGAGCTCGCACGACCCTCCCATCTCTACGCAGTCGCCAACGGCACCGCCGAACAGGTGGACTCAGTCCACGTTGGAGGCGCCGCCCTGGTCGTCGCCGAAGGCCTGTTCCGAATCACACGCTGATAGTCCTAGTCGAGTTGCGACAGCGCGATGAAGATCTCGCGGGCCGACGCCATCGCCCACTCCAGCCGGCGTAGCTCCATGCGCTCGTTCGCCGAGTGCACGTTGTCGTCGTCGGTGCAGAAGCCCGAGAGGATGGTCGGAATGCCGCGCCCGGCGAACGCGGCCGCCACGGGGATCGTGCCGCCCGAGCGCGTTGCCGGCGGCCGGACGCCGGTGGCGCGCTCGATGGCGTCGAAGGCGGCCCGGAGCACCGGCTGGTCGCGGTCGATCCAGACGGGCTGGGCGGGCGGCCACATATCGACCTCGAGAGTGGAGTGGCCGGGGCATGCGGCCCGCAGCGTGTGCTCCATGAGCGCGGACATCGCCTCGGCGTCCTGACCCGGCGCCAGCCGCAGGGATACCGAGGCGATCGCCTCCTGCTGAATGCTCGTCTTCTGCAGCCGGGCGTCCCCGGCATGGATCGAGTGGACGGTGAACGCCGGCTGCGCCCAGGTGCGGTCGTAGAACGCCGCGGCGGCGTTCGCGTCCGCGGGGACGGCGCCGACGTCGTCCAGCACGTCGGCGCCGGGTGGGAGCGTCGCCCATGCACTGCGCTCCTGGTCGGACACCGGAGCGATTCCGGCATGGAAGCCCTCCGGCAAGTCGAGGAGCGCCGCGAGCACCGTGTGCAGGGCGTGGACGGCGTTTGCAGCGGCGCCACCGTAGAAGCCGGAGTGCAGCTCGCGCCGGCCGGTCGTAAGGCGCAGCTGCGCGCCGACAACCCCCCGCAGGCCAGTGGTGATCGCGGGCCGCCGCCCGTCGACCATCTCAAGGTCGAAGATCAGCGCCGCTCCGAACTCGCCCTCGACCGTTGCCAGGTGGTGAAACACCGATTGGCCGACGATCTCCTCCTCGCCGTCGGCCAGCACGCGCACGTTCACCCCCAACTCACCGGCGGCAGCCAGGTCGAGCGCCGCCCGCAGCACGGCGTAGAAGTTGCCCTTGTCGTCGGCCACACCGCGGCAGTACAGCCAGCCGTCGCGGATCGTGGGCTCGAACGGCGGGCTCTCCCACAGGTCGAGTGGGCCGACGGCCTGCACGTCGTAGTGGCCATAGGTGATCACCGTGGGCGCGCCGGCGACGGAGGCGGGGATGACCCCGTCGACGAGCGGATTTCCGTGCTCCTCCGTGACGGTCGCGTCGCCGATCAGATCAGCGATCCAGTCTGCCGCGGCGCGCAGCTCGCGCGGGTGCGCGCCGTCGCTCGATACCGACTCGATGCGCAGCAGTTCGTAGAGCTGCTGCAAACTGG
>DATIOJ010000062.1:0-2939 GCA_035473355.1 Candidatus Limnocylindrales bacterium
GCGGCGGTCGTGGCCACGTGGTGGAGTACCGCGGCCCGGTCATCGAGAAACTGTCGATGGAGGGTCGCATGACGATCTCCAACATGTCGATCGAGTGGGGCGCCAAGGCGGGCATGGTCGCGCCGGACGACACGACGTTTGCTTACGTCGAGGGCCGGCCCCACGCGCCGCGCGGCGCGGCCTGGGAGCAGGCGCTCGAACACTGGAGGTCGCTGCGGACCGATCCGAACGCCGTCTTCGACGGCGTGCTCGAGGTGGACGCGGCCGCGCTCGAGCCTCACGTCACGTGGGGGACGACGCCGGCCCAGGTGGTGCCGGTGACCGGCCGCGTGCCGCTTCCCCGCTCCGAGACCGACGAGCGCGCGCTGCGATATATGGACCTGCTGCCCGGCACCGCGCTCGCGGACATCGCGATCGACCGCGTGTTCATCGGATCGTGCACGAACGCGCGCCTCGAAGACCTGCGCGCCGCAGCTCTCGTCATCCAGGGTCGCCACGTGCATCCGAAGGTGCGGGCGATGGTCGTGCCCGGCTCGACATCGGTCAAGCGCGCCGCGGAGGACGAGGGCCTGGACGCGGTGTTCAAAGCGGCTGGATTCGAATGGCGCAACGCCGGTTGCTCGATGTGCCTCGGGATGAACCGCGACATCCTCGCGCCGGGCGAGCGCTGCGCGTCCACGTCGAACCGCAACTTCGAGGGTCGTCAGGGGTCGGGTGGACGAACGCACCTGATGAGCCCGCCCATGGCGGCGGCGGCGGCGATCACCGGCCACCTGGTCGACGTCAGGGAGATGATCTGAGTGGACGCCGTCAAACGCGTGTCCGGACGGATGGCGCCCCTCGACCTGGCCGACGTCGACACCGACCAGATCATCCCCAAGCAGTTCCTGAAGCGCATCGAGCGCACCGGATACGGCCCCTTCCTTTTCTATGACTGGCGCGCGCGGGGCAAGTTCGTCCTCGACCGACCGGAGTACTCCGGCGCCTCGGTGCTGGTGGCGGGCGCGAACTTCGGCTGTGGATCGTCGCGGGAGCACGCGCCGTGGGCGCTGCGCGACTTCGGCTTCAAGGCCATCATCGCGCCGAGCTTCGCCGACATCTTTCGCGCCAACTGCTACAAGACCGGCCTGCTCGCGATCACACTGCCGGAGTCCCAGGTCCGCCATCTGATCGACCTGGTGTCGGAGGACCCGACTGTCGACGTCACGGTCGACCTCGAGGCGCAGCAGGTTCGAGGGGACGGTTTCAGCTATCGCTTCGAGATTGATCCCTTCGCGCGCGAGCTGCTGCTGCAGGGCCTCGATGAGATCGCGCTGGTCGAGCGCCACGACCCGGAGATCGCGGGCTACGAGGCCAAGCGTGCCTCGTGGCTGCCGGCTGTCAGGTAGCCGCCTCCCCACTCATGGGGAGGTGTCGGCTAAGCCGACGGAGGGGATCGCCGGCTTGCGGGCGAGGGCAAGGATCGACACACCGAAGGGAATGTCGGCGCGCTTCAGGACCGCGGCCTCGGCGCCAAAGACCCACCCCAGAGCCTGGTTCAGCGGGCCGGGTGCCGGATAGCGGAAGTCCGACTCAGCCTGGATCCGCGGGCGCAGCCGATGCTCCAGCCTGCGCAGCAGGCGCGCCGCCGCGATGGGCGGCAGCAGCAGCGCATTCATGTAGGAAAGGCGCACCACCTCGAACCTGGCCTCGACCAGTCGCTTGCGCAGCTCGCGCGAGACGTAGCGACGCTTGTGCATGTTTACCTCGTCCTGGTCGCCCCACAGAAACCGATGGGCGGGCACCGTGACCAGCAGGTGGCCGCCAGGCCGGAGCAGTCGCCATGCCTCCCGAAACGCCGCGCTATCGTCGTCCAGATGCTCGACCACGTCCAGCGCGGTGACCAGGTCGAAGGTCGAGTCGTCGAACGGAAGGGCTGAGGCCTCACCAAGACGTACGTCCTCGAGCCCGCGCTCGCGGCAGTAACCGATCGCCTCGGCGTCGATGTCGACGCCTTGGGCCTTGCCGAACGACGCGAGGTAGGTGAGCATCGTGCCGGTGCCGCAGCCGACGTCGAGGATGCGCAGCGGCCCCGACCCGTTGTGCCCGACGTACTGGTCGAGAACCTGGAGGAGGATCCGCCGCCGGCCGACGAACCACCAGTGAACGTCCTCGACCTTGCGGTACTCGGCGTAGTACTCGCGCTTCAGATCCGCGCCTCTGACCCGAACGCGCTCGTGGGGTCCATTCGTTGGTATTTCGCCACGACGTCCTGGATTCCGAGCTCAAACGGGATCCGCGCCTTCCAACCCAATCGCTCTTCGATGAGAGAGGTGTCCGCGACGAAGTCGCCGGTCTCCACGATCGCCTGGTCGGCCGGCCACTCCACATGCTTGATCGTTCCTCGGCCGGCCGCGCGAACGATGACCTCGGCCATCTGCAGGAACGACACGCCGCGGCCGCTGCCCACGTTGAAGATCATCCCGTCCGAGTCGGGCGCGACGCCCGCGGTCAGCAATGCGTCGACCACGTCGTCGATGTGGATGTAGTCGCGCAGCTGCTCGCCGCCGCCGAAAACTGTCAGCGGCTGGTTGTGCATCGCCTGGTGGATGAACCAGTTGACGACGCCGTAGCTCTTCTGCTCCGGTCGCTGAAACGGCCCGTAGGGGTTCGTGATCCGGAGGATCGTCGTGCGCAGTCCGTACAGCCGCTCGCTGAGCAAGAGGTACTGCTCGGATGTCCATTTGTGCACGCCGTAGATGGAAAGCGGGGCCGTGGGCGCCGACTCAGGTGTGGGCTGGTGTGCGCTGGCGCCGTAAACGAGCCTGGAGCTGGGAAAGACGATCTTCACGTCAGGACTCACTCGCCGGCACGCGTCGAGCACGGTCAGCATGCCTCGCGCGTTCACGTCGAGGTCTTCCAGCGGCGAGGCGTTGCTCGCGGCGGGCCCGGATTTGCCG
>DATIOJ010000063.1:0-52492 GCA_035473355.1 Candidatus Limnocylindrales bacterium
AAGGTCGAGGCCGAGGCGGCTGACCTGCTGGCGCTGCTGGACGAGGCGGACCGCGACGTCGAAGAGCACCTCGGTGCAGTCACCGCCTCGGATCTGACCGAGCTGCGGCCGCGCGGCGATCGGCCGCCACGGCCGGGCATCGAGTGGCTGCTGTCGAACTATGGGCACGCGCGCGAGCATCTCGCGCAGATCGAACTGACCAAGCAGCTTTATGACTCACGAACGTAGAGGGGCGCCGCTGAGCGACCCAGCGTAGAGGGACTCAGCCGGCCCGGTCTTGACGGCCGGGCTCAGCCCGGCCGCAACTTTGTTTTTCGGCCACCAGACGATGTACGTGGAAGGCTACTCGGACAATCCCTTCCACTCCGGAGGGAGTTCGGGCCGCGAATCCGGCGCGTAGGTACGTTTCGGTGAAGGCTTCCGGGGCTAAGCGCCGTTGAGCGGCCCAGCGTAGAGGGAACCCGGCTGGCATCGTCTTGGCGGCCGGGTTCATCCCGGCCGCGACTTTGTTTTTCGGCCACCAGACCATGTGAGTGGAAGGCTGCTCGGACAATCCCTTCCACTCCGGAGGGAGTTCGGGCCGCGAATCCGGCGCGTAGGGACGTTTCGGTGAAGGCTTCCGGGGCTAAGCGCCGTTGAGCGGCCCAGCGTAGAGGGAACCCGGAAGGGTTCCCTCTACGAGTTCAAGCTCCGCAGACCGGACTGTTCACGAACCACGGCAGGCAGAACTGCGGGCCGGCCAGGGCCCACAGCTCGAGTAGCGCGATGATCACGAGCGCGCCCACGAAGATCGAGCCGGTGATGATGTTCCGGCCGGGCACCGGCCACCGCTTCCATCCGAGCCGCTTGGCCATCCGCGGACCGATCGCTGAATCCAGGAACGGAAATATGAGCAGCAGGATGATGACCACGGTCCCGATGCCGATCGAGAACACGAACTCGTTGCCCAGCTTCAGGAACTGGAAGAGGAACAGGAAGTACCAGTCGGGCCGCGGGATCGTCACCGCCCGGGGGTCGGCCGAGGCCTCGAGCTGAAGGTTCTTCTGCACGTAGGCCGACAGGAGGCCGACCGCGATCAGCATCATCACCGCGATGATCGGGTAGGGCCAGAAATGGTCCGGGAAGAACGGATGGGTGTCCTCGTCCGGCATGTCGTCGGCGAGGTGATGCCCCGCATCGCCCATGAGGATGGGGAAGAGGGCCAGCCCCACCAAAACCGGGTAGAGGATGTGGTCGGGGCCGATCGGGAGGCGCTTCCATTCCGGCTCGAGGGTGTGGCCGCCGTGGCCGTCGACCTCGATTATCTCGACCTCTTTCGGCGCCGCGACCGCGGCGCCCGGTCCCTCCTTCCGGATCTCGTCAGTCATAACGGCTGCGAGATGCCATGGGCCCTGATGAACCGGAAGTGCACGTACATCAAAAGGACTATGAGGGCCGGCAGCACGAACACGTGCAGCGTGAAGAAGCGCTGTAGGGTCGGCGGACCGACCGCGGGACCGCCTTGCAGCACTTCCTTGATCAGGTTGGCCACCACGGGTATCGGCACGCCGGCGGTGATCTTGATCGTCACCTCGGTCGCGAAGTATGCCTTGGTGTCCCACGGCAGAAGGTAGCCCGTGAGCGCCAGGGCCAGGATGATGAACAGCATCAGCACCCCGACGATCCAGTTCAGCTCCCGCGGTGCTCGATACGACCCGGTCCAGTAGACGCGCGCCATGTGGAGCAGCACCAGGATGATCAGGATGTTCGCGCTCCAGAAGTGCACCCCCCGGATCAGCCATCCGAGATAGACGCTGTTCTGGATGAAGTTGACGCTGGTGTAGGCCGGCGCGGGAGAACCGCTTGCGTCCGGAACGTAGTAGAGGGCGAGCAGGATTCCGGTCAGCAGCTGGAAGACGATGAGGATGAACACCATCCCGCCGAAGCAGTAATAGAAGGCGTTGGCGAAGTTCGGCACGCGCTGATACAGCGCCTCGTCGACAGCCTTGGTGAAGGGATAGCGCTCGTCGAGCCAGTCCACCACCGCCACCTGGATGTCGCGCGGGTGGGGGATTGCCACTCTCAGAACCCCAACACGATACCGTCGACCTGGATCTGGTTCGGCGTGTCGCCCTGCTTCCAGGTCAGGTGGGACAGCGGGTAGCCGGCCGGTCCGCGCAGCACGGTGCCGTCGAGGTGGAAACGCGAGCCGTGGCACGGGCAGTCGAAAGTTTTCGCGTCCTTGTTGAAGCCGATCGAGCAGCCCAGGTGGGAGCAGTTCTGGGCGAACACCGATACCTTGCCGCCGGTCTTCGCGATGAAGCCGCCGAACGCCAGGTCGCCCGCGGCGTTGTCTCCGCCGCCGTCGGCCATGATGAACGCCGAGTTCGGGCTCGTCGGCGCGTTGAACTTGGTCGCCGACCCGTCGGCAAGCTGATCGAGCGGAGTGTCGAGCGAGACCTGCAGGAGTCCCTTCTTCTGGCCTTTGGGCGGGGCCGGCCAGAGGAACACGAGTATCGGAAGCACTCCAGTGACCACCGTCGCGGTCAAGAGACTCGCGAGCCACCATCCAAGAAACGTCCGGCGGGTGACTCGCCTTGTCGCCGCAGCGTCTGCCATCCGGGTCAAATCTTAGCGATCCAGGTAGGGTGGCAGTCCGACCGCCTCGCGCACCTCCACCATGGTTCCGTGCGCCACCTCGTGCGCCCGCTCGGCCCCCGCCTTCAGGATCCGGTCGACGTCGGCCCGGGTCAGCGTGGCCCGCCGCTCGCGGAACGGCGCGAAGCGCTCGATGATCCTTTCGGCGAGGAGCTTCTTCTTGTCGTTGCAGCCGATCTGCGCCTTCCGGCACAGCTCCCAGTAGTGCTCCCAGTCGTCGAAGAAGAACTTGTAGAAAGCGCAAACGTTGCAGCTCTTGGGATGGCCGGGCTGGCTCTTGTAGACGCGCTTGGTGTCCGTCACCATGCTGTGGACCTGCTGGCGGATGACCTCCGGGTCGTCCGTGACCCCGACGATGTTGTTGAGGCTCTTGGACATCTTGGCCTTGCCATCCGTGCCCTTCACCAGGGGGGCCTCCGGGTTCAGGACGATCTGCGGCTCCGGGAACACTTCGCCGTAGGTCCGGTTGAAGCGCCGGGTTATCTCGCGGGTCAGCTCGAGGTGGGCCGCCTGGTCCCTGCCCACGGGGACCACGTCGCCTTTCACGATCACGATGTCGGCGCACTGCAGCACGGGGTACTCGAAGAGACCGAGGTTGACGTTGTCCGGCTGATCGCGGACCTTCTCCTTGAAGGTCGGGACTCTCTGCACCCAGCTCAGGGGAGTGACCATGGAGAGCAGGAGGGTCAGCTCCGCGACCTCCGGGATCTCGGACTGGCGGTAGAGGACCGTGCGCGCCGGATCGACCCCAATCGCGATCAGGTCCATCACCATCTCGTAAAGGTCGTCGGTGAAGTCGCGTGCATTGGGTTTGGTGGTCAGCGTGTGGTAGTCGGCGACGAAGATGTACGACTCGAACTCGTCCTGCAGACGCACGTAGTTGACGCCCGCGCCCAGGTAGTTCCCGATGTGGAAACGCCCTGTCACGCGAATTCCGCTCAGTGAGCGCCGGCGTGGCATTTGGCCAACGAGCATAGCTAGGCCCGCGCTTTAGGATTGAATCAGTTGCCAGACTTCGACTCAGCTGACGGCCCGCCGGCCGCGACCCTTGGGCTCGGTTCCAGGGCACTTCGCAATTCGATCATCGTCCTGACGGCGAAGGTCGTCGCCCGGCTGATCGCCCTCGTGACGGTCCTCTACATGATCCGCTGGCTCGGCAAGGACCACTACGGAAGCTTCACGGTGCTCGTGAATCTGACGGCGATCGTCAGCGTCGTACTGGACCTCGGCTTCAACGTCCTGTTCGTCCGCGAAGGGGCCCGCCACCACGACGAGATCCAGCGCTACATGCGGAACGTGATGTCGGTGCGGCTGCTGATGTCGGCCGCCGCCTTGGTGCTCCTCGCGGCGCTTGTCGTGCCCGTCGGGCTGGGCAGCCTCCTCCTTCCCGGCTTCGTGCTCATGGTCCTCACGTCCTACTCGACGCTGCTGCGCAACGGCCTGTACGCGGTCCAGCAGCTCGGCTACGAGGCGCTCGCGGTTGTGCTGGAGAGCATCGTGCTGCTTGGGCTCGTGGCGTACGGCGTCGCCACGCACCGCGACATCGCGTATTTCGTGTGGGCATACGCCGGGCAGTACGCCTTCAGCTGCGCGTACTTCGTGGTCGTGCTGATGGTCAAGCGAATCGCGACCATCGGCTGGCAGCTCGACGTGGGTTTCGTGCGCGAATGGTTCTGGAAGGGGCTGCCGTTCGCCCTGACCTTCGTCCTCACGATCCTTTATTTCCGTATCGACTCGCCGCTGATCTTCATCTTCAAGGGCGAGAACCAGGCCGCCTACTACGGAGCCGCCTACAAGCCGATCGAGTCATTGCTCTTCATCCCGATCTCGTTCCTTTCGGTCGTGTTTCCGGTGCTCGCGGTCTATCACCGCGAGCGACGCGCCGAGATGCTCGAGGCGGTGAACCGTTTCTACAAGGCCTTGCTCCTGATGGGATGGCCCATCAGCCTGGGCATCTTCGTCCTCGCGGGTCCACTGACGCCGCTGCTGCTCGGCCGCGGCTTCCTGCCCTCCGAGCCTGCGCTCAGGATTCTCGCCCTCGCGCTGGGCTTCGCGTTCGTGAACAACGCGTTCATCGGCGCGCTCAACGCCTCCGATCGCCAGCTCTCGTTCACGTGGGCGGCGGGATGGAGCGTCGTCGTGAACCTGGTCCTGAACCTGACCCTGATACCGGTGTTTGGCTACATCGGCTCGAGCTGGGCGACGGTCGCCACCGAGATCGCCCTCGGGATCGTGGGGTGGATCCTCACCGCCCGCTACGTGGGCCGCGTGGCGGTGGTCCGGCTGAGCTGGCGGGTCATCCTGGCCGGCCTCGTGATGGCGGCCGCAATCTTTCCCCTTCGCGACCTGCAGGGGTTTCAGGTGGCGATCCCGGTCATCGCCGGCGTGATCGTCTATGCCGTGGCGGTGCTGATTCTGCGAGCGCTCGACGGGGACGAGATCGCGTGGGCGAGGCGCGCCCTCGCGCTGGCCAGGTGAGCTCCCGGCCGCTTTTCCTCAAGCCCCGCGGCGCGGCTGAGCCGGTGCCGTGGGAGGAGATCGCGGTCGATGCTCCCGAGGTCGGGCCGCAGACCAGCCTGGACGACGCCCAGTTCGTCGCACTCGACGTCGAGACCACGGGCAACTCGCCGTTCCTGGTGCTGGAGATCGGCGCGGAACGCTTCACGCTGGAGCGACCGCTTTCCTTCTTCGACACGCTCGTCGACTGCCGCGCGCCGATCAACCCCTACGCCCGCAAACGGCATCACATCGACCGTTCGATGCTGATCGGAGCGCCGGAGTTCAAGGACGCGCGCCGCGCCTTCCTCCGGTTCTCGCAGGGGGCGGTGCTGGTCGAGCACAGCCACGACGCCTTCGACACGTGGCTGGTCGGCCGCGGACTGGAGAGTCCCCTCGAGCACCCGATCGTCGACACCACCGCCCTCGCCCGGATGGTGCTCGACCTGCCGAAGGGACAGACGCCCGGACTCGCCCGGCTGGTCGACGAACTGGGTCTCGACGTGACGCCGGCCCATGCGGCCCTCGACGACGCCCGCGCCACAGCGATGGTGTTCCGCGCGCTGATCGGACGCGCCCGTGCCTCGTTGGGGTGGACAACCGTAGGCGAAGTGCTGGCCGCGCTGCCGCGGCCCGTGATCGACCGGACGCCTAATCGAACAGGGTCAGCTGCAGGTCGGGCTCAGGATGCTCGAGCCCGGACAGGCCCACGCCGATCAGCCGCACCGCCCGCGACTCCACGTGCGACTTCTCCAGCGCCGAGCGCGCGGCGCGGAAGATCGTCTCGACGTCGTCGGTCGGGCTCGTCCGGCTCACCTGGCGGCTCACGAGGCGGAAATCCGGGAGCTTGAGCTTCACGTAGACGGTGCGCGCGCGCACCCCGTCGGTCTTCAGCCGCTCCGTGACCCGGTCGGTCAGGTCGCGCAGCGCCGTCTCGAGCTGGTCGCGGTCGCTCACGTCGTTCTCGAAGGTCGTCTCCGCCGAGATCGTCTTGGCGGGCCGACTGCCGTCCACCGGCGTCCGGTCGCGGCCCTGGGCGAGACGCTGCAGGACAGCGCCGTTGGTGCCCAACGCCTGCACGAGTCGCTGCGTCTCGTAAGCGGCCAGCGCGCCGACGGTGCGCAGGCCCATCGCGTGCAGTCGCTCCTCGGTTTTCGGTCCCAGGCCAGGGATCACGCCGACCGGAAGTGGTGCGAGAAAGTCGGCCTCGGTGCCGGGCAGGACCAGGACGAGACCGTCAGGCTTGCGCGTGCCGCTGGCCACCTTGGCCACGAGCTTCGAGGTCGCGGCGCCGACCGACGCGGTCAGCCCGACCTCGGTGTGGATCTGAAACTTGATCCGGCGCGCGACGTCGTCAGCCGTCGACGTCCCGTGCCGCGTGCGCGCGGTGACATCGAGGTACGCCTCATCCAGCGCAATGCCTTCGACCAGCTCTGGCGAGGTGAAGCGGCGAAAGATCTGATGGACGAGCCGGCTCGCCTCCCGGTACCGCGCTCCGTCCGGGGGGACCACCGTGAGCTGCGGGCAGAGCTGCATCGCTTCGTGCAGCGGCATCGCCGAGCGCACCCCGTAGGTGCGCGCCTCGTACGACGCGCCCATGATCACCGCGCGGCGCGACCGCCCGGCCACGGCGACCGGGACTCCCCGCAGCTTGGGGTCGTCCCTCTGGTGGACGGAGGTGTAGAAGGCGTCGAGATCGACGTGCAGGATCGTCCGGGGCCAATTCTCAGCTCTCGCCATCGGGTATGCCGCGCCAGTCTGCCACAAGGAGTTGTGGCCCACGGTGCCTTGACGCCTAGAATCCGGTGGAATTGAAAGGAGTCATACTCGCCGGCGGCACCGGCAGCCGCCTACACCCGTTGACCCGCATCACCAACAAGCACCTGCTGCCCATCTACGACCGCCCGATGATCAACTACGCCATCGAGGCCCTGGTCGGCGCCGGCGTCGGCGAGATCATGCTCGTCACCGGGGGGACGCACGCGGGCGAGTTCCTCCGGTTGCTCGGCAATGGGCACGAGTTTGGGATCGAGCGCCTCTTCTACGCGTACCAGGAGAAGGCGGGCGGCATCGCCGAAGCGCTCAGCCTGGCGGAGAAGTTCGTCGCCGGAGACCGGTGCGTCGTCCTGCTCGCCGACAACATCTTCGAGCGCTCCCTGCAGCCGTGCGTCGACGCGTTCCGCGAGCAGTCGCGAGGCGCGCGGGTGGTGCTGACGCGCGAGCCAGATCCTGCGCACCTGCGCAACCTCGGCGTCGCGCAGTTCGACGGCAGCCGCAGGATCGAGCGCATCATCGAGAAGCCCGCACAGCCGCCGAGCGAGTTCGCGGTGACGGGCATCTACTTCTATGACGAGACGGTTTGGAAGGTCCTGCCCGAGCTGAAGCCGTCAGGCCGCGGCGAGCTCGAGATCACCGACGTCAACAACTGGTACCTGGGACGAGGCTTGATGGAATACGACGTGCTCGACGGGTTCTGGGGCGACGCGGGCGAGTCGATCCAGGCGTACTACTCGGTCAACGATTTCGTCCGCAACCGGGCGGGCGCCCCCGAGCCTCACGAGCCATGAGCATCGAGGGAGTCGTCCTGAAGGAGCTCGTCACGCACGAGGACGAGCGCGGCTTCTTTCGCGAGGTCGTCCGCGAGACGGACGAGTTCTTCGACCACTTCGGCCAGTGGAGCCACTCGCTCATGTATCCGGGCTCGGCCAAGGCATGGCACGTCCACCGCCGGCAGACCGACTGGTGGTACGTGATCGGCGCGCTCAAGGTGGCTCTGTACGACACCCGCGACGATTCGCCGACGAAAGGTCAGCTGATGGAGTTCGTGATGGGCGACAACAGGCCCGCGTGCTTGAAGATCCCACCCGGCGTGGCCCACGGATGTCGCGCGCTCGTGCTGTCGCATCTTCTGTACATCACGTCCAACGTCTACGCGCCCAATGACGAGGGACGCATTCCGCACGACGACCCGACCATCGGCTACGACTGGACCGCGGGCCCACCGATCAAGTGACCCAGCGATCGCTGCGCCGTGTCCTCGTTGCGGGGGCGGCCGGGTTCATCGGCTCGAACTTCGTCCGCCACCTGCGCAGGACGCGGCCCGAGCTCGAGATCACGGTGCTGGACAAGCTGACCTATGCGGGCAACCGCGCGAACCTCGCCGAGTTCGAAGGTCGGCCCGGGTACCGGTTCGTCCACGGCGACATCTGCGACGCCGACCTCGTCAACACGCTCGCGGGCGACGTGGACGCGATCGTCAACTTCGCGGCGGAGACTCACGTCGACCGCTCGCTGCTCGATCCGTTCGCCTTCATCGAGACAGACGTCCGCGGCACCGCGGTGCTGTGCGAGGCTTCGCGCCGCTACGGCCACGAAGTGTTCCTCCTGATCAGCACCGATGAGGTGTACGGGGACGTACGCGAGGGCCGCTCCGCCGAGGACGACCCGTTCCGCCCGCGCAGCCCTTACTCGGCTAGCAAGGCGGGCGGCGAGCACATCGCACACGCCTACGCGGAGAGCTTTGGGCTGCCCCTTCTGGTGACGCGCGGCTCCAACAACTACGGCCCTAACCAGTACCCGGAGAAGCTGATCCCGGTCCTTATCACCAACGCCATCGACGGCATGACTCTTCCGCTCTACAACGACGGATCGGCGGTGCGCGATTACGTATACGTCGAAGACCACTGTCGGGCCATCGACCAGGTGCTGCACGAGGCGCCGCTCGGCGGCGTCTACAACATCGGCACCGGCGCCGAGACGACGGGTCTGCAGGTGGCGGAGGCGGTGCTGGAGATCCTCGGCAAACCCAAGTCCATGATCGAGTTCGTAGCCGACCGTCCAGGACACGATTATCGATACGCTCTCGACACCTCGCGCATCACCTCGCTGGGGTGGGAGCCGCAGGTCACGCTTGCCGAGGGCCTCGATCGAACCGTGCACTGGTACCAGGAACACCAGGACTGGTGGCGCCCGCTCAAGTCCGGCGAGTACTGGGAGTACTACAAGCGCAACTACCGGCCGCTCGTCACTTAGCCGACCGGCGCGGCCTTCGGCTTCTCTGCCACAGGATGAGTCCCGTCACCCCGAGTCCGGCGAGCACCACACCGTCCAGCGCAGCGATGACCGGCGCCAGGATCGCGAAGTAGGCGGCGAGGGAGCGGCGGTTCTCCGGCCACTGCGTGGGCGGGATCGTGTACGGGGGCGCGGCCCTGAACTGGTTCTCGCTCTGGGCGACGGCGATGTTGCCGAGGTCGTCCGCGATCGAGTCCGCGATGACGATGAAGTAGTCATTGCCTTTGACGAAAGCGACGAGGTCGGCGTACTCCGGGTTGCCTGGTGCGGCGGAGTGCCATCCGTAGTACCGGTCGAGTCCGCTCACCGATATGGGATGGACGTAGTGGATGTCGGCCTTGTCGGCCTTTTCAGAGGCTTTCAACCAATCGGCCGCGCCCCAGCCGCCCGAGAAAGCCATCACGACCTCGAGCAGCAGGTGGCTCGACCCTGAGTCCATCCAGGTGTGGGCAAAACCGCCCATGAAGCCCGCGCGCCGCAGCGTGCTCGCGACCGCGGCCTGGTTGGACGGGCTCTCGTAGCCGAGGTAGTCCTCGATCGTGAAATCGCCCTGAAGCGGGATCGCTGGATCGTTGTCGTCGACGTAGCCCGGCGATTGCGGGGCGGCCAGCACGCTACCGAGGGAAGGCAACGGGCTGGGCGACGCGGCCGCGACGCCAGGGAGAGCAAGGATGGCCGCGACGCCGAACGCGACGGCGGCGCGCGCGAGGCGCGGCCTGTGGCTAGACGGCCGGCGGCTGCGGCTGGGCGGCCTGGGGCATGGGCCGCCAGTTGCGCCCGTCCCACCACAGGGTGCTGTCGCTCGACCGCTGCGCGTGTGGTGGAGCTTCCTGTGCGGCGTCCTTCCAGGTTTGACCATCCCACCAGTAGTTTCCGTCGGGCGACATCTGCACGTCGACTGGAGCGACAAACCCCGGATAGGTCGCGCCCGGCATGCCGCCCATCGCGTATGCGCCGGTCATGGCTGGCGTCCGCCGTCTCAGGACCAGGAACAGGACCAGAGGAACGACGACCACGATGAATGCGGCGCCGATGGCAAATGCGAGGACCGGAAAGGTGGATGCGCCGGTTGAGTTCTCCGGCCACAGCGAGATGGGAATCGTGCTGGCGGGCGCGTGGTCGTACTGCGCTCTGGCCTGGCTGACCGCCAGGTCGGCGACGTCGTCCTTCGACGAGACGAAGAGAACGGCGAACACGTCATTGCCCTTGGCGAACGCGTAGAAGTCCTCGATCACGTTGTTGGTGCTGTCGGCGAAGTGGGCGCCGTAGTAGGGGCTGATGCCGGTGATGGTGTCGGCGTGCTTGTAGCTGGCGTCGGCTTTGTCGCCCGCCTCGAGACCTGTCAGAGCATCCTTCGCGCCGCGCCCGCCGGCAAAGGCCAGCACCGCCTCGATCAGCCCGTGCCCCGAGGAAGCCTGCGTCCACGTCTTCGCGAAACCGTCAACGAAGCCGTCGTGGTTGAGGCTGTTCTCCGTGTTGGTCGCCGCCGTGCTGTTTCCATTCAACGTCGCGAAGTCGTGGGCTGTGAACTTGCCATTGAGGGGGCTGCTCGTCAGCTCGTTGAAGTCGGACGAGGGGGGCGCGGCGAGGACCGTGTCCAGCGTGGGCGACGGCGTTGCGGTCGCTCCGGCACTCAGTGGCAGAAGGCCGAACGCAGCCGCCGCGGCCATCGAGGGGAGGTGTTTCAGGCGATTCACGCGGCACATCTTAGCCATTGGCCGGCAGCCTTCCTACGATTCCGCGCCAGTACCAGTGGAGGTACCGCGGGAGCCACTGCCAGAGCTTGAAACGGCTCTGGCCGGCGGTCCGATCCCGCCACGTGGTGGGCACCTCGGCGACAGTCATGCCGAGGCGGTACGCCTTGACGGTGAGCTCCAGCCCGAGCTCGAAGCCGCCGCGTGACTCGATGGTGACCTGGTTGAGGAGACGCTTGGAGTAGAGCCGGAAGTTGCTCGTCGCGTCGTGGATGGGCAGGCCGCCGACCCAGTGCAGGGACAACCCGGCGGCGCGCGACATGGTCCGCTTCAGAAGGGGCCCGCCCTCCTGGCGGCCGCCGCGCATGTAGCGGGATCCCGCCACCACGTCGGCGCCGCCCTCCGCCAACCGGTACATCGGGTCGATGTCAGCCGCGTCGTCCGAACCATCGCCCATCGTGATGAGGACGAAGGGAGCGCGCGCGGCCCGGAGCCCTGACTTCATCGCATTCAGCGCGCCGCGGCCGAGCGTGTTGCGGTGCAGCCGCAGCTCGGGAAGCTCCGCCTGCAACCTCTGGACCACCGGGACGGTCGTGTCCTCGTCGAAGTCGTGAACCACGAGCACCTCGAGGGGGCGTACGTGGCTCTTGTCGACCACGCCGCGAAGCGTCGCCACGACGTTCTCGCCCTCGTTGTAAACCGGGATCACGATCGAGAGCTTGGGCGTCTGCTCGCTCATTTCGCGACCTTCATATGCGGCCGGCTTCGATCTCCTCGCGGATCCAGGGGATGACCTCGTCCAGCACTTCGTCGAGCGCGGTGGTGGCTTCGAACCCGAGCACCTCTCGCGCCTTGCTCACGTCGGGGACGCGCATCTGGACGTCGTGCTCGTATGGAGGGTCGGACACGATGCGGAGCGGCTGGTCCGGACCGTGGACCTTGCGCCAGATCAGCTCGGCCAGCTCGCGCACGGTCGTCGACTGTGCGGTCGACAGGTTGAAGTCCTCGTTGAGCGCGCGCTCGGACTCCATCGCGAGCCGGATCCCCCGGGCCAGGTCTCCGCCATAGGTGTAGTGACGGACCTGGCTCCCGTCGCCGAGGATGTGCAGCGGGTCCTGCCCCTTGACCACTTTCTGGACGAGGTCGGGCACGACGTGACTCATCGCGAGCTTCACGTTGCCGCTCATGACGTCGTGGTCGCGCAGGGCGCGCCGCTCGCCGATCCCGACGCAGTTGAAAGGTCGCACGATCGTGAAAGGCAGGCCGTACTGCTCGTGCGCGCCGCGGGCGAAGTACTCGGTGGCGAGCTTCTGGAAGCCGTACGTCGAGCGCGGCGGCGGGCTGGTCGACTGCGCGCCCTCCGGCGTCGGGAAGACCAGGGCCGACTCGAACACCATGCTGCTGGAAAGCACCGTGATCTTCTGCAGGCGGCCCAGGCGGAACGCGCTGATGGCGCCATCGAACGTGGCGGCGCAGATCCTCTCGTTCTCCGCCAGCAGGTCGTATGCGAACTCGTGGAAGTACGAGATCCCGCCGATCATGGCGGCGCCGGCCACCACGTGATCGCAATCGGCGGCAAGCTCGGTCAGCAGCTCGGCGTCCTTGGCGTCGCCTTCCACCAGGCGAAAGCGCGGGTCGTTGTCGAACGTACGCCGGACGGGGCCGTACTTGCTGAAGTTGTCGAGCCCGACGACCTCATGGCCGGCGTGCAGCAGCTCGGCGACGAGGTAACCGCAGATGAAACCGGCTGCGCCGGTGACGAGGACCTTCAGAGTCGGATTGGTCCGGTGACGCCCCAGATGTCGACGACCTCGCGCCCGTCGAGGTCGAGGCCGCGATACGCCTTGTGCGGAGCGCCGACGACGAGCACGTCCGAGTCGTGGATCACCCTGTCGAGCGGCTCGAAGCTCTCGTCGAGGATGTAGGGATCGGTGCACAGCACCCGCGCGCCCTTGAACTGGGCGAGCTTGCGCAGCTTGTAGCTCAGGGACGCGCGGGGATCGTCCGACTCGCCCTTGAACGCCATGCCGAGGATGCCCAACGTGCGGCCGAGCAAAGGGCTGCGCGAGTTGAGCGTGTCGACGATGTAACCGGGCAGGCCCTCGTTGACCTGCATCGCGGCCTGCCCCATCGGGAAGTGGTCGGCCGTGAAGGCGGACAGCTGCATCGTGTCCTTGAGCAGGCAGGGGCCGGCGGCAAAACCCGGGCTCGGCAGGTCGGCCGCGCGCGGGTAGTCCTGCCGGATGGCGTTGAGCACGCGGTTGTAGTCGAGCCCCGATCGGTTGGCGATCTGGAAGAACTGGTTGGCGATCGCGAACTTCATGTAGCGCCACGTGTTGGTCAGCAGCTTCGCGAGCTCGGCCTCGAGCGGAGTGGTCTGGATGACGGTGCCGATGCCCATCCTCTCGAAGATCACGCGCGCCCTCCCGAACGCTGCGTCGGACGTCACCCCAACCAGCTGCGGCAGCGTGCGCAGCTCCTCCAGCGCGTGGCCCTCAGCGATTCGCTCGGGGCAGAAGGCGACGTCAGCCTCGACGCCCGCGGCGCGCACCCGCCTCTCCACCGTCTCGGTGGTGCCTGGGAACACCGTCGAGCGCAGGATGACCAACGACCCGTTCTGGAGATGCGGCATCAGCTCGTCGAGCACGCGCTCGAAGATGCGCACCGACGGGTTCATGAACTCGTCGATGGGCGTGCCGATGACGAGGATTACCGTGTGCGTCCGCTGCAGCATCGAGGGGTCGGGCGAGAGCTCGAGGCGCCCGGTCGGCAGCAGCTTCGCGAGCAGAGCGTCGGCGCCCGTCTCGCGGAAAGGAACGTGGCCGGCCTTGACCTGCGCGATTTTGATCTCGTCGACGTCGTTGATGCCGACCCGAAAGCCGGAATCCGCCAGCGACAGCGCCAGCGGCAGGCCGACGTGGCCGCATCCGCCCACGATGACCAGGTCGAGGTCGTTCATTTGGCGGCCAAATTATGATCGTCCCGCTCATGAACTCATCCCGGAAGGGCGCCGCCCGCCCGTCCGTGCTGCTGGACATGAGGCCGCTCCAGGGTCCGAGCTCGGCGCGCGGCGTCGGCGCATACGCACGCGGGTTGCTGAAGGGCCTGATCAAGAACGGCTACGACTCGAACCTGACTCTGCTTCTCGACGTGGCGTTCGACGCACCGGCCCTGCCGGTCGGGCAGTACAGGCTGGCCGGCTCGCGCAGGCGCAGCCAGGGCCAGCTCGCGGCCTATGAGGACGCGGTCGCTCTGAACGCCGACATCCAGCGCATCCATCCCGACGTGTACCACGCGATCGACTTCCACCTGCCAGGGCGCTGCCCGGTTCCGCTTGTAGTCACTCTGCACGACCTCATCCCCTGGGTCTGGGGCGGGCCCAAGATGCGAGGTGAGCGGCTTCGCTACGCGCTGTTCAGGCGCTTGCTGCCCCGGGCCGACGTGGTGATCGCTGTATCGAAATGCACGGCGGAGGACGCGGCGCGGCAGCGCGTCATCGCTCCCGGTCGGGTCAGGGTGATCCCAGAGGCGGCCGACCCGGTCTTCACGCCAAGACCGGGCGCCGCGGCCCGCGTCCGGGACAAGTGGAGGATCGACGGCCGGTACCTGCTCTTCGTCGGCGCGCTCGACGCCCGCAAGGATCCGCAAGCGCTGCTCCGGGCCTGGACCGCGGCCCGCGTCGTGCACCCCGACCTGAAGCTCCTGATCGCCGGCGTGCCCGGGCGCCAGGCCCCGCCGAGCATGGCGGGCGCGGTTCAGCTCGGCCGCGTCGTCGACGAGGAGCTGGCGGACCTGTACTCCGCGGCGGCCTGTCTTGTCTTTCCCAGCCGGTACGAGGGCTTCGGGCTGCCGTGCCTCGAGGCTATGGCCTGCGGGTGCCCGGTGGCGGCGTTTCGGAACTCGAGCATCCCGGAGGTTGTGGGTGACGCCGGCAGACTTGTCGAGGACGGCAACGGGGAGGCGCTGGGCAACGCGGTGGCGGCGATGGTCGATCAGCGGCAGCGGTGGAGCCGCGCGGGGCTCGAGCGTGCCCGGAAGTTCAGTTGGGACAGGGCCGCGCGCGACACCATAACAGCCTACGAATCGCTGCAATCGCGGCTGAGATAATCGCCCCGGCATGAGCAAGGTCGTGGTCATCGGCGCGGGTTACGTCGGCCTGACGACGGCGGCATGCCTGGCCGACCTCGGCAACGAGGTCGGCGTCGTCGACATCGACGAACGCAAGATCGCGCAGCTGCGCCAGAACCGTGTTCCCTTCTACGAGCCCGGCATCGTCGAGCTGGTGGAGCGAAATGCGCGGGCCGGAAGGCTGACCTTCACGACCTCCTACGCCGATGCGGTCCCTGGCGCGGATTACGCGATCATCGCCGTGAGCACGCCCGAGGGCGAAGGCGGCGAGGCCGACCTCTCCTACGTGGAAGCCGCCGCGAGCGCGATCGCCGACGCCATGGACGGACCACTGGTCGTGGTCAACAAGTCGACCGTGCCGCCGCTTACGGGCGACATGGTGTCGCGCGTGCTGCAGAAACGAAACACGAAGCACAGGGCGCCGGTTGTCTCCAATCCCGAGTTCCTCCGCGAAGGTTCCGCGATCCAGGACTTCATGCATCCCGACCGCGTCGTGGTCGGCAGCCACGACCTCGACGCGGCCGAGCTGGTCGGCAAGCTGTACGCGCCGTTGGGGGCTCCGATCCTTGTGACTCCGAACATCTACACGGCCGAGATGGTCAAGTACGCGTCGAACGCCTTCCTGGCGACCAAGATCTCCTTCATCAACGAGATCGCCCGCATCAGCGAGCGCGTCGGCGCCGACGCCAAGCTCGTCGCCGAGGGAATGGGCCTCGACAACCGCATCGGCCCGCGATTCCTCGACGTGGGGATTGGCTGGGGTGGAAGCTGCTTCCCCAAGGACGTGGCGGCCCTGACCGCGGTCGCGGAGCGTTTCGACTATCACCCCGAGCTCCTACACGCTGTGATGGACATCAACCGTGACCAGCGCATGCTCGTGATCGACAAGCTGCGGGAGTGTCTCGAGGAGCTGCATGGACGAGTGATCGGGCTGCTCGGGCTGGCCTTCAAACCCAACACCGATGACATGCGCGAGGCGCCGAGCGTGGACATCGCGAGGGTGCTGCTCGCCGCAGGCGCCGAGGTGCGGGCATACGACCCCGCGGCGATCGAAACCGCCCGCAGGCTCGTGCCGGAAGTGGACTACGTCACGGATGCGTACGAGGTCGCGCGGGCCGCCGACGCGCTTGTTTTGATCACGGAGTGGAACGAGTTCCGGCGCCTCGACATGGCCCGCGTGAAACAGCTCATGCGCCGGCCGATCATCATCGACGGCCGGAACATCTACGATCCGGCCGCGATGAAAGAGATGGGCTTCACGTACCGCGGCATTGGCCGCGAATAAGGCGCCGGGCGGGGCCCAGAAACCCAGAGCCGTCGTCTCCGGCGGAGCCGGATTCATCGGTTCGCATCTGTGCGAGGCGCTTCTCCAGCGCGGCATGCGGGTGTTGGCGCTGGACAACTTCATCACCGGTTCGGCGCAAAACATCGAGTCGCTGAAGACCAACCCGGACTTCGAGTTTCGCCACGCCGACGTGAACCACGGAGTGTTCATTGGCGGCGACGTGCGCTACGTGCTGCACTTCGCGTCGCCGGCATCGCCACCGCAGTACGACTCGAATCCCATCCACACCCTCAAAGTCGGCACGCTCGGAACGATGAACATGCTCGGCCTGGCGCGCGCCAAGGAAGCAACTTTTCTGCTCGCCTCGACCTCAGAGGTGTACGGCGACCCGCTCGTCCATCCGCAGCCCGAGAGCTACTGGGGCAACGTGAACCCGATCGGTCCACGGGGCTGCTACGACGAGGCCAAGCGCTGCGCCGAGGCCTTCGCGATGGCGTACCACCGGATGCACGGTGTCGACACGCGGATCATCCGCATCTTCAACACGCACGGGCCACGCATGCAGATCTCGGACGGACGCGCGGTGCCGAACTTCATGGCCCAGGCGATTCGCGGCGAACCGCTCACGGTGTACGGCGACGGCTCGCAGACGCGCAGCCTGTGCTACGTCTCGGACCTGGTGCGCGGAGTGGTGGCGGTCCTGGAGAAAGGCGACGACCAGCCGGTCAACCTCGGCAACCCTGAAGAGGTGACCGTGCTCGAGCTCGCGGAGACGATCTTGAGGCTGGCCGGCTCGAAGAGCCGGATCGACCACCGACAGCTTCCCGTGGACGACCCCAAGCAGCGGCGCCCCGACATCACGCGGGCTCGCCGGCTCCTCGGATGGCAGCCAGAGGTCGGGCTGGAAGACGGCCTTCGTCGAACTCTTGAATACTTTCGTTCAGTGCTATGACGACTCCCGAAGACCTGAAGAAGTACGTCCGCGACGTGCCGGACTATCCCCAGAAGGGAATCATCTTTCGAGATATCACGCCGCTCCTGGGCGAGAAGAACATCTTTAGGGAGGTCGTGGGGCTGATGTCCGAGGCCTGGGCGGCCGACCCTCCCGACCTGGTCGCGGCGATCGAGGCGCGAGGCTTCATCCCCGGGGCCGCGATGGCGGTGAGACTCGGCGCGGGCTTCGTGACCATTCGCAAGACCGGCAAGCTGCCGTGGATGACCGTGACGGAGTCGTACGAGCTGGAGTACGGGACCGACCAGCTCGAGGTGCACTCCGACGCCGTCCAGCCGGGGCAGAAGGTCCTTATCGTGGATGATGTTCTTGCAACCGGCGGCACCGCATCGGCGGCCGTCCGGCTGATTCGCAAGCTGGGCGCCGACGTCGTCGGGGTCCAGGTGCTGATCGAGCTCAGCTACCTCGAGGGACGTCAGCGGCTCAAGGACGTCAAGCTGGTCAGCGAGATCGTTTACTAGGAGAAGGATTTGAAAGTCAGTTCCCGAGGAAGCGACGTCAAAGACCAGAACCTGGCGGTGTCGGGCCAGGACCTGATCGACTGGGCCGCGCGCGAGATGCCGGTGCTCACCCTGATCCGGCAGCGGTTCACCCAGGACCAGCCGCTCAAAGGCCTTCGTCTTGCGGCCTGTCTCCACGTGACGAGCGAGACGGCGAACCTGATGCTCACGCTCAAGGCCGGCGGCGCAGACATCGCGCTGTGCGCGTCCAACCCGCTTTCCACCAACGACGCCGTCGCCGCCGCGCTCGCGTCGCATCACGGCATCAAGACCTACGCCATCCGGGGCGAGGACAACGAGACCTACTACGGGCACATCGAGGCCGCGCTCGACCACCGGCCCCAGCTGACGATGGACGACGGCGCCGACCTCGTGTCGGTGCTGCACAAGTCTCGCCGGGAGCAGTTGCCCGAGGTCATCGGCGGCACGGAAGAGACCACCACAGGTGTGATTCGCCTGCGCGCGATGGCGGAGCACGGCGTGCTCGCGTATCCGATCGTCGCCGTGAACGAGGCGGACACGAAGCACATGTTTGACAACCGATACGGCACCGGCCAGTCGACGATCGATGGCATCATCCGCTCGACCAACGTCCTCCTCGCGGGAAAGACGTTTGTCATCGCGGGCTACGGCTGGGTCGGCCGCGGCCTGGCCTCGCGGGCCAAGGGACACGGCTCGGACGTCGTCATCACCGAGGTCGACTCGGTCAAGGCGCTCGAGGCTGCGATGGACGGCTTTCGAGTGATGAAGATGGACGACGCCGCGCGGGAAGGCGACATCTTCGTCACGGTTACCGGCGACGTCAACGTGCTGGACCGCAAGCACTTCGAGGCCATGAAGGACGGGGCCATCCTCGCCAACTCGGGCCACTTCAACTCCGAGATCAACCTCAAGGCGCTGGACGAGCTCGCCTCGAGCGTCCGCCAGGTCCGACCGTCGGTGCAGGAGTACCGGCTCGCGGACGCGCGCCGGCTGTTCCTCCTCGGCGAAGGCCGCCTGATCAACCTCGCCGGGGCCGAGGGTCATCCGGCCGCGGTGATGGACATGAGCTTCGCCAACCAGGCCCTGTGCGCGGAGTACATCGCGAAGAACGCGGCGCAGCTGGAGAAGAAGGTCTACGACGTCCCGGTCGAGATCGACAGCGAGGTCGCGCGGCTCAAGCTGCGCGCGATGGGTATCGCGATCGACACCCTGACCGAGGAGCAGCGCCGCTACCTGTCGTCGTGGGAAGAAGGAACCTGACGGGGTAACAGCCAGGATGTTTGGGTCCGCTCGGCGCACGTGGGTGCTGGGCGGAGGCGGCGCGAGAGGCGCGGCGCAGGTCGGCGTGCTGCAGGCCCTGTTCGAAGCCGGCGTCGAGGCGCCCGCGGCAATCGTCGGAACGAGCGTCGGGGCGTTGAACGGCGCGTCGATCGCCGCCTATCCGTCGCTCGCCGGCGCGATGATGCTCCGCCAGGTCTGGCTGTCGCGCCAGGCCGCGGCGGTGTTCGAGGCGCACCCGCTAGGCGTGATCATCTCCGGGTTGCGCCGCGACGGTCTGAGCGTGATGCCCCAGCGCAACGTAAAGAATCTGATCGATCGCGCTGAGGCGCTGAGTGGCGTCACCACCTTCGAGCAGTTGCGGGTTCCCCTCGCGGTGGTGGCGACGGATATGAACGCGGGCAAGCCGGCCGTCTTTCGCTCCGGCGAGCTGTCGCCCGCCCTTCTTGCATCGACCGCGATCCCGGGTGTCTTCCCGGCGGTTCGGATCAACGAGCGCGAACACCTCGACGGAGGCGTGGTGGACAACACCCCGCTCGACACCGCCGTCGCCGACGGCGCGCGCGACATCCTGGCGATCAGCCTGATGGGGGGAGGCGAGTATGAGAAGGCGCCGAAGAGCCTGCCCGAGCTCATCGCGCGGACGCTGCAGCTTTCGCTGCATCACCGAATGCTCAGCGACTACGAGCGCCTGCGCAACCGGGCGCGGATCGTGGTGCTCTGTCCGATCACGGCGCCGACCGCCAGCTGGGTGATGCGGCGGGAGCACGTGGAGGCGGTGATGGAGGCATCGCGCGCGGCGACGGCGGAGCTGCTGCGCCACCGTGGTTCGAAGCTGTTCCGCCACTCGGGCATCCACTACATCCCGCTCGGCTAAACTCCGCGCAGTCCCGGAGGGATGAACCTGGCGCCTGGGGGCGCGCCCAAACGGTGGCGCGGCCTTGCCGGCGTGGGAGATTCAAAGGAGGACCGCATGTCTCTATTCACGTCCGAGTCCGTCACCGAGGGCCATCCGGACAAGCTCGCCGACCAGATCTCCGACGCCATCCTCGACGCCATCTTGGCCAAGGATCCCCTCGCGCGGGTCGCCTGCGAGGCCATCGTCACGACCGGCCTCGTGATGGTGGTGGGGGAGATCACGACCGACTGCTACGTCGACATCCCGCGCATCATCCGGCAGACCGTGCGCGAGGTCGGGTACACCCGCGCGAAGTACGGCTTCGACGCCGAAACCTGCGGCATCGTGGTCAGCATCGACGAGCAATCGCCCGACATCGCGCAGGGCGTCGACGTGGGTGGCGCGGGCGACTCCGGCATGATGTTCGGCTTCGCCTGCGACGAGACGCCGGAGCTGATGCCCCTGCCGATCACGCTCGCGCACCGCCTCGCCCGCAAGCTCTCCGACGTGCGCCGGAACAAGACGCTCGGCTACCTGAGGCCGGACGGCAAGGTCCAGGTCACGATCCGGTACGGGGACGACGGCAGGCCGCAGGCGGTCGACAATGTCGTCCTCTCGACGCAGCACCACGACGAGGTCGGCGCGGAGCAGCTGCGCTCCGACATCGCCCAGCACGTCATCGACACCGTGATCCCTGACGACCTGCGGGGCGGAGGCGTCCGCTCCTTCATCAACCCCACGGGCCGGTTCGTCATCGGCGGTCCCGTCGCCGACGCCGGCTTGACCGGCCGGAAGATCATGGTCGACACATATGGCGGCTACGCGCGCCACGGCGGCGGCTGCTTTTCCGGCAAGGACCCGACCAAGGTGGACCGGGCTGGCGCCTATGGCGCCCGGTACGTGGCGAAGAACATCGTGGCCGGCGGCCTGGCGAGCAAGTGCGAGGTGCAGATCTCGTACGCGATCGGGGTGCCGAAGCCGGTGGCCATTCGGATCGACACGTTCGGCACCGGTACTGTCGCCGAGCCCGCGATCGCGGCCGCGGTCAGCCGCTTCTTCGACCTGAGCCCGCTGGGGATCATCAAGGAGCTCAACCTGCGTCGCCCGCTGTTTCGTCAGACCGCGGTCTTCGGCCACTTCGGAAGGACCGACATCGACGCGCCGTGGGAGTCGACTGCGCGCGCCCGTGAGCTCGCGGCTGAGGTGAGGTGAAGGCGGCCAGGACCGTGGCGGTGATTCCGGCCGGCGGCGCGGGCACGCGCCTGTGGCCCAGGTCGCGGAGGTCGACGCCGAAGCACGTGCTCCCCCTCGCCGAGCGGGGCCGGCCGCTGTTGCGAGCGACATACGACCGCGCGAAGTCTGTCGCGGACGAGGTGTTCGTGCTCACCGAGGCACGCCAGCGAGAGATCATCGAGGCGGTACTCCCCGAGGTCGACGCGGGCCACCTGGTCCTCGAGCCCTCGGCCCGGGGCACCACCAACGCTTACGGGCTGGCCGTCCTCACGCTCGCCGAGCGCGTGCCCGGCTCGGTCATGATCGCGCTGCCGGCAGACCACGTCGTGCGGGGCACGGCCGAGGTCAATCGGGCCGTTCGCACCGCCATCGCCGCCGCGACGGCGACTGACACCCTGGTCACCGTCGGTTTGAAGCCGACCTTTCCGTCGACGGGGCTGGGCTACATCCACGCTCCCGGCCGGACCAGGACAGGCACGCTGAAAGTCCGCCGCTTCATCGAGAAGCCCAGCCTCGCGAGCGCCAGGAGATTCCTGCGCGAGGGCGGCTACTACTGGAACCTGGCCTGGTTCGCGTGGCGCCTCGACGTGTTCATCGACGAGCTTGCCCGGCACGCCCCAAGCCATCTGGCGGGACTGCGCAAGGTGCTCGCCGCGCGCTCCGCCGGGGACGAGTCCGAGGCGGCGAGACTCTACAACCGCCTGCGGGTCGAGGTGATCGACCGCAGCGTGATGGAGAAGACCGACCGCCTGCTGCTGGTGCCGGCGACGTTCGACTGGGCCGACATCGGCAACTGGGCGGAGCTGGGCGATCGTGTGCACGCAGACTCGCGCGGCAATTCGGTCGAGGGTGAGGCGGTGCTGATCGACACGACGGGGAGCCTGGTCTTCGGCGATCGCAGGCTCGTGGCCGGGATCGGCCTGGAGGACATGATCATCGTCGACACGGAAGACGCGCTCCTCGTGGTCCCCAGGTCGCGGGCACAGGATGTGCGGAAGGTCGTCGAGGCCCTCAAGCGCGCTCGAAAGACGCGTTACCTATAGCCACCCCACGAAGTCTTCGACTTCGCGGGGACCCCGGCAATTAACCTAAGGAGCGGCATGGCAGGACAACCGATCAAGTTCGGAACTGACGGATGGCGCGGCGTCGTGGCCGACGACTTCACGTTCGGCAACGTCCGCCGGGTGGCCCAGGCCACCGCGCAGTACATGAAGTCGCGCTCCAACGATCCCCTTGCCATCGTCGGATACGACTGCAGGTTCGCGTCCGAGGACTTCGCCCAGGCCGTCGCGGACATCTTCGCCAACAACGGAATCAAGACCTTGATCTTCGACCGGCCATCGCCGACGCAGGTCGCGTCATGGACCGTCATCGACCGCAAGGCGACCGGCGCCGCCGTGATCACCGCGAGCCACAACCCGTACCAGTTCAACGGCTACAAGTACAAGACGGAGACCGGCAGCGCCGTTCCCGCCGAGGTCATCGCCGAGCTCGAGCGCACCATCAGCGGACTCGACGAGGTTCCCGCGCCCAGCCATAACGTCGCCCACGGCCTCGTTTCCTCCTACGACCCGCGGCAGCCTTACTACGCGCAGATCGCGCGCATGGTCGACCTCGACGGAATCAAGGACTCAGGCCTGCGCATCGTCCACGAGTGC
Source organism: Candidatus Limnocylindrales bacterium (assembly GCA_035473355.1). Classification (GTDB taxonomy): domain Bacteria; phylum Chloroflexota; class Dormibacteria; order Dormibacterales; family Dormibacteraceae; genus 40CM-4-65-16. The sequence continues at coordinate 22,873 of DATIOJ010000063.1, forward strand.
ATGTACGGCTCGGGCTACTCGTACATCGCGGAGATGATCGGGGGCGGCCGCACGACGGTCACCGAGCTGCACAACCAGCGCAACCCCCTGTTCGGTGGAATCAACCCGGAGCCGATCCCGCCCAACATCGATTCGACGATCTCGTTCATGAAGGTGGGCGGCCATGACCTGTGCATCTGCACAGACGGTGATGCGGACAGGGTCGGCATCATCGACGAGACCGGCCGGTTCATCAACCAGCTCCAGGTCTTCGCCCTGCTCATGCTCTACCTGTTCGAGACCCGCGGGATGCGCGGTCCCGTCGTCAAGACCGTGAACATGACCGCGATGGTTGACAAGTTGGGCGCCGAGTTCGGCGAGCGCGTGTACGAGGTGCCCGTCGGTTTCAAGAACGTCGCGCCGAAGATGATGGAGACCAACGCGCTGCTCGGCGGCGAGGAGTCAGGCGGCTACGCCGTGCGCGGGCACATCCCGGAGCGCGACGGCATCCTTGTGGGGTTGCTTTTCGCGGACATGATCGTCAAGTCCGGCAAGCACGTGTCGCAGATTCTCGCCTCGCTCGAAGAACGGGTCGGCCCGCACGCCTATGCACGGCACGACATCCACCTCCCGCGCGAGACCTACGAGACCGACCGCAAACGGGTGCTCGAGACGCTGGAGAAGAACGAGCCGGAGGAGATCGCCGGCGTTGCGGTGCAGCGGGTGCGGTCCGACGACGGGTTCAAGTTCTACCTGGCCGACGGCTCCTGGGTGCTGCTGCGGGCCAGCGGCACCGAACCGCTGATCCGCATCTACTCCGAGGCGGCCGACCAGGAGGCGGTCGAGGCGCGTCTGCGAGCGCTGGAGGACATAGTCGGCGTGCGGCAGCTGGCCCCCTCGGCATAGATGGAGAGGGCGGGACCTGAGTTCGGGCGGATCGAGGACGGCAAGGTCGAGAAACCGTGGGGCTACGAGCTCCGCTGGGCGATCACCGACCGCTACGCGGGAAAGGTCCTCCACGTCAAGCGGGGCGAGGCGCTGTCGCTCCAATACCACGAGCGGAAGGACGAGTACCAGTACGTCGTGAGGGGCGCGGTGGACGTGGAGATCGGCGGCCCGAACGGCGCCCTGACGACGCGGAGGATGATCGTCGGAGACACCGTGCACATCACCCCGGGCACCCGCCACCGGATCACGGCCGTGGAGGACACAGACATCTTCGAGGTCTCGACGCCTGAGATCGATGATGTTGTCCGCTTGGAAGACCGCTACGGCCGCGTTTAGAATTCCGGCTCACCGATGAAGCTGCCCCCGATGCTGGCGGAGAAGATCGTGTCGACCGACGCCGCGGCGAGGTCGGAGCGTGATCGAAGCTTCCTGATCTTTGCTGCCGTCGTCCTGATGGCGATCGCCCTCGGCTTCAAATCGGAGCTCCTGGGTCCAGGCCAGGTCTGGGGGCTCGCCCTCGGCCTTGTGATCATCGCCGCGCCCGCGCTGTTGGGCTACCTGCGCGGCACCGCGGAGTTTCCGCGGATCGAGCACTACATCCCGGTGGCCCTCGGTGCGATCACGCTGGCCGGCCTGTCGCTGCTGGTGCCGGAGCTGTGGAAGTACCTGGCCCTGACCGCGGTGTTCGGAACCGGCTTCATCATGGCCGCCAGGCTCGACTACCTCCGGCTGCGCGAGGCCGAGAAGCCGGGGCACCTGGTCGTCCAGGAAGTGATCCTGATCCTGGTCCTCGCGGGCGCCTACCTCGTGATCGTGACGCTGCCCTTCAACCCGATCCTGCGCCTGCTCTGGATCTTCACGATCACGTTCCTCGCCTCGTATCGGAGCTTTCGGATCAACGGCGTCGCGATCCCGCCGCGCCGCGCGTTCATCTTCGCCCTGTTCGTCGCCCAGGTCGTCACGTTCCTGGCATGGGCGATCACGGCGTTGTCCCTCTACCTGGTCGTCAACGAGGGGACCTTTGCCGTGATGCTTTTGTTCGCCTGGTACATCAACCGTGGCTTGGTGCGCCACACGGTCGAGGACAGCTTCACGCGCAACGTCGTGCTCGAGTACGGCGCGTTTGCGATCGTGCTGATCTACCTCTTCGTCTCGAGCTACCAGCCAGGTAGATAAGTTCGCAGAGGGAACCCTCCAGGTTCCCCGTTCGATCAGTTACATACCGAGGTAGGCTTTCTGGACTCCCTCTGAGGCGAGGAGCTCGCGTCCCGTTCCCTCCTGAACCACCTCTCCAGTTTCCAGCACGTAGCCCCGGTGCGCCACCTCGAGCGCCTTGTTTGCGTTTTGCTCGACCAGCAGCACGGTGGTGCCCTGCGAGTTGATCTCGCGGACGATGTTGAAGATCGTCTCGATCAGGATCGGAGCCAGTCCCAGCGACGGCTCGTCGAGCATCATCAGCTTCGGTCGCGCCATCAGCGCCCGACCCATCGCGAGCATCTGCTGCTCGCCGCCAGAAAGCGTTCCGGCGATCTGCGTCCGCCGCTCCTGCAATCGCGGAAAAAGCTTGAACACGTTGGCCATGTCTGCGGCGATCCCGGGACGATCGTTGCGCGAGTAGGCGCCCATGAAGAGGTTGTCGATGACCGTCATGCGCGGAAAGAGGCGCCTGCCCTCGGGCGACTGCGAGATCCCCAGCTCGACGATCCTCGATGGCGGCGTCCGTGTGATTTCACGGTCCTCGAAGCGGATCGTGCCCGACTGAGGATGCATCAGGCCGGAGATCGTGCGGAGCGTCGTGGTCTTGCCCGCCCCGTTGGAACCGATCAGCGCCACGACCTCGCCTTTCTCGACCCGGATCGACATCCTGCGCAGCGCCTGGATGCGGCCGTAGAACGCGTCGACCGTCTCGAGCTCTAGTAATGCCATCCTGGAGTCCTAAGCCGACTTGCCCAGGTACGCCTCGATCACTCGGGCGTCCTTCCGGACTTCATCCGGTGATCCCTCGGCGATCTTCTCACCGTGGTCGAGGACCACGATCCTCTCCGAGATGCCCATAACGACCTTCATGTCGTGCTCGATCAAGAACACGGTAATGCCGCGCGTAAGGATCTTTTTGACCAGCTGCATCAGCTCGACCTTCTCTTGCGGCGTGAAGCCCGCAGCCGGCTCGTCGAGGAGCAGCAACTTCGGATCCGTCGCCAGGGCGCGAGCGATCTCGAGCCGGCGCTGCTGGCCGTACGGCAGGTTCCGAGCGTACTGGTGGGCCTGCTTCGAGATGCCGACGAATTTCAGCAGCTCCATCGCCTCGCCGGTGACCCTTTCCTCCTCGCGGCGCTCGCGCCGCGATTTGAACAGCGAGTCCCAGAGCTTGGCGTGCATGCGCACGTGCCGGCCCACCCGAACGTTGTCGAGGCAGGTCATGTAATCGAAGAGGCGGATGTTCTGGAAGGTGCGAGCGATGCCCAGCTTGGCGACCTGGTGCGGCTTTGCGCCGGTGATCTCGCGGCCGTCGAAGATGACGTGGCCGGTGGTCGGCTGGAAGAGTCCCGTCACGTTGTTGAACAGCGTCGTTTTCCCGGCGCCGTTGGGACCGATCAGAGCGAAAACCTCACCTCGCTTGATGTTCAAGCTCACGTTGTCGACCGCTACCAGGCCGCCAAAGCGCTTGGTCAGGTTGGTCAGGACGAGGATGTTGTCCGTGTCGCTCATGGACGCGCGCCCTCTTCGGCGACCGACGCCTCTTCCTGCACCGCAGAGTGCGTGAGCTCCTGCTCGCGGACACGGCTGGGGAACAGGCCCTGGGGGCGCAGCAGCATGATGAGGACGAGGATCAGCCCGAATATGAGGAACTGCATCCTTTGCACCTCGCCGTAGAGGCCGGGCCAGTCCCCCTGCTGGGCATTGAGCGAACCTAGCCCGATCGTGCTCGCGAGCGACTGGGCGTTTGAAGCCAGCGAGGGCAGCAGCGTGTTGAGCACGAAGTAGATGGCGAGGGCGCCCACGATGACTCCACTGATGTTGCCCATCCCGCCGAGCACAACCATGACCAGCACCGTGATCGAAACCACGAACAGGAAGTCGTCGGGGCTCACCAGGTCGAAGATGGCTCCGTAGTAAGCGCCCGCGAAGCCGCTGAACGACGCACCAATCGCGAACGCCAGCAGCTTCGTGGTCACAGTGTTGATGCCCATCGCGGCCGCAGCAACCTCGTCCTCGCGGATCGCCATCCAGGCCCGGCCGAGTCGCGAGCGGTACAGGTTGTTGACCAGGATCACCGCGCCGATGATCAGGATCACGATCAGGACGTAGAACGCAATCGGGTCGAACGCAAAGCTGAAGCAGGGAATGAAGTGGGTCTGGTCCAGGGGATTCCGGCAGTTCGAGCCCTGGACGAACGCGATGTTGTTGGCGCCGGCCCAGGGTCCGGTGACCCAGCCAGGCAACCAAGGCTGGTCGATGTTGCCGATGGCGTTGATGCCGCCAGTCCACTGCGGGAGGTTGTAGGACAGCTGCGGCACGATCTCGCCGAATCCCAGCGTCACGATCGCCAGGTAGTCGCCGCGGAGCCGGAGGGTGGGGAATCCGAGCAGCGCGCCGAAACCTGCGGCGACGAACATGCCCAAGATCAGCATCAGCCAGAACGGCATGTGGAAGTTGTGGTGCAGCGGCGAGGAGCCAAGCTGCGTTGATGCGAACAGGGCGTACGTGTAGGCGCCGATGGCGAAGAACGCCGCGTAGCCAAGGTCGAGCAGCCCGGCAAATCCGACCACGACGTTGAGGCCGATGGCCAGCAGCACCCAGGTCCCGGCGTGCGCTGCCTGGGAGATGTAGGCGGTGCTTCCTCCGCTGACGAACATCGTCGTCATCGGGAAGATGAGTGCTGCGATCAGCAGGATGCCGTAGATGGCCTGGTCCCGGTCTCGTATGCGCTCACGCAGGTGGAGGCGGCCCATCATCGAAGGCCGCTTGACCGCAGCTGGCTGGCTCATTTCTCGGGAACCCTCATGCCGAGAAGACCCGTAGGCCTGAACACGAGCACCCCGATCAGGATGCCGAAGATCACGACCTCCGTCCATTTCGACTGTAGGTAGGAGTCGCTGTAGGCGGCGATGAGGCCGATCAGGACTCCTCCGATGGCGGCGCCGGGGATGTTGCCGATGCCGCCGAAGACCGCCGAGGTAAACGCGACGAGACCGGTGCGAAAACCGAGGTTGTAATAGACGTTGCCGAAGTAGAGGCCCCAGATCATGCCGCCCGCCCCGGCAAGCAACGCACCGATGAAGAACGTGGCGGCGATCGTGCGGTTGATGTCGATCCCCATCAGCTGCGCCGCGTCACGGTCCTGCGCGGTCGCGCGCATGGCCTTACCCAGCTTGGTTCGGTTGATGAAGATCGCCAGCAACGTGACGAGGATGATCGCGGTGACCACCACGAACCCGTCCTTGAATGTGACGAATACCCCGCCGATCGTGGCTTGATATCCAGGCCCATGCGGAAGGATGTCGGGGAAGTGCACTGAAGCCGGCCCGTGCCATAGAAACATGATGCCCTCGAGGATGAACGACATCCCGATCGCCGTGATCAGGGGCGCCAGGCGCGGCGCGTTGCGGAGCGGCCTGTACGCGATGCGCTCGATCGTGACGTTGATCCCGCCCATGATCACCATGACGAGCGGAAACACGATTATCAGCGCGATCAGATTGGCTACGGTGAAGCCTTTCTCGCTGACCGCAAACAGGCCGATCACCGCGGCGCTGATGTAAGCGCCCATGGTGAAAACGTCGCCATGCGCGAAGTTGATCAGCTCGATGATGCCGTAGACCATGGTGTAGCCGAGGGCGACCAGGGCGTACAACGCACCGTCCGCAAGGCCGAAGATCGTGACCTGCAAGAACGCTGTCGGGTTCAGGACCGCCTGGGTCGCAAGTAGTACCACTGCCGCGGCGCAGATGACCCAGAAGAGCATGTCAATCACGCTCCTCCCGCCGAGAGCCAGAGTGCGAAATCTCTGCAGAGCTGAGGCCCCCGTTTCGACTACGCCGACGTCCAGGTGCCTCCTCCTTTTGTTGAAGAGCGAGGAGGCCCGAGATGGGCCTCCTCAGTCGGATTTGGGCTAAAAGACTAGCTCTTAAGTCGTCGCGTAGTTGATCTGGTCCTTCCAGATGAAGCAGAGGTTGGCGGCCGTCTTGCCGCATACGCCGGTGGACTGCGCCGGGTCGGCAACCTGCTGGACCTCGTAGATCGACACGATCTTGAGGCTGGTGTCGCCGTTGGCGTCGAAGTCGTACGTGCCGATGACGCCCACGAAGCCCCTGGTCTTGGCCATCTGGGCCCGGACCTGCTCGCGGGTCGGGACGCCGCCGTTGGCGTCGTTGACCGCGCGTCCGATCGCCGCCATCAAAGCGTTAGCGGCGTCGTAAGCCTGCATGGTGTAACCGCCGAAGTCGTTCGCGCCGGGGAAAGCCTTGCGGAAGGCCGCAACAGTAGCTGTCGCGCCCTGGACCTTGGTCGCGTCCGCGCCTGCCGAGGTGGCGTATACGCCGGCCTCGTTGCCGGACGTCTGGTTGATGCAGTCGGTGGTCTCGATGCCGTCACCGCCACCGAACGGAACATCCCAGCCGAGGTCCTTCATCTGCTTGCGCGGGATGCAGATGTTCTGGTCGTCGGTGCCGCCCACGTAAACGCCCTGGGCGCCTGCGTTCTTGAAGCCGAGCAGGATCGTCTTCCAGTCGCTGGTCGTGGCCTTCTGGTACTCGGAGTGCTTGACCACGGTTCCGCCGAGCGACTTGAACTGGGTGTCGAACGCCCCAGAGATGCCAACACCGAACACTGTGCTGTCATCCAGGACGCCGACGCTGTGGATGTTCAGCGTCTTGTACATGTACGTGGCCATCGCCGGACCCTGGTAGTCGTCAGTGGTGACGACGCGCCAGTAGTTGTTGGCGTTGCCGTTGCGAAGGTCAGCCGCGTGGTAGGTGCAGGGTGCCTGCGGCGGGGGCACTTCCTTGGTCAGGCAGGGGTTGGTGTTGGACGGGCTGATCATCACGAAGTGCTGCGGTGAGGAGATCGGGATCTCGGCCTTGGCCACCGCCGAGTTGTACGGCCCGATCATGCCCAGGAACTTGGCGTCGCCCAGCATCGTCTGGACGTTCTCCACGCCGGCGTCGGCGGAGTACGCCCCCTGCCGGCAGTCGTCGAAGCTCTGGTACGAGATCGTGTAGCCGTTGACGCCGCCGGCGGCGTTCTTCTGGTCGACCGCGAACTTGATGCCGTTCGCCGTCGACTGGCCACCCGTCGTACATACCGGAAGGTCGGAGCCGATCTTGATCGTCCCCTTGCTTCCGCTCGTGCCGCCCCCGCCTCCGCAGGCGAACGCGACCATAAGCGCCATCGAGAGGACTACAAGTCCCCTAGCTCGAACCATATGGTTCCCCCTTGTGCTGGTTGGGAGGCAAATGCGCATACCACACCTAACGCCTCCCATCACTTGCCGCCCTCTTCCCAACTTGCGTCGGGGCGAGAGTGCGCCGGCGGCTAGTGCGGCCACATGGGATGGCCGAACTGCTACTCCGAGGCACACTATCGACTTCGAAGGCCCTCCAAGTCAAGTCGAACCTGGATCAATACGGCAGCGCCGTGCTGTAGTCGACCGCGTCCACGAGCTTCCAGGGGACGCGCGGGTCGGCGCTCGAGGCCTCGAAGACCGAGATGATCCGGTTGGTGGTATCACCGGACTTGTCGAATCCAAGCGTGCCGGTCACCCCGGCCAGGCCCGAGACGTGGGCGACCGCCGCGGTCACCGCCGCCCGGTCGGGCATCCCTCCGCCGGCCGAGCGGATCGCCTGGTCGAGCGCAGCGTAGAGGATGGCCGTTGCGTCATAGGCAACCGCGGTGTAGGGGCCGTAGTCGGCTGTGCTCCCGAAGACGGACTTGAAGTCGCGGATCGTCGCCGCCGCCCCGGGCCGCATGTCGGCGTCGACGAACGGCACCGTGGCGAAGATGCCCGGGAGGTTCGTGCCGGCGGCGGTGACGCACGCAGGGTCCTCGGCGATGCCGTCGGCCCCTAGGAACGGCGTCGCCTCCCCGGTGGGGAATACCCCAGTCATGTCGGCGCGGATCTTGCATCCACCGGCCGAGGTCGCGCCGCCGTAGTACACGGCCTCCACCCCAGCGTCCTTCATCGCCTTCAGGAAAGTGGTCGCGCTCGGATTCTTGGGGTCCAGGTCGAGCCGGCCGGCCACGGTGCCCCCCAGGTTGGTGAAGCGGCCGCTGAACGCGTAGGCCAGGCCCTGGCCGTAGGCCTCGTGGTCGGATATGACGGCCACCCGCAGGACGTGAAGCTTGTGAAAGGCGAAGTCCGCCGCCGCGGCGCCCTGCAGGTCATCGGTCGTCGTCATTCGGAAGAAGTTGTTGGTTTTTGTCGGCCGAAGCTGCGAGGCTCCGGGGATGCCGGCGTCCTTGCACATGATCGGGGTCCGGACAGGATTCAGCCGTGCCGGCGTGAACACGTCCCTGGTCAGACAGGGGTTGCTCGTGGCCGGGCTGATCATCACCAGGCCGGCCGCGTTGGCGACCGGAATCTCCTGGCGTGCGACCGCCGCGTCGAAGGGACCGAGCACCGCGAGCAGGCTGGGGTCGGTCAGAAACGCCCGGATGTTTGCGGCGCCAAGGTTGGGGTTGGCCAGGTCGTCCTCTGTGCGCAAAGCGACGTCGTAGCCGTCGATCGTTGGATGGCTTCGGACGTAGAAGCGGATTCCATACAGGGCCGGCGCGGCGGCGCGCGCCTGGGGCCCGGACAGCGGTAGGTCGACGCCGATGCGGATGACCTTGTGGGAGGTGGACGCGGGTGTGCTCGACACGCAGGCGGTGACCGCCACGAAGGCAACCAGCAGCAAGCATGACGCCAGCCTGTTCACGACGCAGAGGATGACAGCCGGTCGCCTGGTTCTCCAGCACGTGTTCTACGTATACTCAGCATTCCTTCCCAGACCTTCGGCCCTGCCATGGGAGCTCGCCTTTGAAGACGGACACCAGCGAACACCTCAAGCCCCGCTCGCAGTACGCGGAGGACGCCGTGCAGCTTGCCATCGCCGGCAAGTGGGACGAGGCCGTCAAGCTCAATCGCTTCATCATCGAGAACTTTGGCGCGGACGAAGAGGCGCAGAATCGGCTGGGCAAGGCGCTGTCCGAGCTGGGCAAGCTGAAAGAGGCAAAGGCTTCCTACGAGGTGGCCCTCAAGCTCAACCCGATGAACTCGATCGCCAAGAAGAACGCCGCCCGCATCAACGCCCTTCTCCACCAGAAGGAAGGGCTGAAGGTAGGCGGGACCAGGGTCGACCTCAACCTCTTCGTCGAGGAGATGGGGAAGACGGTCATCACGACCCTCGAAGCGCCCGCGAGCGCCGACATCTGCTCCAAGGTTGCGGCGGGCGACGTCGCCGAGCTGAAGATCGAAGGCGACGGCATCGCGGCGGAGACGTCGCGCGGCGTCCGGCTGGGCCTCCTCGAGGCGAAGCTCGCGCGGCGGCTGATCAAGTTCATGCGGGGCGGCAACCGCTACCAGGCGGGCGTCACCTCATGCGAGGGCAACACGATCAAGCTGATCGTCCGCGAGACGTACCAGGATCCGCACTTTGCGGGCAAGCCCAGCTTTCCGATGCGGCGCAAGCGGGAGGTGGAGTTCCGCCCGTACGCGAAGGAAAGCCTGCTCACGCGCGAGGTGGAGGTTTTCGCTGACGACGAAGAGGAAGAGGAGCCGCTCGTCGAGAGCGCAGCGAGCGACGACATAGAAGAAGGTATGCACGCGGTCGAGGACGAGGGCGAGGCTCTCGACTTCTCCGATGAGGCGGACGGTGATGGCGAGGACGACGATGAAGACGAAAGCTGATATTCCCGAGGCCGCGGCCCGGAGGTTTCTTCACCGAGCCCACTAGCGGGGGATCGGTAACTCCTCAGCTGGGCGGCGTCCCCGGCTTTCGCGACCTGCTGCCGAACGAGGCCGAGGTTCTTCGCGAGGCGCAGGAATCACTGCTGGCCGAGATGCGTCGCTGGGGATACCGGCACGTGATCACCCCGCTGGTCGAGAGCATGGAAGTGCTCGACGTGGGCCTCGGCCCCGAGCAGCGGCGCCGGCTGTTCAAGTTCGCCGACGGCCAGGGTGATGTCGTCGCGCTGGTGGGCGAGCGAACCGTCCCGGTGGCGCGGCTGGTCGCGGGCAAGCTGCGGGGCGCCGCCCTGCCGCTCCGACTCTGCTACGCGGGACCCGTGCTCTCGACCGACGAGGGGCGTTTCCAGCACCGGCGCGAGACCTACCAGGTCGGCGCCGAGCTGATCGGGGCGCCAGGACCGGTCGCCGACGCGGAGGTCATCGCTCTCGCCGCGCGGTGCATGGAGGCGACGGGGATTCGGCGCTACCAGATCGACGTCGGCCACGCCGAGTTCTTCCACGGGATCATGGACGCGGTTCGCCTTCCTGGCGACGTGAAGGCCGCCGTGCGTGCGGCGCTCGCCGCTCGAGATTTCGTTTCGTTAGAAGCGCTGCTCGAAGGGACGCCGCTCAAGTCCGCCGAGCACGAGCTGCTCCTGCGTTTCCCGGCCCTGAGAGGCGGCCCCGAGATCCTCGAGGCAGCGGCCGGACTGGTGCGCAACCGCCGGTCGGAAGCCGCCCTCTCCCAGCTGGCCCACGTCCGCGAGCTGCTGGTCGCGCACGGCATCGGCGATGTGGTTGTTCTCGACCTGGGAGCGATCCGGGATTTCGATTACTACACCGGCGTCATCTTCGAGGGGTACGGTCCCGACTTCGGCCGGCCGGTCGCGCAGGGCGGGAGGTACGACTCGCTGCTCGAGCGCTTCGGACGGCCGGCGGCCGCAACAGGCTTCATGATCCAGCTCGACCTCGTGTCGGAGATGCTGACCCGCGCGGCTCGGCCGCCGGCGCTCCCGCGCATCGATGCTGCACTGGCGTGGTCGGGGCCTGGGCTCAGCACGGCGCTCCGTCTCGGAGCGACGCTGCGGCTCTTCGGGATGCGCGCCGTAGTCGACACGCAGGCTCGAAGCCAGGAGGAGTCCAGGGCGTGGTGGAAGGCCGTCGGCGCGGCGAACCTGATCCACTGCGCAGGCGAGACCAGGACGTCCTGGACGGCGGCGGGCCGGCGCTCGCGCACCCTGCCACCCGAGCAGGTGGCGGCGCGCCTGGCTGGCGGAGCGACCTGATGGGACCTGAGTCGGTGTCGATCGCCATCCCGACGGGCGTGCTGACGGCGGGCGCCCTCGACCTGCTGGCGAAGGCGGGGCTGGTCGAGCTGAGCGCCGAAGAGCTCGGCCGCAGGCTGCTCATCGACCGATCAGGGGTCCGCGTGTTCCTGGTGCGGCCTGCGGATGTGCCGGCCTACGTCGACCACGGCGCCGCCGATCTGGGAATCGTCGGCAAGGACATCCTGTGGGAGTCGCCTGGCTCGCACTACGAGCTGGTCGACCTGCGGTTCGGCGGCTGCCGGCTCGTGCTCGCCGTCCCCGAGGGCTCTAGCCTCAACGGACCCGACACCTGGCCGCCCATGCTGCGCGTCGCGACGAAGTACCCGCGCGCGGCGACGGCGTTCTTCGAATCGCGGGGCCAGGCCATCGAGCTGGTTCGCCTGCATGGTTCGGTTGAGCTGGCGCCGCAGGTGGGCCTCGTCGACGGCATCGTGGACCTCACCGCGACCGGTCGCACTCTGCGCGAGAACAGGCTGCGCATCACAGCCGTGCTCGGAGAGTCGACGGCGCGGTTGATCGCGAACCAGGCGAGCATGAAGACCCGGACCGCCGCAGTGCAGGCGGTGGTATCCAGGCTGAGGGACGCGACGTGACCGTGCGACGTTTTGACGTCGCGTCGTGGTTGGACTCGCCGCTATCACGGCGGCGCATGGACCTGGCCGGCTTTGCGAAAGAGCGCGCGACCGTCGCCGACATCTGCGCCCGGGTGATGGCCGAAGGCGACGAGGCGCTGCGCGACCTGGGCCTGCGCTTCGACGGATGGGCGCCGGCGCACGGGGAGTCGTTCGCCGTCCCGAAGGTGGAGCTCGAGCACGCGGCGGACCGCCTGGCCGTCCCAGACCGCGCGGCGCTCGAGTTTGCGGCGCGGCGCATTCGCGAGTTCCACCAACGCCAGGTGCAGCCGGCGTCGATTGGTTCGCCCGGGCTCAAGCTGCTAACGCGGCCATTGCGCCGCGCCGGCGTGTACGCGCCGGGTGGGCGGGCGGCCTATCCGTCGACGGTGCTGATGACCGCGATCCCCGCGCGCGTGGCGGGGGTTGCGGAGGTCGTGCTGGCGACCCCACCGAGACCGGACGGGACCGTGCCGAGCGCAATCCTCGCCGCCGCGCACATCGCGGGCGTGGACGACGTGTATCGACTGGGCGGCGCGCAGGCGATCGCGGCGATGGCGTACGGCACCGCGTCGATCCGGCGCGTCGACGTCGTGGCCGGCCCGGGCAACATCTACGTGACGCTTGCTAAGAAGGAGGTGTTCGGTTCCGTCGGCGTCGACGGCATCGCGGGTCCGACGGAGGTCGTCGTGCTCGCCGATGGCTCGGCGCGGCCCGACTTCGTGGCCGCCGACCTGGCCGCGCAGCTGGAGCACGATCCGCTGTCGTGGGGCGTGCTCATCACCGATTCGGCGCAGCTTGCCGGGCGCGTGGAGGAAGAGCTGGCAGACCTGATCGGAGGCCTGGAGCGCGCGGAGATCATCCGCCAGGCGAACTGCTGCGTCGTCGTCGCCGACAACATGCGCCAGGCTGTCGACCTGGCCAACGATTTCGCGCCCGAGCACCTGCTGATCGTCGCTGCGGACGCGGACCAGCTCGCGGCCAATGTTCGCAACGCCGGTGCTGTCTTCGTAGGCCCGTACTCGACTGTTCCGCTCGGCGACTACGTGGCCGGGCCGAACCACACGCTGCCGACCTCGGGCGCGGCCCGCTTTGGGTCGCCGCTCGGAGTGCACACCTTCCTCAAGCGCACTAGCGTCTTGAGCCTGAACCGGGGCGATCTCGAGATGCTCCGCGAGGCCGCGGTCCGGCTGGCCGAGATTGAAGGTCTCGGCGCGCATGCTCACGCGGTTGAGGTTCGTCTTGAGTAGGCGAGCCAAGGTGACGCGCAAGAGCAAGGAGACGCGGCTCGAGGCCACAGTGGAGCTGGACGGCCGCGGCCGGATCAATGTCTCGACCGGTCTGCCGTTCGTCGATCACATGCTGGAGCAGGTGGGTCGATATGCCGGCTTCGACCTGAAGGTCTCCGGGGCAGGCGACGTGCACGTCGACCCTCATCACCTGGTCGAGGACGTCGGGATCGTGGTGGGGCAGGCCCTGTCCCAGGCCCTCGGCGACCGCGCGGGAATCGCGCGATTCGCGGCCGCGTACGCGCCGCTCGACGAGTCGCTTGCGCGCGTGGTGATCGACCTGGGCCGGAGGCCGTTTCTGTCCTACAACGTCCCACTCCGCGGGCGCATCGGAACTCTCGAGTCGGAGGTCCTGGAGGAGTTCTGGCGCGCCCTGTCGATTCACCTGGGCGCGACGCTGCACGTCGACGTCATCCGCGGCCGCAACCGGCACCACATCGCAGAGGCGACGTTCAAGGCGCTTGGTCTCGCCCTGCGCGAAGCGGTGCGGTCGAGCGGATCGACGGGCGTCCCGTCGTCGAAGGGATTGCTGGGGTGATCGCGATCGTCGACTACGGCGTGGGCAACATCCGCTCGGTCGAGCGTGCGCTGGCCCACGTCGGAGCGGAGGCACGCCTGACCGCGGACGCCGACGAGCTCGAGCGCGCCGACGGCATCGTCCTGCCCGGCGTGGGCGCATTCGCGCCGGCGCTCGCCAGGCTTACGGGCGGCGGCCTGGGTCGGCGGGTGGTGGAGCTCGCTCAGCGCGGCAAGCCATTGCTGGGCGTGTGCCTCGGCTACCAGCTGCTCTTCGAGGAGTCGCTGGAGCACGGCCGGCACGAGGGTCTCGGTCTCCTGTCTGGCCGCGTGGTCGAGGTCGAGAACAGCGAACGGGTTCCGGTCATCGGATGGTGCCGCACGGCGCAGACCGCGACCTCACCACTGTGGGAGGGGGTCGGCGACGGCTCGTACTTCTACTTCGTCCACTCCTTCACCCCTGAAGGGTCGCCGGACGGGATCGCGTGCACAGATCACTCGCCCGCCGCAGCCGGCGCGAAGGCCAACGTGATGGGCACACAGTTTCATCCCGAGAAGAGCGGCGCGGACGGTTTGCGCATCTACGCCAACTTCGTGGGCCTCTGCTCCTGATGCCGGCCAAGCGCGTGATTCCCTGCCTCGACGTGACCAAGGGCCGTGTGGTGAAGGGCGTGCGGTTCCAGAACCTCCGTGACGCCGGCGACCCCGCCGAGCTGGCGGCGATGTACGACCGTGAAGGAGCCGACGAGATCGTCTTCCTCGACATCACGGCGTCGTCCGACGCGCGCAAGATCCTCCTCGACGCCGTGGAGCGGACGGCCGACCAGGTCTTCATCCCGCTCGCGGTGGGGGGCGGCGTGCGAAGCGTCTCGGACATGGCCGACCTGCTGACACACGGCGCGGACAAGGTGTCGGTCAACACCGCGGCGCTCGAGGATCCGACCCTGGTCACGCGGTGCGCTCAGGTTTTTGGCTCGCAGTGCGTGGTGCTGGCGATCGATGCGAGGAGACGATCCGAGGGGGGCTGGGAGGTGTTCAGTCACGGCGGCCGGCGCGCCACCGGACGTGAGGCGGTCAAGTGGGCTGCTCGCGGCGAGGAGCTGGGGGCGGGGGAGATCCTGCTCACGTCGATGGATTTCGACGGGACGCACGAGGGCTACGACATCGAGCTGCTGCGATCGGTCCGCGGCGCGGTTCGTCTCCCCGTCATCGCCTCGGGTGGAGCTGGGACCGCCCGTCACATGTACGAGGCGCTGACCGACGGCGGCGCCGATGCGGCCCTCGCCGCGTCGGTCTTCCACTTCGGGGAGCTCACGGTCGCCGGCGTGAAGGACGAGCTTGCGTCAATGGGCCTGGAGGTGAGGCGATGAATCCTGATTTCTCGAAGGGCCTGGTGCCGGCCGTCGTGCAGAACGCCGAGACCGGCAAGGTGTTGATGCTGGCTTACATGGACGAGGAGGCGTGGCGGAAGACACGCGAGACCGGTCGGGCCTGGTTCCTCTCGCGCGAGCGCGGCCTGTGGGAGAAGGGTGCAACGTCCGGCAACACGATGGAGGTGCTCGAGGTTCGTCTGGACTGTGACCTGGACGCGGTGCTTCTCCGGGTGCGGCCCGCGGGGCCAGCCTGCCACACCGGCGCGGAGTCGTGCTTTTTCAATCCCGCTGACTGACCGCATGTTTATGCAGTTGGTTGTATACTCATGCGTTCGTGGGAAAGAAGGTCCGAGCCGCGGTCGCGGGGGCAAACGGCTACGCGGGGATGACCGCGGTGCGTCTGCTGGCGCGTCACCCGTCGGTCGAACTCGTTCAGCTCACGTCGCGCTCGCACGCCGGTAAGCCCTACTCGGAAGTCTTCCCGCTCCTCGAGCTGAAGGGCGAATTCCTGCCCGAGCCCGCTTTCGACGGTCTCGACGTCATCTTCAGCTGCCTGCCTCACAACGTCGGTGCGGCCAGGGTCGAATCGTGGCTCGCAGCGGGCGTGCGCGTGATCGACATGAGCGCCGACTTCCGCCTCCACGACGCGGAGGAGTATCCGCGGTGGTATCGCCAGACGCATCCGGCGCCTGTGCTGCTCGAGAAGGCGATATTCGGCCTGCCCGAGCTGCACGAGGAGGAGCTGAAGGGTGCGGAGCTGGTCGCGGTCCCAGGCTGCTTCTCCACCGCTGCGATCCTCGCGCTTGCACCGGCCGCCGCGAGTGGATTGATCGGGTCCGACGTGATCGTCGATGCCAAGTCGGGCGTCAGCGGCGCCGGCCGGTCTCCGACCGTTGGCGTGCATTTCAGCGAGGTCAACGAATCCCTCCATGCGTACGCCATCGAGGGGCACCGGCACCTGCCCGAGATCGTCCAGGAGTTAGGGGGACTCGCGACCCATATTCACGTGACGTTCGTGCCGCACCTGGTGCCGATGACGCGCGGGATTCTCGCTACCTGCTATTTCGACCTCAAGGGTTCGCAGGCCGAGCTGGAGGATGCGTATCGCGAGTTCTACGCCGGCCAGCCCTTCACCAAGGTCGTCGACCAGACGCCTACCACCAAACTGGCGACCCACTCCAACCGGTGCCTCGTCAACGTCGCCGCTCAGGGTCGCAAAGCCGTCGTCACGGCCGCGCTCGACAACCTTGTCAAAGGCGCGTCGGGACAGGGCGTCGAGTGCTTCAACATCGCGTTCGGTTTCGAGCGGACCACCGCGCTCGAGGGACCCGTGCAGTGGCCGTGACCTACGCCCGCGGATTTCGTGCCGGCACCGCCGCATGCGGCATCAAGGCGTTCACGGCCGGCGCGTCGGCCATTCCGACCGGCCAGAAGGACGACCTGTGCGTGATCCACTCGGCGTATCCGTGCGACACGGGCGGGGTGTTCACGACGAACAAGGTGAAGTCTGCTTCAGTGGTGATCGATCAGCTCCACCTGCAGCGCAACCGCATCCAGGCGCTGACCATCAACTCCGGCAACGCGAACGCCTGCACCGGCGCGCAGGGTTTTCGCGACGCGCTGCTGATGGCCAAGCTGTCCGCGGACCGGCTCGACCTCGACCCCGACCAGGTGCTGGTCAGCTCGACCGGCGTCATCGGACGGTACCTGCCGATGGACGCGATCAAGTCGGGCATCGCCCATGCGTGCGGACGCCTGACCGAACAGGACGGCATCGCCGCGGCCCGCGCGATCATGACCACGGATACCGTGCCCAAGACCGCGCAGCTCGACCTCGAGCTCGGCGGGGCGGCCGTGCGCGTGGGGGGTATGTGCAAAGGGTCGGGCATGATCCATCCCAACATGGCGACGATGCTCGCGTACATCACGACCGACGCGGCGGTCGAGCCCGGACTCATGTCCGCGCTGGTCAGGTCGGTCGCGGATCGAAGCTTCAACCAGGTGACGGTGGACGGCGACAGCTCGACCAACGACAGCTTCCTGATCCTGGCGAACGGCGCCGCGGGCAACGAGGCGATCCGAGAGGGCACACCGGAGGCGGACCAGCTCCAGTCTGCGCTCGAGCAAATCGCCAGGCAGCTGGCGCGATCGATCGCGCGCGACGGCGAGGGCGCCACCAAGCTGATCACGGTCAGGGTGCTGGACGCCGCGTCTGACGAAGACGCCCGGACCGCCGCTCGCGCGGTCGCCGCGTCCAGCCTCGTCAAGACCGCCGTCCACGGCGGCGATCCGAACTGGGGGCGCGTCGTATGCGCGCTCGGCTACAGTGGCGCCGAGCTCGCGCTCGACCGCCTCCACCTGAGCGTCGGCGGCCTCGTTGTGTTCGAGCGCGGGTCGGGAGTCGACGTCGACCTGGCCGCCGTTCGCCGGTCGTTCGAGCAGCCGGAAATTGAGATCGTGGCCACGCTCGGCCTCGGCCAGGGAAGCGCCGAAGCCTGGGGCTGCGACCTATCGGAGGAGTACGTGCGCATCAACGCGGACTACACGACATGACGCTTTCGGTCGAGGAGCGCGCCAAGGTCCTGGTCGAGGCGCTGCCCTACATCCGGCGATTCCACGGCCAGACCGTGGTCATCAAGGTCGGCGGCAACGCCATCGACCACGCTCGCGACGAAACGCTCCTCGACGTCGTGCTCCTGCGCTACGTCGGCATGCAGCCGGTGCTGATCCACGGAGGCGGCCCGGAGATCACCGCGATGAGCGAGCGGCTCGGACTGAAGGCGGAGTTCAAGAACGGCCTTCGCGTCACCGACGAGAACACGATGGAGGTCGTGAAGATGGTGCTCACCGGCAAGGTCAGCCCCGACCTCGTCGCCGCGATCCACCGGCTGGGTGGGCAGGCCGTGGGCATGAGCGGCGAGGACGGGCCGACGATCATCGCGGAGCCGCTCGATGAGTCGATGGGTTTCGTCGGGCGCGTCACGCAGGTGAACAAGGAGCCGATCACGGCGCTGCTCACGCGTGGATACATTCCGGTCATCGCCTCGATCGGGCTCGGCTATGACGGACACGCCTACAACATCAACGCCGACACGGTGGCCGCCGAGATCGCGGTCGCGCTCGGTGCGGCCAAGGTCATTCTTCTCACCGACGTGCCCGGCGTCCAGGGCGCGGACGGGGAGGTGGTCCCGGTGCTTTCCCGAGAGGACGCGCGCAACCGGATCGACAAGGGAGAGGTGACCGGCGGGATGATCCCCAAGCTCGAGGCGTGCCTTCGCGCGCTCGATGGCGTGCCGCTCGCGCACATCGTCGACGGCCGCACCAAGCATGCGTTGCTGCTCGAGCTCTTCACCGAGGCGGGGATCGGGACGATGGTCACTCCTTGAGCGATCTTTTCCGGATAGTCCGGACTATCCATGGTTCTGCGCCAAAGTCGTGCAGTGTTAGTCCGGACTATCCGAGGATGCGGTCCTGCTCGTGGTGAATACTCGCGAGCTCGCGGACAAATACCTCATGCAGACCGGCCGGCGCCTGCCGGTCACCTTCGTGCGGGGCCGCGGCTGTCTCCTGTTCGACGACGCGGGCCGCGAGTATCTCGACCTCGTCGCCGGGATCGCAGTCAACCTCCTCGGCCACGCCCACCCCGACGTCGTGGCCGCCGTCAGCCGGCAGGCCGGCACGCTGATCCACACCTCCAACCTCTACTTCACGCAACCTCAGGTCGAGCTGGCGCGCCGCCTCGTCGAGCTGTCCTTCCCCTCGCGCGTGTTCTTCTGCAACTCCGGCGCCGAGGCCAACGAGTCCGCCATCAAGCTCGCGCGAAAGTGGGGCACCCGTCATCGCGACGGCGCGTTCGAGATCATCACGACAACGGGCTCCTTCCACGGCCGCACGCTGGCCGCTGTGACGGCGGGAGGTCAGCACAAGTACTCGGACCCGTTCAAGCCGCTGCCCGAGGGCTTCGTCCACGTCCCGTACAACGACGCGGGCGCGATCGAAGCGGCGACGACTGACAGGACCGTGGCCGTGATGCTCGAGCCCGTGATGGGAGAGATCGGTGTCGTCCCGGCGGCGCCCGGCTACTTGAAGCGCGTGCGCGAGTGGTGCGATCGCAAGAACCTGCTCCTGATCCTCGACGAGGTGCAGACCGGCCTGGGGCGCACCGGGCGCTGGTTCGCCCACCAGCACGCCGGCATCACACCGGACGTGATGACGGTCGCCAAGGGGCTGGGTGGAGGGCTGCCGATTGGCGCCTGCCTGGCCAACCCGCGCGCGGACGCATTCGAGCCGGGCGACCACGGTTCGACGTTCGGCGGCAATCCGCTTGCCTGCGCGGTCGCGGCTACCGTGCTCCAGGTCATCGAGCGCGACGGACTGGTCGGGCATGCTGCCGAGATGGGTGACGCGCTGCGCGCCGCGCTGGGCGACCTCGGGGCCAAGGACGTGCGTGGACTCGGCCTGATGCAGGCCTTCGAGTTCGAGGAGCCCAGGGCCAAGGCATTTCAGCAGTCGTGTCTCGATGCCGGCCTGGTCGTCAATGCGGTCGACGATCACTCCGTGCGTGTGGTGCCGCCCCTGATCATCACGGCGCGGGAGATCGACCGCGCGCACGAATTGATGCGGGGCAACGCGAGTTGACCGCGACCAAAGCGGAGCGGCACAGCGCGATCCTCGAGCTGGTCAATCGCGGCGCGGCGCACACGCAGCAAGAGATCGCGGCGGCGCTGGCGCGGCGCGGCATGCACGCGACGCAGGCCACCATCTCGCGCGACATCCAGGAGCTGGGCCTGGTCAGGTCCGGCGCCGGCTACCGGAGCCAGGCCGCCCTGGTGCGCGAGCTCGTGCTGTCGGTCGAGGTCGTGGAGCCGATGGCCGTGATTCGAACGCCTCCCGGCACCGCGAACCTCGTCGCGCGGCGGATCGACGAGGCAGGACTTCCCGGGGTCGCGGGCACTGTCGCGGGCGACGACACGATCATCGCCGTCCTGCGCAAGCGCGGCGCCGTGCGCGCCCTGAAAGAGCTCCTCGCGAGTGCCTGACAACACCAAGAAGCTCGTGCTCGCCTACTCCGGCGGGCTCGACACCTCGGTGGCCATTCGCTGGCTCAAAGACCAGGGTTGGGACATCATCGCCTTCACCGTCGACCTCGGCGAGAAGAAGGATCTCGATGCGATCCAGGCGCGGGCCCTGAAGACCGGCGCGTCGGCGGCGTACATCGCCGATGGACGGCTTCCGTTCCTTCAGCTCTTCGTTTGGCCGTCGCTGCAGGCGGGCGCGGTGTACGAAAAGGAGTATCCGCTCGCGACCGCGCTCGGGCGCCCGCTCATCGCCGCGATGATGGTCGAGGTCGCTCGCCGGGAGGGAGCGCAGGCGGTGGCCCACGGATGCACGGGCAAAGGCAACGACCAGGTGCGATTCGACGTCGCGACCGCGGCGCTTGCTCCCGACCTCCAGGTGGTTGCGCCTGTGCGCGAGTGGGGCATGAACCGCGACGACGAGATCGAGTACGCGCATCGGCACGGAATCGAGGTGCCCGCAACGGTACGGGAGCCGTACTCGACCGATGAGAACCTGTGGGGCCGCTCGATCGAGGCGGGCGTGCTCGAGGACCCGTGGGCCGAGCCGCCCAAGGACGTTTACGCCTGGACGCGAGACCCGCAGCACTGCCCGGACGAACCGACGTATGTCGAGGTCAGGTTCAAAGAAGGCCTTCCCGTCTCCCTGGACGGCAAGCCGATCTCTGCATTGGAGCTGGTCACGACGTTGAATCGGATCGGCGGCGAGAACGGAGTCGGCCGGATCGATCACCTGGAGAACCGCCTGATCGGCATCAAGTCGCGTGAGATCTACGAGGCGCCCGCGGCGGTGCTGTTGCTGCAAGCGCACCAGGCGCTGGAAGACATAACGCTGCCCAAAGAAGTCGCGCGATTCAAGGACACCGTCGCCCAGCAATGGGCGCAGATGGTCTACGACGGGCTCTGGTTCAGCCCACTGCGCGACGCGCTGTACGCGTTCGTGGCTGAGACGCAGCGCCACGTCACAGGCGACGTGCGGCTCAAGCTCTTCAAGGGCTCATCGCACGTGGTCGGCCGGAAGGCCCCGCACCAGCTGTACGAGCTCTCGCTCGCGACGTACGGCAAAGGCGACGAGTTCGACCAATCGGCAGCGGCCGGGTTCATCAAGCTCTGGGGTATGGGGCTGCGCACGTCAGCGCGAGTGCAGGGGCAGCTCCATGCACGCGACTTCGGCCGGCTGCTGGGCGACGCGAAGAGGATCACGAAATAGCGAAGCGGGGCGCCAAGCTGTGGGGCGGCCGGTTCCGGCGCAGCCTGCTGCCGGAGCTCGAGCGTTTCGCGTCCTCGCTGGCGATCGACTTCGAGCTGTACCCGTACGACATCGCCGGCAGCATCGCGCACTCGCGCGGGTTGAAGGCGGCCGGCATCCTGAGCGCTGCGCAGCTGACCGCAATCGAGCGAGGGTTGCGGCGCATCAAGCGCGAGCTGGACTCCGGGGACTTCAAATTTGCGCCGTCGGACGAGGACATCCACACGGCGATCGAGCGGCGCCTCACCGAGATAACGTCCGCGGGCGCGGCTCTACATGCCGGGCGATCACGCAACGACCAGGTCGCTCTCGACCTCAGGCTCTACTGCCGCGACGCGGCGCTGGAGGCGATCGTGTCGCTGGCGGAAGTGATCGACGTCCTCGCGGGCCGCGCGGCCGAGCACGCGAACTGGATCATGCCTGGATACACCCACCTCCAGCGCGCCCAGCCGGTCACCGTCGGCCATCACCTGCTCGCGCACGCCGAGCCCCTGCTGCGCGACGCCGAGCGGTTTCGCCATGCGTACGAGGCTGCGGGCCAGATGCCGCTGGGGTCGGGGGCGCTCGCCGGCTCGACGCTGCCGCTCGCCCGGCAGGCCGTCGCGCGGGAGCTCGGCCTGACGGAGCTGACCGAAAACAGCATCGACGCGGTGTCCGACCGCGATTTCGCGCTCGACCTCGTCTACGCCTGCACCTCCACGTCCCTGCACCTGAGCAGGCTCGGCGAGGATGTCGTCCTGTGGGCCAGCTCCGAGTTTGGATTCGTGAAGCTTGCGGACGAGATCGCAACCGGCTCGAGCCTGATGCCGCAGAAGAAAAACCCGGACATTGCCGAGCTGCTGAGGGGTCGTGCGGGCAGGGCGATCGGTAGCTTCGTGACGCTCGCGACGGTGCTCAAAGGTTTGCCGCTGGCTTACGACAAAGACCTGCAGGAGGACAAAGCCGCGGTCTTCCACGCCGTCGAGGGCGCGCTCGACTCGGTGGCGGCCGCGGCGCTTCTGGTCCGCCACCTGGAGTTCGACCGCGATCGGACCGAAGCCGCCGCGGCGGATCCGCTGCTCCTTGCCACCGACGCCGCCGATGAGCTGGTTCGCGGCGGCATGCCATTCCGGAAGGCGCATGAACAGGTTGGCCGGCAGGTCCGCGATGGGACGTTCGCGCCGCCTTGGGACGCGAGGGCCTCGGTCCGGAAGCGCGGCTTCAAGGTGCCGCAGCGAGCGCGCGCTCTGCGGCGCCAGGCCGCCGCGCTCCGCCGCTTCACCGAGGGGCGCTCGGGCTAGCGGACTGGCCTGAGGACTGGGGCCCGGCCTCATGGCCGCATTTCGGGCTTCCGGGCGCCGATTACGTGTGTCAGGGGGCCCGGCACGTCGTCGTCGCGCACCGCTAGTGCGCTCCTCCTAGTGCCACCCCTTCCGTCGTCTCGGCGCCCGGAGCGGCCCCCGTTTGGCGCCTAGCCCGGACTGCTGGCCGCTCGGCCGGCCCAGTCCTCTAGAGTTCGGGCCGCCATGCTCCTCGCGGTCGACGTCGGCAACACCAACGTCACGATCGCCCTGTTCGACGGCGAGCACCTTGCCGCCGACTGGCGCGTGACCTCGCACCGCGAGCGGACGGCAGACGAGGTGGCGCTCGAGCTGCGCCAGCTGTTCGAGCTCCGCGGGTTCGAGCTCAGCGTCGTCACCGGGGTGGTCATCTCGAGCGTGGTTCCGACCCTGAACCCGGCCCTGGTCGAAGCGTCGCGCCGCTACCTGAAGTGCGAGCCGGTGATGGTCGGTCCGGGCGTGAAGACGAGCGTGCGGATCCGGTACGACAACCCCAAGGACGTCGGCGCGGACCGGATCGCGAACGCCCTCGCCGCCTACACCAAGTACGGCGGCCCGATCGTGGTCATCGACTTCGGGACGGCGGTGACCTACGACGCGATCAACGCGGAGGGCGACTACCTGGGCGGGGCGATCGCGCCGGGGGTGGAGATCTCGCTCGACGCGCTGGTGTCCCAGACGGCCATGCTCCGCCGGGTCGAGCCGGTGGCGCCTGACTCGGTCATCGGCCGCAACACGGTCGCCTCGATCCAGTCCGGGCTTGTCTGGGGCTTTGTCGCCCAGGTCGAGGGCATGGTCAAACGGATGATCGACGAGCTGGGCGGGAAGGCGCGGGTGGTCGCCACGGGTGGGCAGGCTTCCCTGGTCGCTGGACTGACCAACGTCATCGAAACCACCGACCCGTTGCTGACTCTGGAGGGTTTACGCCTTATCTACGCTCAAAACTCGGGCGGGGATGCTAGATAAGGGGCTCTCCAATGAAGACGGCGCAGCCATTCCATCTCTACGTGCTGGACGGGGACGCGCCCGCGGCCATGGCGGCCAGCGGCCTCGAGACCGAGCCGCTGCGCGACCCGGCCCACATCGAGGAGCCGGCGCTGATCCTGCTCCGGCCTGGCCAGCACGCCCCGGAGCACCTCGCCGCGCAGTCGGTCGAGCTCCCGCCTGACGCCTCGCCGGCAGCGCTCCGCGAGCTGATCAGGGTCGCCATCGAGAACGTGGCCTTGAAACGCCAGGTGGCACAGCTGGAAACCGAGGCTCATCGCCGGCACCGGCAGTTCCGTGAGCTGAACCGCATCGGCATCGCGCTTTCGGCCGAGAAGGACATCGATCGCCTGCAGTCTTTCATCCTCACGACCATGCGCCAGCTCACGCACGCAGACGGGGCGAGCCTGTGGCTGAAGATGGACGAGGACGGGGCGCCGAAGCTCTTCCTTGCCTCGAGCCAGAACCACTCCATCGACAAGAGCACGTACTCGGCGTTCAAAGTGCCCGTCGACGACAAGACCGTGGTGGGCTACACGGTCTCGGTCGGCGCGAGCCAGATCTACGACGACGCCTACAACCCGCCGCCGGGCAAACCGACCGGCGGCAAGAGCTTCGATTCGCAGTTCGGCTACCGGACGAAATCGATGCTCACGGTTCCCATGCGCAACTACAACAACGAGGTCGTCGGCGCGGTTCAGCTGATCAACGCTAAGCGCCGCTTCGAAACTCGGCTGACCGTCGACACCGTGGCGACCGAGGTGATCAGCTTCCAGCCCGAGGACGTCGAGATGATCGAGTCGATCGCAAGCCAGGCCGCGGTCGCCCTCGACAATAAGAACCTGCTCGATTCGATCCAGGCGCTGTTCGACGGTTTCGTGCAGGCAAGCGTCACCGCGATCGAGCAACGCGACCCCAGCACCGCCGGTCACTCGGGTCGGGTGGAGCGCATGACCTCGGCGCTGGCTCGGACCATCAACGAGATCGCCACCGGCAAGTTCCTGGACGTCAACTTCACGGACGATCAGCTGAAGGAGCTGCGCTACGCGTGCTTGCTCCACGACTTCGGGAAGGTCGGCGTGCGCGAGCACATCCTGGTCAAGGCCAAAAAGCTCATCCCGGGTCAGCTCGAGGTGATCCAGGCGCGCTTCGAGTTCATCGAGCGATCCGTCCAGGTCAAGTACGCGACGGAGAAGCTGGACGCGATGCGGTCCGGACGGAACGGCTCCACGCTTGCGGAGATCGACCAGCGCCTCGAGGAGGAGCTCGTCGAGCTCAAGCGCTGGATGCAGAGCATCGTCGCCGCGAACGAGCCGACAGTCATGCCAGAGGACAAGGCGTCGACCCTGGAGGTCCTGTCCCAGCAAACGTATCTCGACATCTCCGGCCGGGCGCACCCGATGCTCGAACCGCAGGAGTTTCGCTTCCTGAGCATTCGCAAGGGCACGCTCGATCCTCAGGAGCGGCTGGAGATGGAGTCACACGTGACCCACAGCTTCCACTTCCTGACCAAGATCCCCTGGACGCCGGTCATGAGGCGCATCCCTGAGATCGCGTACGGCCACCACGAGAAGCTCGATGGTTCCGGCTACCCGCGCGGCCTGGCCGGCGATCAGATTCCTCTTCAGGCGCGGATGATGACGATCTCCGACATCTACGACGCCCTCACCGCGCAGGACCGACCCTACAAGCGCGCGGTGTCCACGAGCACGGCGCTCGACATCCTCCATGAAGAGGCAGGCCAGGGCAAGCTCGACGCCGATCTGCTCGAGGTCTTCATCACCAAGAAGATCTACCAACCGGCGGCCAAGCGATGAGGATCAAGTTCTGGGGTACCCGTGGCACCCGGCCGACGCCTGGACGCCGCACGTTGCGCTACGGCGGAAACACGACGTGCGTCGAGGTGCGCGACAAAGAGAACAACCTGCTCATCATCGATTCGGGGTCGGGTATCGCGGAGCTGGGCGGCTCGTGCGGACCCGCCGAGCCGCTGCAGGCGCATGTGCTGATCACGCACACGCACCTGGACCACATCCAGGGCTTCCCGTTCTTTCTCCCGGCGTTCGTCCCAGGCACCACGCTGACGATCGTCGGACCGGCGGGCTCGGCCAAATCGCTGCAGGCCGCGTTCGCCGACCAGACCGACCCCGCGTACTTTCCCGTGCGACTGAGCCACATGCCCGCCGAGATGGAGTTCATCGAGCGGAATCCCGGTGAGACGTTTGAGGTCGGAGCGCTTCGCATCACGCCGCACCTGCTGATGCACCCGATCCCGACGTTCGGCTATCGCATCGACGAAGGGTCGTCACGCTTCACGTTTGCCACGGACAACGAGGTCGCGCTCTTCGCCAATGGGACAAATGGAACTCTCAAGGACCTGGCCAACTGGTGCCGCGACTCGGATCTGCTGGTCCACGACGCGCAGTACAGCGCCGAGGAGTACAAGACACACGCCGGATTCGGCCACTCGACGTATGAGGAGGCGCTGTCCCTGGCCGAACAGGCGGGGGTCAAAGAGCTGGCGTTCTTCCATCACGACCCGATGCATTCGGACATCGAGATCGACGCGCTGATCGAGCAGGCTCTCGGCAACCATCGCGCCGCCGGCGGGGCCGATGTGAACTCGTTCCCAGCCGCGGAGGAGCAGGAACTCGCTCTGTAGCTAACCTTTTCCGATCGTGGCGGACGAATTCATGCGCGATCGGCTCGAGAAGGTGCAGCGTCTTCGCGCCTCTGGAATCGACCCCTACTCACGCGGATTTCTCCCCACCCACAACAGTGAGGCGGCGAAGGCCTTGCTGGGAGACGCGGAGAGAACGCCGCCGGTGTCGGTCGCCGGGCGGTTGATGGTGAAGCGCCAGCAGGGAGGCGTTGTCTTCGCCGACCTGCAGGATGGCCGCGGCCGGATCCAGCTGATGGCAAACCGCGGCATCCTCGGGGATGAGGAGTTCGCCCGGTTCGCCGACCTCGACCTCGGCGACATCATCGGCGTCACCGGACCGGTCTTTCGGACCAAGCGCGGCGAGATCACCGTGGAGGTGCACTCGTTCCAGCTCCTGACCAAGTCCCTGCGCCCGCTGCCGGAGAAATGGCACGGGCTGAAGGACCTGGAGATCCGCTACCGGCAGCGATACGTCGATCTGATCGCCAACCCCGAGGTGCGGGAGGTCTTTCGGGCGCGGACCAGGATCATCACCGCGATCCGAGGGTTGCTGGACGAGCGCGGCTTCATCGACGTGGAGACGCCGGTGCTGCAGGAGGTGCCCGGCGGCGGGCACGCGCGGCCGTTTCTGACCCACCACAACTCGCTCGACCGTGATCTCTACCTCCGCATCGCCCTGGAGCTGCACCTGAAGCGCCTGCTCGTCGGAGGCTTCGAGCGCGTGTTCGAAATCGGGCGGGTCTTTCGCAACGAGGGCCTGTCGCCGCGGCACAACCCGGAGTTCACGTTGATGGAGTGCTATCAGGCCTACGCGGACTACGAGGACATGATGCAGCTGGTCGAAGACGTCGTCGTCGTCTCGGCCATGGCTGCAAAGCGCCCACTGGAAACGTCCTATGAAGGCGAGTCGGTCAATCTCACGCCGCCCTTTCGCCGGGAGCGCATGGTCGACCTCGTGTTCGAGCACACGGGCCGCCACGCCGCCGGCCAAGAGTTGAACGACCTGTTTGAGGAGCACGTCCAGCCGCGTCTGCGCCAGCCGACGTTCGTGCTCGATTACCCAGTTGAAGTGTCGCCCCTTGCCCGTCCGCGGGACGACGATCCCGGATTTGTCGAGCGGTTCGAGCTGGTCATCCTCGGCCGCGAGTACGCCAACGCGTTCACCGAGCTGACCGACCCTGTCGACCAGCGAGCGCGGTTCGAGGCGCAGGCGGCGCTGCGGGCGGCCGGAAACGTCGAGGCGCATCCGATGGACGAGGACTTCCTGCGCGCGGTCGAGTACGGCCTGCCTCCCTGCGGTGGGTTGGGGATGGGCATCGACCGGCTCGTGATGCTGGTCACGGACCAGCCGTCGATCCGCGACGTGATCCTCTTCCCGGTGATGAAGGCCGAGTCGTAGCGATGCTTCCGCTCGAGCTGATCCGCAAGAACCCTGATGTCGTCAAGCGGGCCGCGGAGCTGAAGGGCGAGCCGGCGCCCATCGACGAGATCCTTCGCCTGGACGAGCTCTGGCGTTCTCACCTGCATCGCGCCGAGACGATCAAGGCGGAGCAGAACGAGCTGTCGAAGCAGTTCGCGAAGACTCGTGAGGAGGCACTGAAGGAGCGGCTCCGCCAGATGGCGGACACGGCCAAGAGCGAGCTGTCGGTCGCGGACGCTGTGAAGCGCGAGCTGGACGATTTACTCCTCCGCGTGCCCAACCTTTTCCACGAGTCGGTGCCCATCGGCGAGTCGGAGGCGGACAACGTGGTGATCAGGGAGTGGGGGACCAAGCCGAACCTCGGGTTTGCGCCGCGCACCCACTTCGACCTGGGCGAGACGCTCGGCATCATGGATTTCGAGCGCGCGGTGCGCGTCGCGGGCTCGCGCTTCGCGTTCCTGGTCGGCGAGGGCGCTCGGCTGGAGCGTGCCCTGGTGCAGTTCATGCTCGACGTGCACACGCGCGAGCACGGATACGTCGAGCTCTGGTCGCCGCTCCTCGTCAACTCGGCCGCGATGATCGGCACCGCGAACCTGCCGAAGTTTGCCGATCAGCTGTTCAAGGTGGAGGACAGGGATCTATGGCTGATCCCAACCGCCGAGGTGCCGGTCACCAACTACCACCGCGAGGAGATCCTCGACGCGGATCAGCTGCCCCTGAAGTACGTGTCGTATGCGCCGTCGTGGCGCACTGAGGCGGGCGCTGCGGGAAAGGACACGCGAGGGTTCATCCGCATGCATCAGTTCTCGAAGGTGGAGCTGGTCAAGGTCACCACCCCGGAGACATCGATGGATGAGTTCGAGCGGCTCACCCGCGACGCCGAGGACATCCTGCAGCGCCTCGGGCTGCACTACAACGCGATGGCGATGTGCACGGGCGACATGGGCTTCGCGCAGTACAAGAAGTACGACCTGAATGCGTGGGCACCTGGCCTCGACCGCTATCTCGAGGTGTCGTCCTGCTCGGTCTTCAACGACTTCCAGGCCATGCGGGCCAACATCAGGTACCGGCCTGCGCGCGGAGCGTCGCCACGGTTTGCACACACCATCAACGGGTCGGGCCTTGCGCTGCCGCGCACGATCGACGCGATCATCGAGACCTACCAGCGGCCCGACGGGATGATCGCCGTGCCCGACGCGTTGAAACCGTACATGGGTGGGGTCGAGCTGATCGGGGCACGATAATCGCTGTTGCCCTGCGGAGGGGTGGCCGAGTCCGGCTTATGGCGGCGGTCTTGAAAACCGTTATCGGTGCAAGCCGATCGGGGGTTCAAATCCCTCCCCCTCCGCCACTTGTCCTGTCTCAAGACATCGTGCAGGCCTGTTGCGCGACATTGTGCAGCGGCCAGCGTCCGCCGAGGCCGTAGTAATTGCGTGTCGGGTCGAGGGTGAGAGTCCGGAGGAGTTCACCCTCTTCGGTGATGATCCGAACATCGGCGCCGGCGACGAGCAGCCTGACCTTTCTGTGCTTGTGTGCGAGACCGAGGCGAACGTGTCGGAGTCGGCCCAAGTAGCGGATGGTCACCGAACCGAAGCGGTCGACCTTGTCATATCGAACACGGTGGTCGACAGGTGGCTGCTGAGAAGGCCTGGCTTTGATGAGAGCGTTGAAGACGGCCAGCGGGGTTTGCCGCCCCAGTGCTCGATGGGGTCGGCGGTAGTTGTAGTACTCGCGAAAGACATCGAGCTGCCACTGCAGCTCGGCCAAAGAGCTGGCGGGAGGCTGCTTGCGAAGGAAGCGCTTGAGGGTTTGATGAAATCGCTCGACCTTGCCACAGGTCTGCGGGTGGTAGGGCGTGGAGTGTTTGAAGACGATGCCCAGGCGCTCGAGCTCGAGTTCCAAGATGACCTTGCCTCGGCGTGTCCGCCCGGTGAAGACGGC